>PFUG01000655.1 GCA_002789955.1 Deltaproteobacteria bacterium CG_4_9_14_3_um_filter_63_12 | reverse complement strand
GTTGGATACGCAGGACAGCAGCCAGGAAGGGCCCGACATGGGCCTTCTGGAGGATTGGATCAGTCGGCATGATCTGGCGATCAGCTTGGGGGTGTCCGAGGACACGCTGTGGCGTTGGGATGCCAAACGGACCGGCCCCCAAAGCATCAAGCTGGGGCGCAAGGTTTACTACCGGCGCAGCACCGTGCGCAGCTGGCTCGAAACCCGGGAACAATCCCGCAAGACACCGTTGCGGGTGCGTCGATGACCGCGCCCCTGTCCCACCCGATGATCGCGTCGGCCAGCTCCGCCGACTGGATCCATGATCGCCTGACCGAAGCGCGTGGCGTTCTGGCCGACACCACCCGGCATCCGGACTCGCTGGTCATCCTCGCGGCGCGGATTGTGGCCGGGCAGACCGACGATGCCGCGGAATGTGCAGAGGCCATCGACCTGCTGCGGCGGCTGGACGGGCGGCCGTTGCACGTCCTCGCGGCGGCCGCGTTCCCGAAGAGCGGTGCCGCATGAACCGGCGCAGCACTCCCGAGGCCGATGCCCAGCGCGCCATCGTCCAGGCGTTGCGGTTCGCCCTGTCCCGCGATGCCATCGTCCATCACTGTGCCAACGAGGTGACCGAGGCCGGGCCGCGTGGTGCCAGGCGGCAGTCGATCCTCGTCGGCATGGGTGTCCATGCAGGTTTCGCGGACCTGATCGTCATCTCCGGCGGCCGCGTGCTGTTTCTCGAGGTCAAAAGCGAAACCGGCCGCTTGCGCAAATCGCAGGAGGTCTTCCGCGACAACGTCTGCGCGCAGGGCTTCGGCTGGGCGCTGGTGCGCACAGTCGACGACGCGCTCGGCGCGCTGGCCGACAACGGCTTCACATGCCGCGTGCGCCTAGCGCGGAGGGCCGCGCCATGAGCCATGACGCCACCAACTGGGCGATCCAGCGGCGCGGGTTGAAGCCGACGACCAAGATCGTGCTCTGGCATCTGTGTGATCGCTTCAACCCCGACTTCGGCTGTTTCCCTTCGCAGGACCGGCTGGCCCATGATTGCGAAATCAGCCGCTCCACCCTGAACGAACATCTCGACCGGCTGGAGGCGGAACATCTGCTGCGGCGGGTGCCGCGCATCGATCCCGTCACCAAACGCCAGCTGCCGACACGCTACATCCTGGGGTTCGAGGAGGGCTTTGCACCACATGATCCCGAGCCATGTCCGAAAACCGGACACGGGGTTTTGCCTAGTGGATACGACGCTGAAACTGCCTGTGAAATCGCTGTCAGCGGTGCCATTCTGGCCGAGCCGTGTCCGGAAATCGCACACGGCACTCCGCAGGGACCCGTGTCCGGTTTTTGCCCCGACCCGTGTCCGGAAAATGCGCAAAGCCGTGTCCGGAATCCGGACACTAACCTTGTAAGAGAACCCCTAAGTAAACCAGTAAAGGAGGAGGAGGGTGCGCAAGCGCGCGAGGCGATCTCGGATGAATTTTTCGGGAAGCTGCTCGATGCGCTGGGCCTGGACCACGCAGCCCTGCCCGGCTGGTGGCAAGGATGGCCGCCCCGGCTGCACGTCCAGCGCTGGCGCGACGGGCTGGGACTGACCGAGGCGGAAATCGTCGCCGCCGCCGAGGCGTCCCGCCAGGAGCATCCCGAACCACCCGATGGGCCGAAAGCGCTCGACCGCGCCATGCAGCGTGCTGTCCAGCGCAAGGTGGAGGATGCGGGGCGAAAACGGCGAAAGCCAAAGGCGGAGGCTGCGCCTGCCGCGAAGCCGATCACTGACTTGCCCGCGTTCTATGCGAACCTCGTGAATCTGGACGGCTACCTGCCGGTCAGCGCGATCAGCAACACCATGCGCGATGCCATGCTGGGCCGGGGGCTGGTTACCGCCGAACGCCTGCGCGAGCGGGGGATCCGGTGAATGGCATGGTGTCACGTCCCCGGCACGGATTGTCCCTCTGCGCAGGCGGCGGAGGCTTGGATCTGGGCCTCATGCTCGCCGAACCCGGATATCACACCCGGGCTTTCGTCGAGTGGGAGGATTGGCCCCGAGCTGTCCTCATCGCTGCCCAGCGCGCAGGATATTTCGCCCCGGCACCGATTTGGGATGACCTGCGTAGCTTCGATGCCCGCGCCTTCCGCGGTGCCTTCGATGCCATCCTGGCCGGGTATCCTTGCCAGCCCTTCAGTGCCGCTGGCAAACGCGGTGGGGCCGACGACCCGCGCCACCTCTGGCCAGACGTCGCCCGCGTCATCGTCGAATGCCGCCCCGAGTGGGTCTTTCTCGAAAACGTCCCCGGTCATGTCACCCTCGGCCTTGAAACCGTCCTGCGAGAGCTTTGGGGATTGGGCTACACGCCTGCGGCGGGCTTGTTCTCGGCGGCAGAAGTCGGCGCGCCGCACCAGCGGATGCGCATCTTCATCCTGGCCCACACCTATGAGCCTGCATCCGGGCACGGATCGCTACAACCCGGCCGGGAACAGCGACTTTACCCGCAAGGCGGAGGCGCTGGCGCTGGGCATCACCAACTGGTCGACGCCCAAGGCCACGGATGGTGCGAAAGGTGGACCGGGCCAGAGCTATGGTTCGGGAGGGATGCCGCCCCTGCCAGCGCAGGCGGCGCAATGGCAGACGCCGGTGGCCGACGATCAGATGGACCGGGTCCGGGGCAAGATCAACAGCCTGGGCGAGCCAAAGCTGTCAGCACAGGCGCTGCAATGGCCGACCCCGGCCGCACAGAACTGGAAGGGCAGCAGCGAAGCCAGTATCACCCGGGCCGATGGCAAATCCCGGATGGACATCTTGCATTATCGGGCGGAACAGGGCTTCACCCGCCCGGGCCCGGCGATCATGCTGGATGGGCTGCGGCCCTCACATCACGCCCCGATCTCGCGCCCGCTGTGGGCTTCGATGATTGCCTCGCATGGGCGCGTCGTCTCGCGGCGGATCCTGAAGGGCCGATCACGGCGGCGGCTGAACCCGCTCTTCGTCGGATGGCTGATGGGTTGGCCCGTCGGGCACGCGCTTTGCGCCTGCTCGGCAACGGAGTTCACCCTCTGGCAGCAGCGCATGCGTGGCGCACTCTCGCGGCTGCCCATGGCCTCCGGCCCGTGGATCTGGCTGCCGATGGCCCAGCGCCCGGCGCAGATGGATTTTCTTGATGGGTTGCGACCATGAGCGTCCAGGGACGGATCGGGGGCGCAGGTGGCGGCAAGGTCAAACGAGCGCTGGGCATCCAGGCGGCGCTGGAATGGGCCTTCCGCGTGGAACAGGCGCAGCTGGAACTGCCGCCGCCAAAGGACGGGGCCGACGAAGGCTACAGTTTCGGGCTGGAGTATGTCCTGATCCAGCAAGCCGCGCTGGGCTGCAAGGTCGATGGCGGCCAGCACAAGATGGGCAGCTACACCCACGCAGACGCGGAGGTGATCGCGGCAACGGTGGCAGGGATGCCCTCCAACCTCGGCGGCATCCGCATGGCGATCTGCGTGGTGGAACTGGCGCGCGCTGG
>PFUG01000407.1 GCA_002789955.1 Deltaproteobacteria bacterium CG_4_9_14_3_um_filter_63_12 | reverse complement strand
ATTCGTCAGACGGCGAGTCGGGCTCGAGACCGCACCCCGAAATGCAGGCGCCCAAAATGCGCGAACTTGAGCAGCCGGCCCTTGCCGTCGGCGGTGTAGCGCAGGCGACAGGGACCGAAGACCTGGCTCCAATACCCTGCGTAGAGCTCGGCGACCTCGCGTTTCACGCTGAACGCCTTGGGGACGGGGTGATAGTGGGCCACGTGAATGGGCTCCACTTTGAGACCAGGGCCCGGGCGCGGTTGCGACGGAGAAGACCGACCGATGATGTAGCGATGGTCGATAATGGGGCCAAGGGCTTCGGCGAGGACCGTGACGAAGAGGCGGCACAACCGGGGGTCGTCGACGGCGAGCCAAACGTGAACCCGACCATCGTTGAACTCGACAGAGTGGATGAGACTCGAGGGGAGCTCGTACTTGTCGATGCCCTCGCAGCTGCGCATGGTGCGCAGCACGACAGCAGCGACATCGACGACGTTGGCGAGCTTTCCTGCGGAGGAAGAGAAAGAGCGTCGCCGACTCTGATTGATGCGCTTGCGGCTGAGCATGAGCAATCGGATGTTCACCAAGAGGGCGATCACCGTCCCCAACACCGGTCCCGCAAACGACGGCAGAATAATGCTGGCGAACAAGATGGCGAGGACGACTTCGATCGCCGTTTGGCGTTTGTCAGCAACGTAGTCGAGGTGCCGCTTCTGCAGCCGGCGAGGAGAGAGGCCGTGGGGAGAGTGCTCGGATGAGAGGGTTTCTGGGAGTTCCTCAATGGCGACGTAGCTGGGGTCGAGCCGATTTCTTCCCGGCACCGAGTTGCCTCGAGGTGTGCCAGCTGGCAGCCCTGCGCTTGTGATGGGGTTTCCTCGACTCTCGCTCCGGGCCCCCCCTTCGAGCTCGAGACGTCGCTTGGCCCTGCTCCGTGTCTGGCGCTCGAGAGCGCTGAGTGCGCTGCGACTCGCATTATGCTCGAGGAGTGGTCGCAGTGGGCAAACGGTCGGTATTGCACGTCCTTCGGCCGAGAGCGCAAAGGCCTGCTCTTCTGCGCGCACGATGCGGGAGAGCGTGCTGCGCGTCGACGCCTGATGGCCATCGAGCGCCACAACGCGCCATAGGTTCACCGCCCTGCGCGAGCCGCGAAGCAGATTGAGGACGTCACAACTGAGCGCGAGGACGCTGGTGCTCAGGCGCAGGTCGATGAGCACGTCGACGTCTGTGAAGTGTCTCGCAGGGACGACGCCGAGCAAGGCGTGAGGCCAAATCTCGACGGGAGCTCCCGGTCGACCGGGGGACACAGAGAGACCGACACGGGCGACTGCGGTGCCCAACTGACCAAGTCGAGCTTCGAGAGCCAACGACGCGCTCTCGAAGCCGAAGTCGTCGAGCACCAGGACCGCCCGTGGAGCGGGGCTGGTCGCGCGTTCGAGGGCGAGGATGTCGTTGAGCTGTGCGACGTGTTCATCGCTCCAGTCATCAGGAGCTTGGTATTGCCGGAGGACGTCGTCGATCCGTTGCTCGATCCCTCTCACTCGCCTGGCTTGCCAAGAGGTCGTGTCGCTCTCGGGGCTCAGAGCCTCGAGGCCGAGGCTCTCGAGATGGGCACGATAACAGCGCAGCACCGAGCGCCACTCCCGCAGACTCGGTGTGCGTTCGAGCTCGAGCGCCCGGCCAAACGTCACGGCGATCGAGCGGGGGAGCTCGTTCCCCAGAGCGTGATTGACGCGCAGCAGGGCGATGGTCTCTCGCCAGGCGTTGCTGAGCGCTTCGATGGTCCGGTCTCTTCGGCTGCCCCTCGCGAAGTGGTGGTGGGGCAAGAGCGCTCGAACAAAGGTGGCGAGACTTGGGTTGTCGCTGTCGAGCCGCAAGGCTTGGAGGTGGGCTTCGATTTCCTGGAGTGCCAGGGTGGGCGGTGGGCGGCGCAAGGCCACGACGCGAAACAGCGTCTGGTGCGGGGCACACTCGCCTTCCTGGGCGAGCAGCGCGGGGTCGAGGGTGAGGGGAACACTGTCGCACGGCGCGAACGCGAGCGCAGGGACGCGAGGGGGCTCGCTTCGAGCTTCCTCCGTGACCGCAAGCGAGCGAAATCCGAGGGGGTTGAGCTCGATGAGGAGGGGCTCGAAGTCCCGATTTCGCTTCAGCAGGCGGTCAATGGCATCGCGCGAACATTTGGGCAAATGGGGGGTGTCCAGGAGCAGCGTGGAGAGCCCCCAAAGAGGGGCTTGGTCAAGGACGGGAGAGGGGTTGGCGGCGTTGAGCAGCTCGGTGAGCTGGGTGTGGGTGATGCAGGTCGCCGAGGTGGTCTCGCCGTCTCGCTCAGAGCCCTCGAGTCCGCTGAAGAGGTCTCGCCAAGCGCTTCGCCGCCGTGGGTTGGTGGTGATGACGAGGGCCGCACCGCCCTTCTCGAGAGCGCACGAGAGCGCGACTTCCTTGAGGTGCAGCGACTCCGGCACGGTCAAAACGAAGTGTCTTCGCCCTGCGTCTAGGTGCTTGCGGAACCTCTCGACGAGCAACGACAGCGACGGTGGTGTCGGACTCTGCCTCGGCTCTACCCCGATCTTGACAGGGGAAGCCGTTGGCATTGCGGGCAGCTGGAGGGGCGTCGCCATATTGTGTCCCGAATGGCTCCGTCATTCCGAAGAGCTGAGTCTCCGAAGGAGGTTTCGCCACTCTATTGTGTGAGCCACCGAGTCTCAACCCAAGAGCGCATTCTTTTGCCGCTCGTCTAACCGCGATCCTCCTCAAGTCCAAGTGTTTGGCGGCCGAGAATGAACACTTTGCCCTGTAAACTGTCCGGGGATTCTTTCGGTGAGGGTTGTCTTCCTCGCCACGATGCGCAACAGAGACACACAAACAGGGAATGCGGGGCGATGTTGCCTCGTAATACTGGTGCTCCAAGACGTTTCGCCGCCGCGCCTTGTCCCACAGGTCAAGGTTCAAAGGCGTCGTCCGGGAACAAAATGCGCATTTGGGCGAAGTCAGAGGTGGGAGGGCAAGGAGGTCGATGCA
>PFUG01000418.1 GCA_002789955.1 Deltaproteobacteria bacterium CG_4_9_14_3_um_filter_63_12 | reverse complement strand
ACGTCTTGGACGAGGCCAAGGATTTTTACGCCAACCCCTTCGACGGGACGAAGAAGGACGAGCGCGGTCACCCGGAACGCAAGAAGGAGCAGGAGACCGGCGCACCGATTGGGCCGGACCAGTACGCCAAGCTGCACGAGAACGAGAAGGACGCCGCAAACCGCGAGGCTTCCGTGTCAGAACCGGATGGCGCCGAGGAGACGGGGCCGCCCGTGATTGCAAGGGATCACGAGCCCTTTGAGACGATCCTGCGCGAGCTCGAGCTTACGGCGCAGGAAGCGTTTGTAAGCAGGCTGGCAAGAATCAGAAGGGCTGGTTGGCGTCGGGATGCGCTGCGGCTTCGACAAGGTGCGCCGTCCAGTCGTCGACCACGGCGTTGGTGCCGCCTTGGCCTCCGACACTGCCGATGAGCCACGTTTTGCTCGCAGGGATGCCGGCCACGGCGTAGGCGTAGACGTCGGTCGCCGCGTTCCCATAGGCGTAGTCGATGACGTAACCGAGACCAGTGAGAGTTTTCAGGTATTCGGCCTTGAACGTGCCGACGCCGGCCTCGCTCGGGAGCGCTTCGGCGTTGGAGTCGGTGAGGTGGACGTTTCCGACGGCGTAGCCGAGCTGCTCGAGCCATCCCCGGGTGATGCCGGTCAGCCAGTAAGGGCGCCCGGTGAGGTAGATGTTGACGTAGCCTTTGTCGGCGTAGAGTTGAGTGAGTTCGACTCCAGACGCGAAGGCCTCGGGCACATATTGGTGGTTGTAGATGGGGAGGAAGAACTCGTCGATGGCGTCCTGCACGATCTCGGCGTCGCTGGTCGTCAAGGTCCCGTCGATGTCGAAGACGACGAGATGGGTTCCCGCCGGCACTACGCGCAGCCAAGACGTGACGACGCTGGCGTCCCCGCGCACGACTTGGCGCAGCTCGTAGAGCCCCACGCCGAGCTGTTCGCTGGCCAGGTCCAGGGGAATGGACGTCCTCCCGTCGCCGTCGGTGCGTGCGGTTCCCAGCGAACGCCAGCCCGCACAATCGTCGATGAAGAGCTCGATGTTCTCGTCCTCGAGGTCTTTGCTGAATCGTCCGTAGGCGAACTTGCCAGGGACCACGGTGCTCGAGGCGGGCAGCGCGATGACGTCCTGGGCGCTGTGTTGAGGATGTGAGACCGTCACGACCAGGGCGCTGCGCGTGTGTTGGAAGCCTTGCGCGGGGGGCGGCGAGTAGGAACGTCCGGTGCAGGTCACGAAGGCACTGCCTAGGCTATGGTCGTTGGGCTCGGCGCCGACCTGGTGCCGGCCGCCAACCGAGTCGTTCCCGTTGCTCCAACTGGTCAAGCTCGCGAACGAGGCGGCGAACAACAGGGCAGCGAGCGTGTTTCGGCGGTTGCGTGAGCTCATCTTCTCGTCCTGTGCAATAGAGTCCAATTGAAGACGTTGCGGGAGGAAACGTAGCGGGTTCTAGGCTCGGAGGCGAATGAAGCGAAAATCGGGCGCGGAGAGCGAAGCAAAAGATCATAGACTCGTCGGCCTCCGCGCAGAAAACAGTTGTCTTTGAAGGCGCTCGACAATACGTGTGTGCGGTGCACCTCGAACCCCCCGGAGACCGATGACGACAGCCGAACCCTCGCCACTTACGGACACCCTCCGCCCAACGCCCGTCATCGACTCCGACCACGAGCGGGTCCGGGCGTTCGTCGACGAGCATTGCCTCTGCGCTCAGAACCCCACCGAGCGCGCCATCACCTTGTTCTTCGCGGTGCGCGACGGTGTGCGCTACGATCCCTACGGGGTAGAGCTCAACCGCGACGCCTTCAAGGCCAGCGAGACGCTCAGGCGCAAGAAAGGATTCTGCGTACCGAAAGCCATCCTGCTCACCGCAGCCTATCGCGCCGCTGGCCTACCCTCGAGACTCGGCTTCGCCGACGTTCGCAACCACCTGAGCACCCCTCGTCTACGCCACTTGATGCGCACCGATCGCTTCGTCTTCCACGGCTACAGCGAGGTCTTCTTAGAGGGACGTTGGGTGAAGGCGACGCCAGCCTTCGACGCCTCGCTCTGCGAGGTGTTGGGGGTCACGCCGTTGGATTTCGACGGGGTCACCGACTCTGTTCTCCAGCCAGCCAACCAGGCCGGAGACCAGTACATGGAGTACCTGGCGGACAGGGGCACCTTCGACGATTTCCCCTTGGAGCTCATGCTCGAGGCCTGGCGCGAGGCTTACCCTCACTTTTTCGAAGTCGGAGGGCTGGCGAACACAGGGGATATGCATGAAGAGGCGAGCCGTGTGCCCAACGAGTGAGGCTCGCCCGTGGGGTTTGATCGGGAACCCGAGCGCAGTTAGATTTCCAGAATGAACGACGCAGTCAAATCCTGCTTCTTGCTCTTGCTCGCCTGTCTGGTGACGCTGCTCTCGGCTTGCAGCGACGGCGAGCATGCGGCTGAGCCCTGCGAACGCAACAGCGACTGCGGTGACCCAGCCATGACCTGCATGGGCGGCTTTTGCGACTTCGAGTGTGGAGACTCGAGGGACTGCGCCATCGGTCAGACCTGCTCCGCAGGCCGCTGCATCTCGCCGACCTCCAACTGTGCCAGCGATCTCGACTGCTTCAACGGGGAGGTCTGCACCAACGGCGTCTGCGAGTTGGGGGCACAGTGCACCTCGAACGCTTCGTGTGCGGCGGGCTCGCTCTGCAAGGCGGGAGCCTGCATCGCGGGCTGCGGTTTGGACGGCGACTGTACGGGGGGCCTCATCTGCGAGGGCAACCTCTGCGTCGCGGCTCCTCCTCAGTGTGTGCGAAACAGCGACTGCAGCAGCGGCGAGCTCTGCGTCTCGGGCGACTGCCAAGCCGAGTGCGTTGCAGACGCCGATTGCGTGGACACAGGCGAGCACTGTGTCTCGGGGAGCTGTGTTCCTGAGTGTCTACAGGACCGAGACTGCGCGTCGGGCCAGCGTTGTGAGGCGGGCGTGTGCGGCGCAGAGTGCGTGACCGATGGCGACTGCAGCGGCAACCAGATTTGCAGCGCTGGCGCGTGCGCG
>PFUG01000562.1 GCA_002789955.1 Deltaproteobacteria bacterium CG_4_9_14_3_um_filter_63_12 | reverse complement strand
CGAACATTCCCCAGCCCAAGGTGAAACCTTGGGCAACCGACGCCCGCCCGCGCGATCCCACAAGTGTACAAACTCCAGGGAAGTGTACAAACTCCAACGTGAAACGTTGGGTGAACCGCGCACGACCGCCCGACCCGACGACGGCGAACCGCGCGCGATCGCCCGAACCACACGACACCTCTCAGCCGTAGAACCGCCGAAGAAACAAGGGGTTCTGCTCCTCGAACAGCTGCGTCGCCGCCGTGTCGGCCACCCTCACCGCCACCTGGTCGTGCCAGCAGAGCAAACCGCCAGGGCGGTCGATCTGCCCGCTGTCGGCGAAGTTCTGACACGGGCACCAGTTCATACAGCGGGCGCTGAGCGCGCAGCCCGTGCAGTCGCTCGGAGTGCCGCTGATGCAGCGCAAAAGCTCGTCGCGGCGCGCGGTAAAGCCTGTGAACACGTCGCCGATGCAGAAGCGCAGGTCGCGGTCCTCACCGACCAAGCGCTCGCACGGATAGATGTTGCCGCTCGGGGCGACGGCCACGCCGGTGTTGCCGAATTGGCAGTGGTCACGCGCCTTGAAGCCGTCTTTGACCCAGGTGTGAATCTTCTCGTCGAGGATGTTCAGCGCCAACGGGCGCCCGTCCCGCAGGGTCTCGAGGTAGACCGCAGCGGCCTCTTCGTAGCCTCGCTCCCAATGCTCTAGGTCCTCGTCGGTCCAATCGGCCGAGAAGTTCGGATTCAGGCTGACCTTGTGGACCCCCTGGGCGACGATGAAGCGCACGGACTCGCCCAATGAGCGCACGTTGGTCGGATCGGTGACCAAGATCACCTCGTAGGACAGGCCCGCCGCTTGGACGCTCTTCAGGCCGCGCAAGACCGCCTCGAAGCTCGAGCCGCCGTTTACGAACGGCCGCGAAGCGTCCTGCGCTGCGCGACCTCCGTCCATCGAGAACCCCACGAAGAACTTCTGCGCCTTCAGGAATTCGAGCTTGGCCGGCGTGAAGGCCGTGCCGTTGGTGGTGAGCGTGAAAGCCAAAGTGCGGCCCGCGCCCCCCGTGCCCAGGCGCTCCTGGGCCAGACGCGTGTAGGCCTCGAGGAGCTCGAAGCGCAAGAGCGGCTCACCGCCGAAGAAGCTGATCTGAACGTGCTCTGCGTCGTCCTCCAAGGCCAGCTGCAGGGCGCGCTCGGCCACGTCGGCGGACATGGCCCGGTCGTCCTTGGCGCCCGCGTAGCAATAAGGACAGGCCAGGTTGCAGGCGTGGGTGAGATTCAACGTGACGTCCACAAAAACCTCAAAGCTCTGGATCGGAATCGATCAGGGGCCGAGCGCCTCGGGTCCTTGGGGCGGGAGGACAAAGCTTTCGGCAGTTGTGCCCGAGGGAAACCCCCTGGAGCACCACTGGCTCGAGTACCTCCTCCAGGATCGCTGTCAGGGCTGCATGATAGCCTTGCAGCGTTACGGGATCGTGCATGCCGTTCGGCGTCACATTCTTGGCGACGTAGCGGGTGACCCTCTTGCGCACCTTGTTCAGCGTCTTTCGGGTGGGCGCACCTGGCCCACAAGAGACCGAGAACTCGAGCGTGTAGCCGCCTTCGAGGTCCATGAGCTCGAAGAGGGGCTCGCTGGGCTCTTCGCTGGGCTCTTCGGCACGCACACCCGCTGGGAGGCCAGCAAGCACGCCAACGCTCCCCAACGCCAACAGCTCGAGGAAGTCGCGACGACTTCGAGACCTCTGGTTAGGGTAGCTCGGTTCCGCCTGCATGCCCACTGGATTGACTCGACGCGCCATCCTCTCCTCCCCAAATCAAGGCATTTTGCGCTTGCCTTTGACCCTGTGCCGTTGCCCACACAGCGCAGCGCAATCGTGCTCGAGCGCAACTCGCGACACCACCATGGGCGACAGCGCGTCCTGAAACAGCACGAGCAGCGTCGCCTCGAGCTGCGCGCGCTGCGCGTCGTTGTGCAGCTTGTCGGGGGTGACCTCGGCGTCGACGACCTCCTGCACCGCAGCACGGACCTCTCCGAGCGCTTTCCGGACTCCGTCTTCATCCTCGCTCAGCGGACGCTGCACGACGACGGTGTAGCCCGGCTCGAAGACGAAACGATCCTCGACCTCGGTGGGCTCTTCGCCGAACACCAACTGCGGGGCCGCACCGACCACCAGGAGGCCGCCGACCACCGTCTGCAGGAAACGCCTTCGATTCGGGTAGTCAGGCGCTTGCTCGTTATTCGACGGCCTTAGAGCTCGAGGACGCTTCATGAATCCCTCACTGTACCTTCATTCGCAGGCCAGCCGACCGAATCTGCCGGTTGGGACACAGCCTGTCACAATCGTGGAAGAGCTGGACGTCGACGACCAGCGACGGACTCAACGCGTCGACGAGAAGGTCGCGCAGCGCGTCGTTGTAGGTCTGCAGCAGTATGGGATCGTGCATCCCGGCCGGCGTGACGTTCTGGTCGACGTATTCAATCAGCCACTGCCTTGCCTCACCCAGCGCGCGCCGTCCTCGCTCGTCGGGCGTGCGCGACAGCTCCAGCCAATAGCCCTCGCTGAGCTGCATCGTCTCCGAGAGCAAGGTCTCACCGCTGTCGGCGAAGACCAACGAGGGGAAGCCCAGGGCCACAGCGGCGCTGCCCACGGCCAGCAGCTTGAGGAACTCGCGTCGGTCCAAGCCCGCGCTTCGTGGGTAGTTCACCTCCTCGAGAGCGACCACTTTTTGGACTCGGCGCTTCATTCTGTGCCCCCTGTCGAAGAGTCAGTGCCCAGCGTCGGAACGTAGGTCTTCGGCAACTTGCGCCGGCCTTTCACCGTCGCGCTCTCGCAGTGGTACACAAGAAATGTCGCCGGCTCGCCTGCAAGTAGTTGGGTCTGCAACGGTCGAGGGGCACACGAGCGCTTCATGGGGTCCTTCAGCCCAGCGACTCCAAGACGAGCCACCGGCGAGACGAAAGAGCAAGTCGACGAGGACATCAACGGTCGGACCATCATACCGGTTCAATGTTCTGGAGTTAATCTCTTTTCGGCCGTAGAAAGGTGGGCACTCAAACCCGACCCAGTCTCGAGCCCGGAGGCCACTATGTCCGACGTCATCGAAGTCACGAATCCCGCGTCCGGTGAGGTGATCACTGAGGTCCGGTCCTACCGTATCGAAGAGGCCAGACAGGCGCTGGAGCGCGCGCGCCGCGCCCAGCTCGCCTGGCGAGAGACCCCGATCGCCGAGCGCGCCTCGGTCATCCGCCGCTTCCGCGACCTCCTCCTCGACCACGCCGAGGAGATGTGCCGCCTCATCAGCCAAGAAAACGGCAAGGTCCTGCAAGAATCCCTGCAGATGGAGGTCTTCCCCATCGTCGACTTGGCCAGCTACTTTGCCAGCCGCGCCGAGCACATCCTCGCCCCGACCAAGATCCCGCTGCACCTCCTCAAGCACCGCCGCAGCTACCTTCACTACAAGCCGCGCGGCGTCGTACTCATCATCTCGCCCTGGAACTTCCCGTTCTCCATTCCCTACGGCGAGGTCATCATGGCGCTCCTGGCGGGCAACGCGGTGGTCTTGAAGCCCGCGAGCCTGACGCCATTGGCCTGCCTCGAAGGCCGTAAGCTCTTCGACCAAGCGGGGCTGCCCCCAGATCTTTTCCAAGTCCTGCCGTGCCCCGGCAAGGTGGCCTCCGAGATGATCGAGAGGGGCGTCGACTACGTGAACTTCACGGGCTCAACCAACGTCGGCGTGCACGTCTCCGAGGTCTGCGGTCGCAAGCTCATTCCCTGTTCCATGGAGTTGGGCGGCAAAGATCCCGCGATTGTCTTACCCGACGCCGATCTGGACATCGTCGAAGGCTCGCTGGTCTGGGGCGCCTTCGCCAACGCCGGACAGGTCTGCGCCTCCATCGAGCGCGCCTATGTCCACGAGAGCATCTACGACGAGGTCGTGGAGCGAGTGGTGGAGCGGGTCAGAGGATTGAAGGTCGGGGACCCGCTCGTAGATGGGACCGATATGGGCCCCATGACAGACCGAGCGCAAAGGGCCATCGTCGAGGCCCAAGTGCGCATGGCCATCGAGCAAGGCGCCACCGCGCTGACCGGAGGGGAGCTTCTGGATCGGCCCGGCCAATTCTATCCGCCGACCGTGCTGATCAACGTTACGCCCGACATGGAATGCCACCGCGAGGAGACCTTCGGACCGACTTTGCCCATCCTGAAGGTCAAGTCCGTCGAGCAAGCCATCGCCCTGGCCAACGACTCCCCATATGGGCTCGACGCCTACGTCTACAGCTCGGACAAAGCCCGCGCCCGTCAGGTCGCCGAGCGCCTCGAGGTTGGCACCGTCATGATCAACGAGACGCTGATTACCCACGCCATGCCCGAGACGCCTTGGGGTGGCGTGAAGCAGAGCGGGGTCGGGCGAGTCCACTCCGATCAGGGCTTGAGGGACCTCTGCGTGTCCTACCACGTCAACGAGGAGGTGCTGCCCACCATGAAGTGGAGCCCCTTCTGGCAGCCCTACAGCCACGCCATGTTCGACGCCGTCCTGGGCGCCGCCCGGACAATTAACCACTCGGAGTGGGGCCGCAAGGCGGGCGGCGCGAAGGCTGCGTTCGCCAACATCATGGACCTGGTGCGCAAGCGCTGATGGATGGTTGTGTTCGTAGGGGCGGGGGGAACCGCGTCCGAACGCCCGAAACCACGACGGGGAACCGCGTCCGAACGCCCGAAACCACGACGGGGAACCGCGTCCGAACGCCCGAAACCACGACGGGGAACCGCGTCCGAACGCTCGAAACCACGACGGGGAACCGCGTCCGAACGCCCGAAACCACGCCTTTGTGTCCTTGCGTTGAATCGAGCCCAACCCGACCGCAACCCAAACGAGCTTACCGTTTTGCGGCCTCTGTGAACGCCCGCAGCCGCTCCGGCCCGAGCCGGTCAAGCATCCCCAACAGCCCATCCAAGATCGTATACGGAGCGGGCGGGCAGCCAGGAATGTACAGGTCGACCGGGACCACCGAGGAGGCACCGTTGTGCTGCTCCTCGTGCCCCGCGTAGGGGCCGCCGGAGATGGCGCAGGCCCCCACGGCGATGACGATCTTGGGCTCGGGGACGGCGTCGTAGGTCTTCTTGAGGGCGAGCTTCATGTTCTCGGTCACGGGCCCTGTGATGATCAGCCCATCGGCGTGGCGCGGCGAGGCGACGACTTGAATGCCGAAGCGACCGAGGTCGAAGACCAAGGTGCCGAGCACGTTGACGTCGGCCTCGCAGCCGTTGCAGCCGCCCGCCGAGACCTCGCGCAGCTTCAGCGAACGCTGGAAGAGGCTGAGCATCTTCTGGTCGAGGGCTTGGACGCGCTCTTGGATTTCACCGCGGATGATGAGCGCCTCGCGTTCCCGGGCGGCCAGGCGGTGCTCGGTGGTGAAGCGGATGGCGCCCTCGGGGCAGGCATTGGTGCAGTCCTGGCAGAAGAGGCAGCGCCCCAGGTCGAGCCCCAACCCTTGCTCGTCGAAGCGCACGGCGTCGGTCGGGCAGGCCTCGACGCACTCGTTGCAGCCCTCGGGGCATTGGCTGGGGTCGAGCACCGGCAAGCCGCGCAGGCGGTCGGGCAGCGTTGGCGCCTGTTTGGGATACTTCGCGGTGCGGTGACCCTGTTGGATTCGGCTCAGGAGAACATGCCACATGTGCGCACCTAGAGGTCGTGTCCGCAGTAGGAGAGGTTGAAGCTCTTGTTGCAGATCGGGAAGTCGGAAATCTGCTGGTCTCGCAGCGACATGGCGAGGCCCATCCAGTTGTGGAACGAGGGGTCTATGACCTTGTAGGCCGCGAACTGCCCAGACGCGTCGGTAAGCGCCACATGGCAAATCTCGCCGCGCCACCCTTCGACCAGGGACACCGCGAAGTGCTCGGGCTTTGGCGGCGGGCACTCGCTGCGGATCCCCCCCCGCGGCCCCTCGCCCAGCTGAATGCGGATAAAGTCGATGGAGCGCTTGATCTCGAGCCAGCGGACATAGGCGCGGGCGTAGACGTCGCCTGAATCAAGGGTGGCCAGCGGGATGTGGGTGAGTTGATAGATCCCGTACGGATGGGAGGTGCGGACGTCGCGCCGCAGTCCGCAGGCCCGCGCCGCGGGCCCGACTAGACCGAGCTCAGCCGCCACGTCCGTGGGGACGCGGCCTGTATCCTCGAAGCGCGCCATGGCCGAAGGCATGGCCCAGAGAAGCTGTACTGCGTTGGTGACGTCCTTGGCGCCCGCCTCCAACCGCTTGCGCAGGTCCTCGAGACGGACCTCGTCTACGTCGAAGGTGACGCCGCCGGGCCGCACCAGACCACGACCGAAGCGGCTGCCGCACAGCACAGCGCTCATGTTCAGGAAGTCGCCGCGCAGCCGGCCGCAGTACGAAGCCGTAGGCAGAAAGCCGACGTCGCCGGCGAGCGCGCCCAAGTCGCCGGTGTGATTCGCCAGGCGCTCCAGCTCCTGCGCGATGCCGCGGAGCCAATGGCCACGCGGCATGGCGTGCTCACCACCGAGGGACTCGAGGTTCTGACAGTAGGCCGTCGCGTGGCCGATGCTCGTGTCCCCAGAGAGCGTCTCCATGAAGTGAATGGTCCGCTTCGTCGGGCCGCCGACGAGCTTTCGCTCGACACCGCGGTGTTGATACCCCAGGGAGATCTCGAGGTGGAATACGTGCTCTCCGTGGCACTGGAAGCGAAAGTGTCCGGGCTCGATGACGCCGGCGTGCACCGGTCCGACGGCGACCTCGTGGATCTCCTCGCCTTCGACGCGGAGGAAGTTCGTGACCCCAATGAGCGGCGTGACGTCCTGCGCGCGGCCCCAAGCGTCATGCCCTGGGCGGTAGCTCGAATGGAAGCGCACGGGCTTGAGCCAGGGGTGCCCCGCGGGCACGACACCCCACTGCTCGGCAATCTCACGCTCGAAGAGGTGCACCTCGGGACACTCGGGGGTCATGGACGGGAACTCGTCCCCGACGAGGACGGTCCATGCGCACTCGAGCATTCCGGCGGCGTCGTCGGCGAGGACCCCGTAGAGCGCCAGGCCGTCGGCGTGGGGAGTGCCGAACAAGGCGCTCACCCGCCGGTCGCGCTTGCAGCCGCTGATGATGGCCTCGCGAAACGCCGCGAGCTCCAGCCGGGGCACTTTCGAGAGCGGGACGGCCGCGCCGTTCGCGAGTTTGAGCAAAGAGGTCGCGCTCATCGTCCGGTCTCCACGAATACGGCGGCGTCGCGCAGCGCCGCGTCCAGTCCTGACGGGACCCACACTCCTAGAACCAGGACGGCGAGCAAGAGCGCCAGCGCCGGTCCTACCGTGCCCAAGCCGTCGCGGAAGCCGGTGTCTTCGAGGTCTTCGGGGGGGGTGCCTTGGACGACGGCCAGAACCGTACTGCCCATGCCGACGAAGACGACGAAGAGCAGCACCAGGAACATGCCGGCCACGACGAAGTGGCTGTCGGCGACGGCGCTGCGCGCGATGGTGAACTCACTCAGGAAGGGTCCGAACGGCGGCGAGCCAGTGGCGGCGAAGAAGCCGGCGAGCAGCAGGATACCGGAGGCGGGAACGCGCCGCAGGGCACCGCTGACCATGTCGGTGGTCTTGGAGCGGTAGGCGCGGTGGATGTTGGCGGCGGCGATGAAGAGGGCGCCCTTGGTGAGGGCGTTGTTGATGAGGTGGAGGAGCGCGCCGTAGGCCGCGAGGCCGCCCAGTCCGATGCCGAGCACGAGGATGCCCATGTGTTCGACGCTGGAGTAGGCGAGCATGCGCTTGTAGTCGCGCTGGCGCGCCATGAAGACGCCGGCGACGGTCATGGAGAGCAGCCCCATGGTGACCATGAGCTCGCGGGCGAAGTCGCCGTCGCCAGCGGCGGCGCAGACTTGATAGCAGCGCAGCACGGCCACGAAGGCGCAGGTGGTGAGTCCGCCGGCCAGGAGAGCTCCCACGATACCAGGCGCCTCGCCGTAGGCGTCAGGCTTCCAGGTGTGCATGGGTGCCAGGCCCATCTTCGTGCCGTAACCGACGAAGAGCACGATGAAGGCGGTGTGCAGCCAGGTGCGGGAGAGCAGTGGCGCGTCGCGGAGGAGGTCCTCGAGCAGCAGAGAGGCTTTCACGCCGCCCTGCACGCCGGCGTAGGCCAAGAAGAACGTCCCGAGCAGGGCGAGAGCGATGCCGACGCCGCCGACCAGGAGATACTTCCAGGTGGCCTCCAGCGAACGCGAATTCTCGTTGAAGAAGAGGAGTGGGACCGAAGCGAGCGTCGTGGCCTCGATGGCGACCCACATGAGGCCCAGCTGGTGGGAGGAGATGCTCAGTGACATCATGGCCAGGAAGGCGAGCAATGAGCTGCAGAAGACGCGGTGGGGGCGCTCGGCGCGCAGGCGCAGGTAGGTGGGCAGGTAGAGCGAGCACAGGAAGAACAACACGGATATCAGTGGCAACGCGATGCGGCCAAGCTTGTCGATGACGATCCAGCCGTCGAAAGCGGAGATATCACCGCCGCGCCACAGCGTCGCGACGACGAGTGCGAGGTGCAGTCCGCCAGCGATGGGGACAAGCAACGGACGCAACCTGGCCGACGGCGAGAGGAAAGCGACCGCAGCGAACAGGAGTGGGATGACGAAGAGCGCGACGACCATCGATCACTCCTTGAGCTTGTCGAGTTGGTCCACGTCCTGTGACGCAAACTCTTGGTTGATGTGGTTGAGCACGATCCCGATGACAAAGATCGCGACGACCAGATCGAGCAGGACACCGACTTCGACGAGCGAGGGCATGGCCTCTTGGAGGCTCACGCCCATGATGAAAATGCCGTTCTCGAGGACCAAATAACCCACGACTTGAGTGATGGCTTTGCGCCGTGTGGTCAGGATCAGAAAGCCCGTGAGTACGGTCGCGAGAGAGGCGGGGATGAGCAGTGAACCGTCGTGCTCGGGCGCGAGCGGGAGGTGGCCGGCGAAGAGCACGGCCGCGCCGGTGGCGACTGCGCAGAGCAAGAGGGAAGTCACAAAGCTAACGTAGGGCTCGATCTCGCGACGGATGGCGACATCGCGCAGGGCGCGGTGCAGCAGCCCAGGGATGATGATGCCTTTGATCGCGATGGCGGCGGCGCCAACCATGATTGGGCGCACGGCGAAGCCGCCGTGGACCAACACGACGAGCGTGCCCAAGAACGCGCCCTGCAAGGCCGACGCGTTGATCGCGGCGCGCAGACGGCTCGTGCCGAGCACGAGGAAGTTCAACATCAAGACTAGGACCAACACGGGATCGACGGCGGTGGACATGCTCACCTCACCAGTAGGACCGCGCCAAACGCAGCGAGCAGGCTGGCAGCGACAAGAAGACTAGGCACTTGGGGTAGGCGCAGGCGCGCCATGACCGACTCGACCACACCGATGACGACGGCCAAGAGCAGGCTCACCGCCACAAAGACCGGCCAAGAGGCCCATGGGCCGATGCCGGCGAGCGGGGCGGCAACGCCGAGCACCAGCGCCCCGAAGACGAAGAGCTTGACGGCGGCGCCATAGAGGATCACGCCGAAGAGTGGGCCGCTGTGATCGAGGACCATGACCTCGTGGATCATGGTCAGCTCGAGGTGGGTGTTGGGATCGTCGAAGGGGATGCGGCTGTTCTCGGCCAGGAGCACGACAAACCAGCTCAGCGCCACTGCCGCCAACGAAGCGCTT
Source organism: Deltaproteobacteria bacterium CG_4_9_14_3_um_filter_63_12 (assembly GCA_002789955.1). Taxonomy (GTDB): domain Bacteria; phylum Myxococcota_A; class Bradymonadia; order UBA4248; family UM-FILTER-63-12; genus UM-FILTER-63-12. Next base: position 4,069 of record PFUG01000562.1, on the reverse strand, counting down.
GCGGTCGACCAAGTCGAGGAGACCGAGGCGCCGAGCATGTCCGAGAGCGAGTACGAGCCGGAGGCGTGGGCCAGGACTAGGAACCCGAAGAACAGCGCCGGCTCGGCGAGGCAAGAGAAGGTGACCTCGCGCGCGCCGCCCATACCCTCGAACGGCGAGCCCGTGTCCAACGCCGCCGCGACGGTGAAGAAGCGCCCCAGTCCGAGCGCGTAGGCGAAGAGAACGAAATCGCCGGCGAAGCTCAGCGGCGCGGCGTGCCCACCGAGCGGCACGAAGAGCGCGGCCAACAGGGTCGTCACGATGCCGACGATGGGGCCCGCCAGGAAGACCCAGGTGGTCGTGCGGCTCAGCACCATGCCCTTCTTCATGAGCCGAGCGAGGTCGTAGTAGGGCTGCAGCAGCGGCGGGCCAACTCGGCCCGCGAAGAGCGCCTTAGTCTTGGCGATCACGCCCAGGCAGAGCGGTGGCAGCAGCAAGACAAGAACGAGGTGAGTGGCGATGTGGACGTAAAGCACGATCATCTCCAAAGGAGGAGCACAACGAGCGTCCCGAGGATGTACAGCAGATAGAGGTGGATGTTGCCGCTTTGAACGAAGCGCAGCCACATGAAAACTCGGGCCGCCACGGAGAAGACCGGCCGCAGGCCGCGATCGAGAACCGTGTCGGGCACGTGGCTGGCAAAGGTCGAAGTGGCCGGGAATGCGCCCTGTAGGTGCGGCGCGTGGGTGTCCGGTCGCAAGGCCCAGGCGAGAAGCCCTACCAGCGTCGCGGCAAACGACGAGGACGTATACTGCATCCGGGCCGTCGGGGCGGCATAGCCGCAATCCCAGGTGCCGACTTCCTTCTTGAACTCACGGCGGCTCATGTAGGCACCGAGCCGCACACCCAGGAAGAGCAGGCTCAGCAGCAGTGCTGCGCTCGTCGCTGACACCCAGACCAAAGGAGCCAGGGCGTTGAGCGGCGCCGTCGTCCCGACACTGCCCCCAGCCCAAGCCGTGACGGCGGTGTCGAGCACGTGGCTGACGAGCGGCGCGCCAAGGGCGATGAAGAGGCAGGCCAGAGCGAGCACCGCCATGGGAACCAACATCGCGCGACCTGGGTCGTGCGCGTGCTCGACGTCGACCGTCCGGGCTTCGCCGAGAAAGACCGCACCAAACACCTTGACGAAACAAGCCACCGCCAGCGCGCCAACGATGGCCAACGCCGGCGCCGCCAGCGCCCCCGCGAGCCAGGTTCCGCCGCCTTCGCTGCTGGTCTGAAAGAGGCCCAGATAGATCATGAGTTCGCTGATCAAACCGTTGAGCGGCGGCAGACCGCAGATCGCTACGGCGCCGACCAGGAACGCCAGGCCGGTGCGCGGCATCCGCCGCCAGAGCCCACCTAGGCGATCGATCTCGCGAGTCCCCGTGGCGTGCACCACCGAGCCGGCGCTGAGAAAAAGCAGCGCCTTGAAGAGCCCATGATTCCAGACGTGCAGGAGAGCGCCTGCAATGCCCAACGCCACGAGCTCTGGTCGGCCCAGGCTGCGGCCCAGCACGGCGACGCCGAGGCCGAGGCAGATGATGCCGATGTTCTCGACCGAGTGATAGGCGAGCAGCCGCTTGATGTCGTGCTGCCCGATGGCAAAGCCGACGCCCAGCACGCCCGACATCGCGCCGAGGCCGATGAGCACGTAGCCCCACCACAGTGGTGGCAGGGCGCAGGACGCCGTGAGCCGCACGATACCGTAGATGCCCATCTTGATGAGCACACCGGACATGAGCGCCGAGATGTGGCTGGGTGCGTTGGCGTGGGCCCCTGGCAACCAAATGTGCAGCGGCATGATGCCGGCCTTCAAACCAAAGCCGCACAGCCCCACGATGAAGATGGCGTTCCCCAATGGCGAGGCCAGCGCCAACGGCCAACCGTCCATGCTCAGCGTCCCTGACGCGGCGGCCAGCAGCGCGAACATGGCGAAGAGGCAGAGCGTGCCACCGCGCGCCGCCAGGAGGTAGACGAAACCAACCTCGCGCACCTTCGGCTTCTCGTCTTCGGTGGTGAATAGAAAAAAGGCGGCCAACGCCATGACCTCCCAGGCCACCAGGAACAACACCGCGTTGCGCGCGATGACCAGCAGAAGCATCGCCGCGGTGGCCACACCGTAGAAGGCGCGCAGCTTGCGCCCGTTGGTCGGGTGCGCCTTCTGCGGCCAGTACTCCAGCCCATACCAAGCACTCAACACCGCCAACACGGCGATCTGGAGCACGAACATCGCGGAGATGGCGTCGACCTCGACGGCGAGCTGGCCGCCGGGCACCGGCCAAGCTGCCGTCAGCGCACCGGACGAGCCGAAGGCCAACGTGCCGATGGCGCCTGTGCCCGCGAGCACGCCCGCGAGGGTGATGACACCGACAAAGAGCCGCTCAGCCGCGTGCCCTTCGCGGGCTCGAAAGAGCCCTGGCACTCCGGCCAGGCCCGCCAGCACAATCGCGGCGATAAGGAGGAACTCGTTCATCAGGCCCACCAGTCGCGCACTGAGATCCACGCGAGGCCGCCCACCACTACGGTGCGGACGTAGAGGAGGTAAATGTGCAGGTTGCCCTGCTGGAGGAAGCGCAGGCACGAGAATTGATCGCCCGCGAGGTTCAGCAATCGTTCGTAGAGCCGGGTCGTCAGCGGCTCAACCGTCTCGCTGGAAAAGGACGCCCGTGAGGGGAAGTGACCTACCGCCGCCGCAATGTGCATCTTGGCGTGCAGCCAGCGCGGCAACGCGCGCGTAGCGAGCAAGCGGGTTTGGGCGCCGCTCGAGACCGACACGGCCGCCCGAAGCCCGAACACACCGCCAACCGCCCCGCCCGAGGTGTGCGAGCGAGGAACAGCGCCAAAAGACCCGTGCCGACGACGAGACCAACGCCGAGAAGCACGACCGGGAGTGGGTTCATCCGCGTTGCGACGATGTTATGGCGTCGGCAGAGTCTGCCCTCTGAAGGGGGTGGGCTGCCATCGCAAGATCTTCGTTGGACCCGCGGCGTTCGATGACGGCGCAAAATCCCGGATCGAGGAGCGCTCGGGACAGGTGCGCCAACACCCGCAAGTGCTCGCCGATAGTGGGGCTGATGATCTGAAAAATGACCTGGATCGGCTTGCCATCGGGCGCGCCGAACAACAGGGGCTGCTCGAGGTAGGACACGCTCACCGTCACCGGCAAACCCGCCGCGATGATGGGTTGCCGTACTTGCGGGATGGCGATGCCGTTGCCGATGGCCGTCCAGAGCGTGCGCTCCCGTGCGACCATCACGGCGACCACGAACGCCGGGGCGAGGCTCGCCGGCAAGACGGTGCGCTCGACGATGGCGCGTATGGTCGACTCGCGCCCGTTTGAAGGCACGTCGCGGTGCACTTTCCCGGCCCGCAACGCCTGCTCCAGGCTGGGAGTGCGCTCGTCGAACTCGAGCCGTCTATCGATCGCCTCGATCGAGACGGGATGCCGACCGTCCATGGCCCAATCGAGCAGCTCGGCGCGGTCGAAACGAATCTGGTCTCGAATGCGACGGAAGGGGATCTCAGCGGCCTCTACCCAACGGTAGACGCGGCGCTCCGAACAGGCCATCAGCGCCGCTGCTTCGTTCACGGTCAACAACACAGGTACACTCCCTCGTATCGCGCGCCAGATGCGGCACAAATCCGTCGTGCCTTCGCATCGCCTCAATCGGGTATCGCGCGTCGCCAGGCACCGAGCTGTCTCGTAGCGAGCCAGCTGGAGTCCCTCCGCGCGAGCGGCGTGTCGGCGCCGTCGCCGAAGTGAGGCTGCGTGGTACGCCCTAGTATGGAGCCTGTCAAGAAATTCGATGTCCTAGCCCCACAATCCGTCAACACCTCCAGAGGATCACCAAGTGAACGCAACTCCCAGCAGATGGAGGCCGACGATGGGGTCGAAAGAGCCTGACCGCGATGTCAGGGCGACTCAAGCACAAACTACTGAACATTTGTACTGCCCTGGGGTGTCGACCCTCAGATGGGGGTCTGAGAGAAACGACCCTCCAGGTGTCGGCGCCAAAGTAGAAGCGGCGTCTCGCCGCTTCACTCGGTC
>PFUG01000108.1 GCA_002789955.1 Deltaproteobacteria bacterium CG_4_9_14_3_um_filter_63_12 | reverse complement strand
AGTGGCTGTAATCGGCCTCGAGCACGACGGGCTCCGAGAATTGGGTCCCATCGGGTCCGAGCTCCCAGGCTCGCACGGCACCTCGGGGAATCGTCGAGAGCGCTGCAATGGTGAGGGTCACGTTTGAATCGGCGAGGGCACCGTCGGGGACGGTCAAGGCGAGCCCCGCGGAAGCTGGGCCGGTGCCGCCGTCCAGCGTCATCAATGAGGCGTCGTCGCCGACTCCGACGCCCTCATCGGGCGCGGGGTCAGAGCAGCTCACAGCAAAAAGACAACCCACGAGGACGAAAGCCCCCCCCGCAAGAACTTACCCATGCAGAACCTCCTGATTTTTGGTGAGCCCCTTGTGATGAGATCGAAGCATAGAGAACGCGGATGCGGATTTCAAGCGGTCATTGTGTCCAACCGCCAGAAGAAGCTCGGGCGCTCCAATGAACTCCTGCGAACGCTCGCGCCCTTCGCTCGGTCAGGCGTCCAGTTCGACAAGCCCCGAACCGAGCCCCGGTCGAAGCCGCTTGGGCGGGTCTCGGGTGGTTCGAGAGATGAGGACGTGGAGTCGACCGCGCGGAATCCCTACTGGAGCATCAGCTCGAGAGTGAACGGCTCAGGCTCCTCGACGTAGCTGTCGACGACCACGAACACCTCGAGCGCGCTCGTCCCCTCGAGGTTGGCCAACGTGATGCTCTCTGGGTTGCCTCCGACTCGCGTCACTCGCCGCGAAACAGTTGCGAGCGCGGAGGAGCAGCGTGCGCCGCAGTCCCCGCCTGGAACGCGCGAAGCGCGCGGAGCAGACAGAGCTCGCGTCGGACCAAAAATGCGCCTCCACGACCGCCCGAACCCACGACGTGGAGATGCGTCCGACCGCCCGAGCCCACGACGTGGAAACGCGTCCGACCGCCCGAGCCCGAGTGTACGAACTCCAGCGCCAAGCCCCGCCTCGACATCGTCGAGGCGGGGCTTGGCGCATTCAGCGCACACACGACTAGTACAACTTCATGTCCAGCTGCGACTCCGCACCCATCGCCGGCGCCACATCCACCTCCTGAGCGTCGAACCCGTCCTTCTTCACGCGCACCTTGTACTTGCGCTGCTCCCCCTTCGCCGCCGACGCCTTCACGTTGCGGAAGCGGAAGCTGCCCGAGCCCGTGCTGCGCACCTGCTGCACCACTTGGCCCTGCTCGTCGACCAGCTCGACGATGGCGTTGGCCGCGTCCGCGTTGTTGGCGTCGAACTGCAGAGAACCCGCGACCTGGCCATAGTTTGCCTCCTGAGCCTCGAAGGTGTCGTGCACGAACGGCAAGGTCTGCACCTGCCTCGCCTTCCCCTTTCCGTCGACGACCGTCAGCGTGGCGTGGTAGTCGCCGCGGTCCAAGGCCTCGCCTTTCGAGCTCTTGCCGTCCCAGAAGAAGGAGAGAGCGCCCTGCGAGCCGTCCATGCTCTTCTTGTACAGGACCTCGCCCGTGGGTTGGTCCGTCATCTCGTCGCTCTTCTGGACGGTCAGCTCGATCGTGTGGTCGAAATCCGTCGGCGCGATGTCGCGCAGCGTGAAGACCGTACCGCCCTCCTCGAACTTGGTGCCGAGCTGAGTAAGGTACGTGTCGCCGGCGTAGACCGTGAACTGACGGGACGCCACCTTGCCTTCATGGTTGGTCGCCACGATGTCGAGGATGTGCGGCCCAGGAGCCAGGCCGTCAGGCAGCAAGCTGTACGTCGTCTTGTCGCCGCACTCGCCGAAGACCGTGATGTCGTCCAACACGACCTCGACCTTCGAGACCCCGGTCCCGCCGTTGTCTTCGGCGTTCGCGGTGATGGCGAGCCCGGTGCCGACGTGCTGTCCGCGATGGACTCCGGCGACGTTGATGGACAGGACATCCGTCGCGACCATGCCCAACACGGCCCACATGGCCTCGGCCTTGCCAGCGCCCGAGTCCGACCAGCCGCCGTCGTCGAGTTGCTTCTTCATGAGCCACTCGATGCCGTTCTCGACGACCTTCTCGTTGTCGTTGAGGCCGAGCATGCGCAGCGTGTAGAGCGTCTGGCCAGTGGCCAGCGGCGTCGAGGCGTCGTGGGCCGTCAGCGAGTAGCCCCAGCCGCCATCGGTGTTCTGGGCCTCGAGCAGCTTCTCCTGCAAGCTGACCACATATTGCTCGCCCGAGCCCACGCCGGCCGCCAAGAGGCCCAAGACCGCATAGTTGACGTACTGAATGTCCGCCGGGGGATTCGACGACCAGCCGTCGACCACGTTCTGCAGGTGCTTCTCGCCCTCGGCCACGGCCGTGAGCCAGCGATCGTCGGCCGAGCGGGCGTAGGCCTGCTTCCACGTCAAGATGGCCTGGTAGGTCTGGTTGGTGTCGCCCATGGACACGGGCCCGCGGTCGTAGACGTTCTGCAGGCTGCCGTCGGCGTTCTGGTACTCGAGGATGTCGGCCGCGTCGCTCAGCAGCGCGTCGCTGTACTTGTCGTCCACGAGCTCGTCGTAGCGCGCCAAGGCGGCGCCTGTGTAGGTGCGGCTCGGCAAGCGCAAAGAGCCGCCCACTGAGGCGTGGCCCGTGCTGGTCAGCGCGCCGCCGTCGATGGTCAGGTTGCCCTTGAACACGGTGTGAATGCTCTCGCCGATGTCGTACTGGTTCGCCCAACCCACCGACAGCGCCTCGCCCGTCACGCCCTGCACATGGCAACCCATGCAGTTGTACTGCTCCTGCCAGGCGATGGTCTCGCGCGTCAGGAAGTCGAGGCTCTTCTGCGCCGAGGCGCGCACCTTGGCGCTCTGCTCGCGCTCGGTCTTGCTGGGCTTGGTGTCCGCGGCCTTCGCGTCACACCCTGTAAGGACAAAGGCCTCTGGTTTCTTGGCGGGAGTATTCGACGCTGCGCTCTCTAGCACGACGGACGCCGTGTACACCGGCGCGGGCTCCACGTCGGCTCGGGTCTTCACCGTCGCA
>PFUG01000574.1 GCA_002789955.1 Deltaproteobacteria bacterium CG_4_9_14_3_um_filter_63_12 | reverse complement strand
CGGCCGAGGTCGGGCCTGTATTGGCGCCGAGGAGCCGTTCCCCTTCGTCCTGCCCATCGACGTCTAAGTGGGTCTGACACCTTGCAGCGAGCGTCGGGGGACGTTCCTCGAATCGTTGCGACGTTCCCCAACCCGCAGGATCGCTGTTGAGGGTGGAGTGGACCCCCAACCGCTGGAACGAGCCCCCGAGCTCGACTGCGCAGAGTGTGGCGTGGTTAGCCACACGGCAGTAATGACAGTCGAGCGAGGTTCGGGATTCCCGTGAATGTCGTCGACCCGCGTCGCAGCGCACTGCAAAGAAGTATTCACGAACGGTGAGCAAGCCGGTATCGTGGTTTGCCACGACTTTGTCTCTCCATGTCCCGAGGGTTGGGGCAGTGTCCTGCTCGAGGAGAAGTCCAGATGCGGTGTGGAAGATGGCTCCTGTTTGCGTGCGCGGTGGTCTTCTGGCCTGCTTGCTCCACTTTCGACGAGTACTCTCCGCACACCGAGGTGGCCTGCACGACGGACGCGGACTGTGGCGTTGGGGGGCGCTGTGAGGAGCACTTCTGTCGCGCCATCGATGCGCTCGACGAGCTGGACTGTGCGGCTTGTGGCGCCAACGAGGTGTGTTGCGAAGGCGTCTGTTGTGCCGCCTCGGCGTGTTGCGACGGGAGCTGCGCCGACTTGGAGAGCAGCGGTGCGAATTGTGGTGTCTGTGGTTTGGCATGTGGCGCCGGAGAGGCGTGCGTTTCCGGCGTATGCTCCTGCGGCAGTGGCGCGGTGTGCGACAATCCCGAGGTGTGTTGCGACGGAGCCTGCGTCAATCTGGCATTCGACGCAGGAAACTGCGGGACGTGTGGCGCCGCCTGTGACGAGCCCCTATGCGTCGCGGGGGTTTGTCAATGCCCTGCCGGGACGGCGAGCTGCAACGCCGGGCAGATCTGCGAGACGAAAGTGTTCGAAGACCCCCTCCACTGTGGGACCTGTGCGAGCTCGTGCGGCGCGGACCAGACGAGCCCCGATTGCATTGCGGGTCGCTGCTCCTGCGGCGGAGAGGCCTGTGCGACGGGAACCGATTGTTGCGTTGTCGGCGAGCAGAAGTCCTGTTTGGACATGCAGAGCAGTCGGTATAATTGTGGGGCTTGCGGAACGAAGTGCGCGTCGGGTGAGGACTGTGTGGGTGGCGCATGCTCCTGCGTAGGTGGAGCCGCTTGCAGTGCTGGAACGATCTGCTGCTCGGACGGGACCTGTCAGACGAGCTGTGCGTGCGGTGCGACGCCAGACTGCGCGGATAGCTGTTGCAGCGACCTGTGCGTCGACACCAGCAGCGATCGCGAAAACTGTGGCGCCTGTGGGAACGTTTGCCGAGCGGACCAGAGCTGCTCGCAGGGCACCTGTGTGTGCGACAGCGGCACGAACTGCGGAGATCGTTGCGCCGAGCTGAATACTGCCGAGGACCATTGCGGTGCCTGTGGCGTGGTGTGCGGGAGCGGCGAGTCTTGTTGCGATGGGACGTGCGTGAGTACCTCGAGTGATTCCGCGAACTGTGGGTCTTGCGGCAGTGCGTGTGGTGGAGAGTGTGCGGGCGGTCAATGCGGCTGCGGCGGCATCGTCACTGACCTCGCGACGGACGCGAGTCACTGCGGGTCGTGTGGGAACGACTGCGGCGATCGATTCCCCAACAGCGACGTGGTGTGCAGCGATGGGCGTTGTCTGTTCCTGGCCTGTGTGGTGCCCTTTGCCAACTGCGACCAAGATCTGACGAGCAATGGTTGCGAGGTGGACCTGTCGATCGACACCTCCAACTGCGGAGCGTGTGCCGTGGACTGCCAGGGCGGCGACTGCACTTCAGGAGTGTGTGGGTGTGGCGGGACCGGCAACATCGACCTGCAGACCAACCCGCTCAACTGCGGCAGCTGTGGCAACGTCTGTTCGTTCGCTCACGCAGGCGCGAGCTGCGTCGCAGGGAACTGCCAGCAGGGCGCGTGCAGCGTGGGCTACGGCGAGTGCGACGCGGCCGCCGCAGGGTGCGAAACTGACCTGAAGGTTGACGGGAACTGCGGCGCCTGCGCTGTGACCTGTGGTGCTGGCGAGATCTGTGCGAACGGTTGCCAGCCAAACACGGTTTTTGTCCAGCTCGTAGGTGGGGAGGAGCACACCTGCGCTCGGCGAGCCGATGGCGTCGTGTTCTGCTGGGGCGCTGGCAAAGAAGGGCAGCTGGGCAACGGCAGCACCAACGCCAACTTCTTCACCCCTCAACGCGTCACTGACCCCAATATCGACGGGCACACGATCGACATCGCGGCCGCCAGACAGCACACCTGCGCCGTCGTCACTGGGGGCGATGTCTACTGTTGGGGCAGCAACAACGATGGAAAACTTGGGATCGGCAACACCACGATCAGCCGCATCCCGGTTCCCGCCAAAGTGCAAGGCCTACCCATGGCGGCTACAAAGGTTGCGTGCGGTGCGGACTTCACCTGTGCGCTGCTGACGAATGGCGCCGTCTTCTGTTGGGGCAGCAACTGGCATGATGAGATGGGCAATGGGTCGAACGATACCGTGCAGCTGAACCCAGAGCCAGTCAGCATCAGTAACGTCACTGAGCTTTGCACCGGTGAACGAAGCGCTTGCGCCCTGCACGCCGACGGCAGCGCCGAGTGCTGGGGGTCGAACAACGACTATCGCCTCGGCGACGACACCAATCTCAACCGCAGCACACCGGTCTTCGTCAAACGCCTCGGCCCCAGTGGAGACATTCGAGGGGTCACGGCGCTCAGCTGTTATCACCGACACGTCTGCGCGCTGATCCCCGACGAGTCCATGGTGTGCTGGGGTTGGAACATCAACGGTCAGCTTGGTGATGGAATTGGCGCGCCAGGGATGAATGGGACGAAAGTGATCAACGCCATCGGAGGCGCGCAGCTGGGTACGGGCAGCCGAAACTCCTGCAACCTGGCCAATGGCAACGTGAAGTGCTGGGGTTCGGACCTCGATGGACAGATCGCACACAACTTCGTGAACACGCCGACACCCAATGATGTCGGATTGAGCAACATGACCGTCCTCGGAGGAGGTCGCCAACACAGCTGCGCCAGCGACGGCGCGGACATCTGGTGTTGGGGCAACAACAGCTCAGGCCAGCTCGGCGACGACACGACTCAACGCAGCGCCCTACCCAAGCTGGTCGTGTGGCCCTGAGCGAACGAACTTCTCGATCGCGAGTCTCGAATTCCCAAGCTCCAACCAGAAGCGCAGAGGGGGCAGAGTCAGCGCAGGACGCTGCAACTAGAAACGCATCTGGAAGGTCAGCCCGAGCCCTTCGGCGTTGGCCCAAGCGGAGACCTCGTTGGGCTGCGCCGGACCACTGAAGAAGAGGTCGTAGGCCAGCAACCCTAGGCCAGTCGCCAAGACCACGCCACCGCCGATGAGGACCACCGCGTTGACAGTCTGCTTGGTGTCCAGCGCATCGCTGAACATCTGCGCGTCTGCAGGGGTGAAAAGGGCGGTGTTGGCGTGCTCGACGTCCGGAGCGATGAACGCTTGGTCGATGACCGCCGCCATGAGCAGGAGGCCGGCACCAGTCCCCAGCGCGGCCCAAGTCAGCCCGGAAATCGACCCGGCATTGTCGGCCTCAGCCGACTTGTATTCAATCACCTGAGGCTTGATGAGGTCGACGTACGAGATGCTCATGCCCTCGATCTCGTTCTCCTGGCTAGAGACCAGCTCGCCGGCATCAAAAGCGTCGAAGCGGTGAGGCCCGGGCGCGACCTCTTGGAGTCTTTCGGGACACGCCATCGGGGCAGCGCCATCCACAGACACCTGCAACGTCGAAGGGTTGCAGCGGATTCGGACCTTTCCTGGGCAAGTCTCCAGGAGCTCGGCTCGATACTTGGTGAGCGTGGCGAAGATGAGCTCAGGCGACGGTTCGTCGACCCGCGGTGCGACGGCCATTCGGTCGTAGGCCTCCAAGGCTTTGTTGCACTGCCCATTCTTGGCGTAGGCTCGCCCGAGATTGAGGTAGGTGACGTTGAGCTCCTCGATGGCAAGGGACTCTTCGAGCCGTTCGATCGCCAGGACATAGTCTCCAGCGGCGAGCGCCTCGACGGCCTCCTCGTTGAGCTTGAGAAGCTGCTCTTTTACGGGGTTCTTCTTGGCACAGGCCAAAGCCGGGACCAACACGGTGACCAGCACGACCATCCCGACCACGAGGTTTCTCAGGCAACGTTCCATGATTCTTCTTTGCACTCGCCGGCGAGCGACAAGACCAGGCGAGAACCTGGTCAGGGAGCGATGGAGTAGCCAGACATGGAGCCATCTTCCTGCTCGGGCTCTGTTGTAGGCTTCTTCACCTTGGGCGGACGCTTGTTTGCTACGGGGGGCTTGAGCTCAGCAGGGGGCTGGTCCGGGGGTGACGGCACTAGGTCGATGACGAGAGGTTTGCTGGACTCGTCGAGCGTCACTTCGAAGAGGTCGTAGCCTTCGAGCATGATCGACAAACGCACTTCTTCGCCGGGCAGAACCTCGACGGTGTACGGGGTGGTGCCGGCCTCTTCGAAGTCGATGTAGACCTGCGCGCCAGGTGGGGTGGTCTGCACCTCGACAGAGGTAGAGACCGATTCGAAGGTCATCTCCTCTTTCTTCTTGGGCTTGTCGACGACCTTCTCCAGGGGGGCGATAGGTTTTGCGACGACCTCGGCTGCTTTGGCCGCCTGTGCCTCTTTCACTGGCGGAGCCTCTCCTCCGGACAAGAGGAAGAAGGCTGCGATGCACAAGGCGAGCACGAGCAGCGCGCCGACGGCCAGGAGCAAGGGGAGTCGGTTGGGTTTTTCGACGGGGGGCTCGGGCAGTGGAATGTGCGCAGCCAAGGGCCTCACCGGCATCCGAGCGCTCGGCGTTTGGCTCGCTGCAGCCTTCACGACGGCGTTGTCCTCCGTCGGACCGTCGGATTCGCCGTAGTAGTCAGGCCGGAAGGCCGATGGTGTGGTGTTGTCGGCAGGGAAGTTCCCCGTCACGACTGCCGCCGCCGCCATGACATGGTTGGCGATCGGTGAGAGCGCATTGAAGCTCGAGGCGACCGACTTCAATCCCGCCGCGAAGGCGCCAGCGTTGGGGTAGCGCTGCAGGTGATTGATGGAGAGCGCGCGGTTGAAGATGTCGCCGATGGCGCCACGCTTGAGAACCTCTGGGATCTGCAGCTGCCCTGAGCAGTGCAACATCACGGCGGTGTAGGGGTTGCCACTGACCGCTCGCTCGCCGCTGATGGCTTCGGCGAGAATGAGGGCCATTTGGTAGACGTCGAGCGCCGGCGTCACGATCTGCTGCTGGATATACTCGGGGGCCAAGTAGTTCGGCGTGCCGAGGATCTCGCCGGTCCCTGTGAGCTTGGCCATGTCGGCGGCGTCGATGCGGGCCACGCCGAAGTCGAGGATCTTGAGGATCTCTTGGGGAGATTCTGGATTGGTGATGTAGAGGTTGGCCGGCTTGAGATCCTTGTGGACGATGCCCAACTCGTGCCCCTGCTGCAGCGCCTCCAGCGCCGGCAGGAAGAGCTTGAGCGCACGCTTGGGGGTCAGCGGTCCGCGCTCCTGGATCTCGTCGGAGAGCTCGTGGCCGACGAGCAGCTCCATGGCAATGTAGGGACGATCCTGGCTGCCGGCGAAGCCGAAGTCGTAGATGTTGACGACGTTTGGGTGCTTGATGCGCGAGGCGATTTGCGCCTCGCGGATAAAGCGCTCGACGAACTCTTTCTCGGTCTTGCCGAGCTTGAGGTCGAGGATCTTGAGGGCGACTTCGCTGCCGATATGGACGTGGCGGGCCCTGAAAACCGTCGCAAACCCACCCTGACCGAGCAACCCGGTGATTTCATACCGGCCGTCGACCACAGTTCCAATGGGTAGGCTTCTCGAAGGAAGGTCTGTGGTAGAGTTGGCCATGAACTCCTGGCTCGCCAGTGGGAAGCTAAGGGTAGCTTCGCACCTCACTGTCGGTCAAGTCAGCGAGGTCGTTTGGTTGCCCTGAAATAGAGCGTTTGAGCGAACCGAGAGCAACACCATTGACGGACACCCGCGTTTTCGGTCTCCTCTGGGCGTGATGCCTCTTGACGCGACCAGGACGTGCACGTGACTCATCTCAGGCTCCTGTCCCACATTCTCGGCGCGCTCTCGCTGCTCTGTGCGACCTCCGCTGCTTTCGCCGCCGAGGTCAAGCTCGACTGGGACCCAGTCGCGGGCGCTGACGGCTACAAACTCTACTACGACTTCGACGCTCCGGAGCCGCCCTACGACGGCACCCAAGCCCTCGAAGGCCCTTCACCGCTGACCACCACGGCGCCCGGCGTCACTCTGAACTTGCCGAGCTGCCAACGCGTCTGGTTCTCCGTGACCGCCTTCAACAGCGCCGGCGAGAGTGCCTATGCCGCCCCGATCGAGTCGGTGGTCATCGAGGGTCCACAGGACGTCCGGGTCCATGCCGGGGCGGGCAACGGCACCGCAGAGGTCACATGGAGTCCCCTCGATGCCTCCGACACCGGGACGCTGAGCCACTACGAGCTGCACTACGATTATCGCTCTTGGGAGCGTTGCGGCCTCGACGCGGCCTGTCGACTCGAGTTCGCCACAACACCTCGCGACCAGAACCTCCTCGACGCCTGCGAGGCCGCTCCGGCCTGCCAACCCGTATGGGGGGCTGGCGCCAACGAAGGCGACTCGCCGCTCGCCGCCTTGCCCCTTTTGCCCACACAGGTCTCACTGACGGGGTTGGCGACGGGCCGAATGCTCACCGTCGCCGTCGAGGCCTTCTGCGCCGATGGGACCTCCGCCATCTCCGTCGAGAGCACCGGCGCCGTCGGGGTCTCTGCCTGCTCTGGCGTGTCCACCTGCGAAGTGCGCACCGTCTGCCTCGGCGACACCCTCGTGCTCTGCGAGCTGGACGCCGCGGGGTGCCTCATGGAGGTGTCCTCGACGGACTGCACGGCGAGCGGCACCGGCGGCACCTGCGACAGCAGCCACGCGCCCAAGTGCACCAACAACGAGGGCTGCAGCGACACCTGCAACCCAGGATCGAGCTGCGTCGGCGACACCTTGAGCCGCTGTCTGCCTGGCCCCTACGGTTGCCTGGAGAGCTTCGCGATGGACTGCGCCGCGGTCGAGCAAGGGACCTGCGATCCCATCGGTCTGCGTTGCGGGCGAGCGTGTGATGGGGTCAGCGATTGCTTTGTCGAGGGTGCGCGCTGTGAAGGCGATACTTTGGTCTTGTGCGCCCAAGACGCCTCGGGCTGTCTCGTCACCGCCCGCATCGGGTGTGCTCTGGTGGGGCAGACCTGTGACGCCGCAGCGGCGGCCTGCAGTGGGCCAGGCGACGAACTCACGAGCGACGTCGCCGACGATTCTTTGACCGACGTCGCCTCGAGCGGCGACGGCGTGCAGGAGGTGGTCGGAGTGTGCAACTGTGCTCTGCGGCGCGCGCGAGCCCTGCCGCAGCCCAACCTGTGGCTGGTGTTGGCGTGGCTCGGGCTGTTCGCGTGGGTTCGCCGCCGCCGAGCCCACCCCAGCAGGACCAAAAAGAAAGTGGTCAGGGCGGACGGCTCGTTCGTACCTGCGCTAAGGCTTGTCGCGACGTGTTCCGAAACCGGACCCGCTGACGACCTTTCGACCACAAGCCCACGCACCTGCCAGGAGAATCCATGGACAAGCGCACGAACAAACACGAGAAGCACCGCGAATCCCGGCATCATGCGCCCAATCCCGACGCGGTCGAGCTGGAGAAAGTGGTGAGCCTCACCGAGGCCATTCGCTTGCTCGAGGCGGTGCTCGCCGGGCTCAAGGCTGGCCAGCTCGAGGTCGCGTCCGAGGGCGTGAGCAAGCCGCTGCAGCTGCCAGAGCAAGTGCGGCTCCGCTTGAAGTCTGGGCGGAAGAAGGATTATCAGCGGCTTTCGCTCAAGCTCAGCTGGAAGGGCGACGAAGCGGCCGGCGAGGCCGAAAAGAAACTCGACTGAAGTTTCGGTTTTCAAACTGCTCTGGACAGGGCGCAGCACGCTGCGCCCCTGGAGTTTGTACACATCTCGTCGTACGGCAGGGCGCAGCACGCTGCGCCCCTACGGATGGGCGCAGCACGCTGCGCCCCTACGACTCGGCAGAGCAGAGTACGATTCGAACGAAGACGCGAAGGCCCACCCGAGCCTTGGCGTCTTTGTGTTTGCACAAGACGAAAAAGCTTGTAGCGACCCGGATTGGGGCGTACCAACCGGCAGTCTGGCCCCGGGACTGCGTCGGGGCTCGAACTGGCGCTGGGTCTGACGCCCCGGCGGCGTGAGCAATAACCCACGAGGGAAAGTTGAACGTACGAAACGTGAACGGCATCCAGAGAGTCGCGATCATCTTCGCTGGAGGCCCAGCGCCCGGCGCTAACGCCGTCATCTCCTCGGCTGCCATCTCGTTTGTGGACCAAGGGCTGGACGTCATCGGGTTCCTGCACGGCTACGAGAACCTGCAGAACTACCACCCGGTAACCCACCGCCTGCTGCCCGACGTTCACTATCGCAAGCTCGAGCGTCGCGACATCCAAGGGGTGCGCAACGCCCGCGGCATCATGATCGGCACGTCCCGCGCCAACCCTGGCAAGGGAATCGACTCACCCGCAGATCTGCTCGAGCCGTCGAAGACCGTCCTCCTCCGCAACGTCTACAACGCCCTGGTCGACCTGCGCATCGACGCGCTGATCTCCATCGGCGGCGACGACACGCTCAAGACCGGCAACAAGCTCTTCCTCTACCAGCAGACGTTGCCGGCGAACGCCAAGCGGGTGCGCATCGTCCACTTGCCCAAGACCATCGACAACGACTACTCGGGCATCGACTTCACGTTCGGCTTCTTCACGGCCGTCGACTGGATGGCCAAGGAGGTGCAGAACCTGCGCGCCGACGCCATCGCCAACGGCTCGTACTTCATCGTCGAGACCATGGGGCGCAAGGCCAGTTGGATCTCGTACGGTGTGGCCATCGCTGGCGAAGCGCACTTGGTGCTCGGCGTCGAGGACGTGGACGACAGCCTCTCGACGTTGATTCCAGACCCCGAAAACCCAGGCGAGAAGGTGCGCTTTCTCGATCTCATGCGTCTGACCGACCTGATCGTCGACCTGATCGTGAAGCGTGAGCAGCGCGACAACATCCACTACGGCATCGTCGTGCTCGCCGAAGGGTTGGCCGAGCTCCTGCCTCCGACCTACCTCAGCGACGTCTCTCGGGACGATCACGGCCACCTCTCGCTGGGCAAGATCGATCTGGGCAAGTTGGTCGCGCGGCTGGTCAAGAACCGTTACTCGGAGCGCTTTGGACGCTCGAAGAAAGTGACCGGCGTGCAGTTCGGCTACGAGTCGCGCTGCGCCCCCGCTCACGCCTTCGACGTCATTTTGGGCAGCCAGCTCGGCATCGGCGCGTTCCGAGCGCTCGTGGAGGAAGGCCTCGACGGGTACATGGTCAGCGTGCACGGGCAGCTCGACCTGCACTACGTGCCCTTCTCAGACCTGGTCAACTCCGAGACCCTGAAGACCGAGATCCGCTTCGTCGAGAGGGGCAGCGACTTCCATCGTTTGGCGCGCTTCCTCGAGGAACGCACCGACGACATCGTCGAGTGGGGACCGGGGCAGCGGGGCGAGGATCCTTCGAACATCTAGGGCTCGGCGCATCGCCGAGCCGCTCCACAGAGCGACGACCATGTCTGGACCGAGCCTGCGCGAATGGCTCCGCGAGGAGCCCTTCACCCTCTCCCTGTCTGCCGGTTTCTTCGGCTTCTTTGCGCACTGCGGCATGCTCTCTGTGCTCGAGGACGAGGGCCTCTTGCCGCGCCGTCTCTGTGGCGCCAGCGCGGGCGGGCTGGTCGCTGGCGCTTGGGCCGGCGGCGTCTCGTCCGAGGTTTTTCGAGACCGGCTCTTTTCGCTGCAGCGCCGAGATTTTTGGGATCCATCGCCTGGCTTTGGCTTGCTCCGCGGGCGGCTCTTCGATCGTCTCTTGCGCGAGATGCTCGTTGCCCAGCGTTTCGAAGACTGCCGCGCCGAGCTCGCCGTCAGCGTCTTCGACGTCTGGACCCGCACGACCCGCGTGGTGAACGACGGCGACCTGGCGAATGGCATCCGTGCCACCTGCGCGCTGCCCTTCCTCTTCCAGCCTGTTTGGCTGCGCGGCCGTCCAGTCCTCGACGGCGGCGTGCTCGATCGGCCCGGTCACGCCCCACTGCGTGTAGGGGAGCGTGTCTTCTTCCACCACCTCGCCTCGCGCTCGCCGTGGCGCCGCCGCAACAGCCCAGTGATGCAGATCCCTCGGTTCAACGGCATGGTCACGATGGCGGTGGGCGAGGTCGAGCGGGTGAGCCCGTTCAAGCTCGAGAACGGCCGTAAGGCCTATGAGCAGGTGCGGGTGGCGACCCGCGAAGGGCTCGACCGGCTGGTTGGGGACGGTGCGATCTTGGTTTGATGAGGCCATTCACTTCGGCCGACGCAGAGCGAGCAGAGGAAGCAGAGAGCGCAGCGGGATTTCATTGGAGCCACATCAGACGCTCTCACGACGAGACAGCTCCTTAGCTCAAACTCTCTGCGTCTCCGCGCCTCCGCGCCTCTGTGTCTCTGCGTTAAGATCGAAGCAATATCAGCGAGATGCCGCTCGAGCCCAGCGATCTTCATAGCAGTGCCTGGGATTCGCGACTGGCGACCTACGAGTGCCTCAGCGTTCTTGATTGCGCCAGCAACGCTCGTCATCCTGTGCAGCACCCGCCTCAACTGAGGCGTAGACGCCTCGGTCGAGCGCCTCGCGATTCCTTCTGTCTGCACGGAACTCGCTGTGTCCTCGCGCACGCCACCTGGCTGGCCTCAGTGTTGCTGAGGCTGGCACAACGGAGCCGTGGACTGCCCCCTTTCCTCGCATCGGAGCCCAAGTGAACACCCGAACTCTCCCGTTGCTCATCGCGCTGTTCGTCTCTTCGGTCATCTTGCTCGTGCCGGTCGGCGAGGCCGCCGCGCAGTGCACGATCTGTAACATGTGCAGCACCAACGCGGACTGTGGGGCAGGGCAGACGTGCTACGACTTTGGCATCAGCGTCGGGCGCTACTGCACGATGACGCCTTGCACGCAGGGCGGCTGCCCGGGGGACAGCGCCTGTTACACGGTCACGCTGAACAACGACCCGCCGACGACGTTCTGCCTCAACCCCAGCGCCAACCAGGTGATCTGCGACCCGTCGTACACCTGCTTCGACGACGGTCAGACCTGCCACGGGCTGGGGACGGACTGCGCCTCGGGGGCGGCGGCCTGCACCGCGGTGGGCTCGGCGCTGTGCGTGACGATCACGGACCAGACCGGCCCCCACTCGTTCTGCAGCTGCTATTGCGCGACCGACGCCGACTGTGGCGCCGGGAACCAGTGTCTGAGCCTCAGCGGCGGCCAGAAAGCCTGTAAAGCCGGGCCGACGGCCGGCCTCTGCGCGGGGGTAAGCTGCCCGGTTGGGGAGACCTGCAACATCGGGACGGGAAACTGTGTCCCCATCGGCGGCGACCTCTGCGCCAACGTGACCTGCACCGGCGGCGCCATCTGCAGTCCAGCGACCGGGACCTGCGTCGGCGGCGACCTTTGCGCCAACGTGACCTGCACCGGCGGCGCTGTCTGCAGCCCGGCGACCGGCACGTGTGTGGGCGGCACCACCGACACTTCGACCTCGACCGACACCGGACCGGCAGATACGGGCACCTTCACGGACACGTCACTCGCCGACACCGCGACCAGCAGCGACACAGGCACCCAGCCAGCCGACACGAGCACGGTGGACACCGGTTCGTCGTTCGACGCCATCACGACGAACGACACCGCCAGCCAACAGAGCGACGGCGGCGGACAGTACCTCAAACCGGTCGACGACGGCTGCGGCTGTTCGACCAACGGACCGGTGCGCTCGTGGCCCGCGCCGCTGCTGTTGGCGCTCGGACTCGTGTTGAGTGTGCTGCACCGCCAGCGGGTGTCGTGAGGCGAGCACGGCCTAACGCGGAAGTCCAGTCGGTTCAACAGGGTCTGGTTCTACGGACGACGCGGGAGCGGAAGAAGAAGGGGGTTGGTCGAGACGCTGTAGGGGCACGTGAGTCTGCTACGGACTCGGAAACCCGTCAGTGATCTGCGGCACATCGCTCGTGACAAACAAGGGGCCGTTCTCGGTCCAGAACAGCTCACCCGCAATCCAGAACTCGCGAGGCTGGAGCGCAACACCCCCTTTCTCCCCCACTATCTCGACCGTTCCTTCGCTGGAGTACACCTTCACTGTTGGGAAGACGGGCGAAAAATGCTTAGGGTCGTTGAAAAACACCCCAATGAGGTACCCCTCCTCTGTCGTCGTCAGCGCCGGTTGCTGGATCGTGATGACCTCGGGACCCGCCCCGTCCACATCGTCGACGCGGTACCATGGATTGTCGCTCGTGACACCCTGCACACCCCAATCGGGAGACCGATTGGCGAAGAAACAGTCCATGGGAAATCCTTGGCGGTTCCAAACCAGCCCACCTGGCCGAAGCATGTGTAGGTCGACGTCGTTCCCATCATCATCACTCTCGTCTGGATCGCTGGGAGTCTGCCAAGTTAACTCGACGACCACCGCGGCGGTTGTGGTCGACTCCAGAGTTACGCGCGAGGGAGTGCAGGACGCGAGCCCGTGTTCGTCGACGACGGTCAGCTCGAGTTCGTAGCTCCCGGCCATATAAATTTCGAGCCCTATGGCCCCGCTGCTGGCACTAAGTAGCCCAATGCTTGGAGGAACTCTTCCTGGATACTGGGTCACACCCCATCTGTATTCTGCAATGGAGTCACCATCTTCGTCGTACGACCTGCCACCAAGAAGTTCCACTGGCCCAAACTCCACATCCATGTGTGTGGGTGCCTCGTTCACGTCGACGGCTCCGTACAAGTAGCGGAGTCCCCCAATGGCAACGGGGCAGGTGTTCAGTACGTCGCCCTCGGTCAAGTCTTGTGCTGGGGGAACATCGGATGAGTCTTCCAAGGGCGTCGTGTCGTCCTGGTCAGGCAATTCCTCAGCAAGTGGAACATCGGATGCATCTACAGAGGGCAAGGTGTCATCTTGGTGTCCGTCGCAGGCGTCCAATTCGACGCACTGGTCCTGAACCGTGTCCCGCTCTGTTGTTGGGGCGAGGTGGGAGTCGCAGCCTCCGAATAGAAGCAGAGCGAGAAAGGGCATCGCCACCGAGAGCCCCTTTGTGTCGATGTGAGGCGTGCGCACTTGAATCCGTTGAGCTTGATGCTGGTGTTGACTGGTAGGTTTGGAGCGGCGACGCTGCATCTGGAGTCTATCTACTCTACTACAATCTAGCGCCAGATTACGTAGTTCTGCCCCGCGAATCCACCATTTCCAGGCCCAACTGAAAAAAAGGCATACTGGTTGCCTGGATGGACGGCAATACTAGTCGTAGCGGGCATCTCGATATTGTCGTCCTCATACAATGAAGCCGTGTATACTGTTATCATTCGGAAATATTCGGGGATTGGGGGATTTGGAGGTTCATTTTCCCAAGGATGATGAGTGATAATGGTGGCCCATCTATCCGAAACAGCAAAGTCGGGGAAAAACAAGTTTCCCATAGGGAAGTTCAAACTCGATAACAGCATCAACTCTGGCGTGAAGCGCGCTAGCGTAAGCGGGAGACCCCCCGGCTCTGCCGGGGAGGCATCCGCAGTTTGACATTTCCGGGAGTCATCGAGTGGACTCCTCGT
>PFUG01000453.1 GCA_002789955.1 Deltaproteobacteria bacterium CG_4_9_14_3_um_filter_63_12 | reverse complement strand
CGCTCGCTAGTCGTCTTCTTGGCCGTCGGTGGGCGTGTGCGTCTTGATGCTGCGGGTGCGCTTGGACGGTCCGCGCTTGAGCACGCCCATCTGAGTCGGGGGCAAGGTGTCGCGCGCGAGGCGGCCACTGGAGCGCGGGCCGCCGCGACTCAGCGCCTTCTGTCCGCTCAGCGCAAACTGATGCAAGCGCAGCGCCTCTTCGTTCCCCGGTGCCTCCTTCAGGACCAGGGTCAGGAGTTGAATGGCGGTATCGAAGTCTCGGCGGGTGAGAGCTCCCTTGGCCCGAGCGATGAGCAATTCGAGGTTATTCGTTTCAGTCATTTAGAATCCTTGCCTCGCTGACTTTCCATCTCTTGCGGTGCGAAAACTCGGCCGTCCGCTCGGCAATTGGAGTCTTGTCTCACGACCGACCGACGATCGCCAAGGCGACCAAGATCGCCCACAGGTCCTTCGCGGGCCATTTGCCACCAGTGATCCTCCGCACGCCGTAGAGGGCAGGACCATCGCGTGAACTGTCCATAATGCAGAGCGTGTAAAGAGGAAACCTGCCTAGGTTCCAACGGCAGGTCAAGTTAACTCCGATCCGGCACGCAATCGCGTAGGGTCCATCCAATCGCGTAGGGGCGCAGCGTGCTGCGCCCATCCAAACGCGCGAAATCCGTCATTGTCGACAGGCCTTGGATTCTCCCCCCTTGCACGCCTTGCTGAACGCTTCTGCGGCTTTCACCGGGTTGGGCGTGACACCAATGCCGTCGCGCAGGAAGGTCGCGAGCCGATAGCACCCCTTGGCATCGTCCAGGAGACAAGCCCGGGTGCACTGAGTGTAGGCCAGAGCGCGGTCCACCGGAACACCCTCACCGATCTGGTACAGATAGCAGGCGCTGGAGCACCCTTGCGCGAGCCCGAACTCGCAGGACCGCACGTAAAGCTCGGCGGTCTTGCTCGAATTCCTCGCCACGCCGATGCCCCGCTGGTAGGTGTAGGCCGCCTTCGAGCAGCCTCTGGAGTAGCCCAGGTCACAGGCGCGCTCTAGGAGTTTGACTCCACGTGTGGGGTCGGCAGCAACGCCATCGCCCTCTTGCAGGATCGTTCCCAGACGCGAGCAGGAGCGGGCGTGACCGCCATCGCAAGCACGCTGCATCAACTGCACCGCTCGCGGCATGTCGAAAGCGATGTCGCCGCGGCCCCGTTGCGCGAAGCGTCCGAGCTCACCGCAACCTTCTGGATCGTCCCGCTCGCAGGCCTTGCTGAAGAGGATGGCAGCGGCGCTCAGGTCCTTCTTGCGGCCAGTCCCTTCTTCGACCAGCAACCCCAGCGCCGAGCAGCCCGCAGGCACCCCAGTGTTACAGCCTTGTTCGTAGAGGTCCGCGGCGCGTTCGAGGCTCCTTGCGACGCCTTTGCCCGCCTCGAAGCGCCTGCCCAATCCGACGCAGCCCGCCCCCTCACCTTCGTCGCAGGCCTCTTGGTAGAGGATGCCGGCCTTCTCGACCTGTGCGTCCGAGCCTTCGGCCTCGAGAAACGCAGCGACTTGCACGCAGTCCGCTGGCGTCCCACCCTCGCAGTCGTCTGCGGGACCCGCGCCTGGCTCGGAGGGCAAGGTGGGGTCTTGGGGCTCTGGACCGGGCGTCTCAGGGGGGGCTTCGGCCTGCTCAGAGTCTGCTCTAACAGCGGCGGGCTCGGAGCTGGAGACCAACAAGTAGACGATCGCCGCGCTCGCCAGCACGATGCCGGCCACGATCGGCCACAAAGCCGTGTGCAGCGGACCGCGCTCGCCTTTCAGACGCGTCGGAGGGCGGCTGTTGGAGGCAGCTTCTTTCTTCGCGAGCTCGAGCGGCTCGGCGGCGACCGTCGCGTCGTGGGGACCAGAGTTGGGCAGCTCGATGTCGAACGCCCCCTCGGCCAACGGCTGGGCTTCTTCGAGCGAGACCTCCGAGCGCAGGCGAGCCTCGTATTCTCGTTGCAGCGCCAAGCCGAGGTCGCGATCGATGTCGATCTCTTCGAGCTTGGTCATGATGTCTGCGGCCGTCTTGAAGCGGATCGAGGTGTCTTTGGCCACCGCTTGGCGAATGAGCAACCCGAGCGGGTGCGCCCGCAGGCTCTCTGGGATGGGCACGGGATCGGGCGAGAGCTGCATGGTGATGGTCTTGGCCATCGAGGTCGAGGCGAAGGCCTTCACCCCAGTGAGGACCTCGAGAAAGACCAGGCCCCAGGCGTAGAGATCGCTCTGGGGGTCGAGCACGTCGGTGCGGATCTGCTCGGGGGCCATGTAAGCCGGCGTCCCAGGCACTTGCCCCGAAGCCGTCAGTTTCGTGTAGTCGTCCCCACGCACGGCCTCCATCACTCCGGAGACCCCGAAGTCGAGGACCATGGCGTTGCGCCGCGTGCCCGCCTTGATGAGCATGATGTTTTGCGGCTTCAGGTCGCGGTGCACGATGCCCATGGAGTGGGCCGCGGCGATGGCCTCGAGCACCTCGACCATGAGGCGCTTGGCCTCTCGAGGTTCCAGCGGGCCGTCGGTCTTGATGATCGTGTTGAGCGTATCGCCCTCGATGAACTCGAGGACGATGAACTGCCGATCGTCGTCCAGCTTGCCCGAGTCGAGCAGCGGCACGATGTGTGGGTGCTTCAGGCTGGCGACCAGCTTCATCTCGCGGTCGAAACGGGCGCTCTCGATGCGTGCAACCTTCGCGTCCTCGAGGCGCTCGGGTCGGAGCACCTTGACGGCGACGAGCTTGCCGGAGGAGAGCTGTTTGGCCTTAAAAACGGCGCTGAAGCCCCCTTCTCCGAGCCGTGAGAGGACCTCGTATCGGTCCGCAAGGATTCGTCCGACCTTGAGTGTTTTGGGGGATTCGGCCATCGATCCTTTTCTTTAGGAGCCGTCCGGGAACAAAATGCGCATTTGGGCGAAGTCAGAGGTGGGGGGGCAGGGAGGTCGATGCAGGCGATGCCCAGCAACGTCGAAGCAGACCGACGCTGCCATCACGCCTCTGGCGATGCTCAAATGGGCAGGTTG
>PFUG01000053.1 GCA_002789955.1 Deltaproteobacteria bacterium CG_4_9_14_3_um_filter_63_12 | reverse complement strand
CTCGAGAGAGACGACCTCGCTGGCCCCCGGCAGAAGGACTTGCACGGTCTCTACGACGCCGAGGAGGTGGCGCACTGCGCTCTCGTCGACGTGGTAAAAGGACACCGGAGTGTTCGCGGGCACGCCCAAGGCTCCCAGGTTGGTGACGTTCACGCGCAGGGTCAGGGCGCTTGGGCAGCCGGCGAGGGCGGCGCGCAGGCTGCGCGGCAACAGGTCTGGCGCGTTAAACGTCCCCTCCGCCTGCACATTGACCCGGTAACTGTTCAACGGTGCGCCGACCGGCCAGACGTTGGTCGCTTTCTCGTCGCGTGGGATCGCGGCGTGCCGGTTCTCTGCGGCGGTGCAGACGGCGTCGCGCCCGTCGCAGACGTTGGTCACGTGGTAGCTGTGCTGATTCCAGATGGCGCGTGTGGCGACCCAGTTGTCGTTGCGGTCGCGGTACACCTTGACGCCGTTAGTGGGCACGTAGCCTGGGAAGCGGGTGGCACAGGCGGTGGCGTAGGGCGAGCAGGCCGTGTTCATGCCCTCGGCGTTGTTGGAGATGACGATGAACTCGGCCTTGCCGTCGCCGGTGACGTCGGCCACTACGGGGTACTCGGTTCCTGTGCACGAGGTGTTCGGGACCTCGAAGCGCACCGTCGTCCCCCCCACCCCGTCGCCGGGACCGTCGTAGACGCGGGCGAAGCACTCGTCGCCGTAGAGCACCTCGGCGCGGCCGTCGCCGTCGAAGTCGAAGACCGACGAGCCCGTGATGTTCGACGAGAAGTCGTTGGAGGCCGCGGTCCACAAGAGGCTGAGCGTGTGAGCGAGGGGATCGACCTCGAAGACCGAGAGGGAGTCGGAGCCAGCGACGGCGATGTCTGGAACCCCATCGCCGTTCATGTCAGCGATGGTCGGCGGGCCGCCTCGGCCGGCGATGGTCATGGTGTTGGGGCTGAAGAGCTCGCCAGCGGCAGTGAAGACGCGGACGATCGAGCTCGCGACCACGACGACCTCGGGAGAGCCGTCGAGATCGAAGTCGGCCACGGCCGGCCAGCCGTCGGGCAGCGTTCGCGCGGCCACTCCGGGTGCCCAGGCCTCGGTCCCGTCGTGGTGGTAGGCCATGTTGCCGCCGACGATCTCCAGATCGCCGTCACCGTCCAAGTCGACGGCGACGGTCATGTCGCCGAAGTTGCTGTTGCCTCCGCCGCTGGTCCGCTGCCAGAGAAGCTGCCCGTCGGAGTCGAAGACCGTGAAGCCGAAGAAGACCTCGGCGCTGCCGTCCCCATCGAGGTCGGCCACAGCCGGCGCGCCGACATAGACTCGCACGGGCACTGGGGTCCCATTGTCGGTGCCGAAGCCCGGAATGCGCGTCCCGTCGGCGGTGTAGCCGGCAAGCCCGCCGACGAGCTGTCCACCGAGGTTGATGGTGTCGCCCGCGATGACGGTCAGGGTGCCGTTGCCCTTCAGGTCGGCGACGGCCGGCGAGACGACCCAGTTGATGAAGTTCCCAGCGACCGGCTCGGTGCACCAGAGCTCCTGCGGTCCACCGTTGCAGTCGCCAGCGCCGGAGAGGGCGCAGAGGATGCCGCCGACGGTCGGGGTGCCAGGGATGACGTTGACGGCCGGGACGATGATGTCGGAGACGCCGTCGCCATTGATGTCGGCGACGGCCGGCGTGGCGATGGAGTGCTTGTAGGCTGGGTATTGCGAGGAGCCCGTCCAGTGCCAGAGCAGCTCGGGATCGAAGTTGCTCTGCGGCACGAACTCGCAGCTGGCGTTCGGCGGCAAGGGCAGGCAATGCGCCAGGCTCGGGTCACACTGCTCGCCGACGGGACAGGGCGCCGTGGCGCCGCAGGCCAGCGGGTTGCTGTTGGTGCAGGCCAGTCCAGGGGTGATGCAGGCGTCCAAATAGCAGACTTCGCCGGTGCCGCAGCAGGTGTCGGCGAGGCAGCGCGCGTTGGCGCCGCAGTCGACGGCACAGAGGCCCTCTTCGCAGACCCAGCCGGAGGGGCAGGGGAAGGCGTTGGAGCAGCGGTCTCCTGTGCTGGAGACGTCGGCGGCGTCGGTGTCTGCGTCGGTGTCTGCGCCGAGGCTGTCCGACACCTCGGTGATTGAGGTGTCTTCGATGAGATCGAGGGGTTGGTCCAGCGGAATGTCCTCGGTGAGGTCGGTGGGGACTGTGTCGGCGGGGACATCGTTGGCAGTGTCGGGGACGAGGGTGTCTCCGCTCGTGTCGACCACGTCGTGCTCCTCCACCACACAGTGGCCATCGACGCAGCTTTTGCCTGCCTCGCAGAGTTTGGACGCGGAGCATTCATCGCTGTTCGACGAGGTGGAGTCGTCGCAGGCCACGGCGAAGGAGCCAACGCATAGTAGGAGTAGGAGTCGAGCGGCGTAGCGCATGAGGTCCTCGAGGGAAGGGAGTTTCGAGCCGCCTCAGCGTCTCTGATCTCACGTCGCCGATCAAGCAGGCTGCAAGACTCTCAAGACTCTCCACGATTTTATCTAGGCCGCCCAGGACACGCGACGGTCTCGCGGTGGTGCACCAGAGACTCCGGCGGTCCCAAATTCAGCCCAGCGCGGAGCGCTGGGCCGCGCCTCCGACCGACCGAAGCCACCACGTCGGACCCCGTCCGACCGACCGAACCCACCACGTGTAGGGGCGGCCGGCGGCCGCCCTGGATTGGCGATCGTTCGTTGAACCCACGACGGGGAACCCCGTCCGACCGACCGAACCCACCACGTCGGACCCCGTCCGACCGGCCGAACCCACCACGTCGGACCCCGTCCGACCGACCGAACCCACGACCCCCTCAGGGCCGCAGGGCCGCGACGATCCTGGCCGGAGCGTCGCTCATGATGCCGTCCGCGCCCAGCGCCACCCACTTGCGGGCCTCGTCAGGCTCATCGAGCGTCCAGAGGTGCACCTCGAGGCCCGCCGCGTGCGCTCGGCGAATCAACAGCGCGCTCGCGACTGGGAGCCCGTGATGCGTGGGCGGGATCTGCAGCGCGCGCCCTCGAAAGCGCGTCGGCACGCCAGATGAGTAAGCCCCCAGCAGCGCTCGAACGACCTGCTCGCGGCTCATTCCCAACGGCGCACGCGGTCCGAACCGCTCGATCTCCGCCATGGTCCGGTGGTCCTCGGCGGCGATGACCAGGCGGGTGGGGTCGATGCGGTCGAGCAGCGTCAGGGCCGGGGGCACCAAGGACGGTCGGTGCTGCTTGAGCTCGACGTTGAAGCCGACGCTCGGGAAGGCCTCGAGCACGTCGGCGAGGCGCGACACCTTCACCCTGCGCCCACGCCAGGGGTGTTCGCCGTCGCGAGCGTAGCCGTAGCCCGCGTCGAGGCGGTCGAGCTCACACAGAGTCAGGCTCGAGACGGCCCCGTGCCCGTTGGTCGTGCGGTCGACGGTGGCATCGTGGATGACGACGAGCTCGCCGTCGCGGCTCATGTGGACGTCGAGCTCAAGCACGTCGACGCCGGCGTCGACGGCCAGCTGGAACGACTCGAGGGTGTTCTCGGGGGCCTGCGCACAGGCTCCTCGATGGCCGAAAATGAGCGGCCGCGGAAAGGAATCGAACATGGGGTCCCTTTGAGCGAAACAGTGGCAGACCAATGATACGACAACGGGCGACCCAAGGTCGCCCGTTGTCGTCTGGTGGTTCCCTAAGTCGAGCTCGGCCGCAACGCTGCACCCGATCGGCACGCTTGCGGCTTGCAGAACAGAGGCGAGCATGGTTTGACGAGTCCGCCGACCACATGGTTTTCGCACACCGTGGACCCCCAATGAAGAAAGATTCCGAAACTCACTACACCGACCGTGTCGGCTGGCTGCGCGCCGCGGTCATGGGCGCCAACGACGGCATCGTCTCGACCGCTAGCCTGGTCATCGGTGTGGCAGCGGCGAGCGCCGACCACACCGCCATGCTCACCGCCGGCATCGCTGGGCTCGCCGCGGGGGCCCTGTCCATGGCCGCCGGCGAGTACGTCTCGGTCAGCTCCCAGTCGGACACCGAGCAAGGGGACCTCCAGCGGGAGCGCATCGAGCTGTTCGAGACCCCCGAGCGGGAGTTGGCTGAGCTCAAGGCCATCTATGTTGGGCGAGGTCTCGAGCCGGGCCTAGCCCAACAGGTCGCGATGCAGCTCACCGCACACGATGCCTTGGGCGCTCACGCGCGCGACGAGCTCGGGCTGAGCCACCTGACGTCCGCGCGTCCGACTCAAGCTGCCCTCTCGTCGGCTGCGACCTTCATGGTGGGGGCGGCCTTGCCGCTGGCGACCGCCGCGCTCGTGCCCATCTCTTGGGCCATTCCGGTGGTCGCCGCCACTTCCTTGTTGTTTCTTGCCGGTCTCGGCGCGGCGAGCGCGTCTGCTGGCGGCGCGAAGATAGGCGTCGCGGCGTGGCGCGTGACGTTCTGGGGGGCGCTGGCGATGGGGCTGACGGCGGGGATTGGGGCGTTGTTTGGGGCAGTGGTGTAGAGGCGAGAAGACTGTTGTGCCTGACCTGCTGGACGTGAACAGCCCGGGTCGTCCCAAAGCCGCAACTTGTCGAGCAGGATGTTGCGCGTCTCGAGGCCCAGGGGGTAGGCGCGCAACCGGTACGGCGAGGAGCGAGGGAGGAAGGCGACGCCGCAGATGGGGGTTTCCCGGACGGACACTACGCGACTGCCCGACACTGTGGAGCAATGCGATGAAGCTCGGGGCAGGCAGCGCCTGCCCCTCAAGACCCTCAAGACTCCGAAGCTCCGATCGCGTCCTCGTTGAGGTGATGCGGGCCGCTGCGGATGTCCGTGATGAGTTGGCGTATGAGCGACCCCACGAGCATGGCGACACAGCCCACGAGCATGCCCGCGAAGTGTGGGGCGATGACGAACTCGGGATCGATGACTTCGAGGCCCGTCCAAACGATGAGCCCGAGAACGATCGAGGCCAGCGCTCCCTGGGTGGTGGCTCGCTTCCAGTAGAGCCCAAAAACCAGGGGCACGAAGGCCGTGGCGAGCGTGACCTTGTAGGCGTTCTCCACCATGCCATGGATGCTCTCCTCGGTGCTCACCGCGTTGAGCGTGACCATGACGGCGAAGACCACGACCACCCCCCTCGTCATGACGAGGAACTGCTTGTCGCTCATGTTCTTGAACGTGCCCCGCAGGATGTTCTCGGACAGGGTCACGGAGGGGGCCAAGAGCGTCCCTGACGCCGTGCTCATGATGGCGGAGAGCACCGCCCCGAAGAACAAGACCTGCGCAAACACGGGCACGCGATCGAGGATCAACTGGGGCATGATCTGCTGGCTGCCGAGCATGGGGTCCTCGATGGCGAGGTGCGCGGCGACCATCTCGGGATCGATCAGCGTAGCGGAGTAGGCGATGAAGATGGGGACAAAAGCGAAGAGGAGGTAGGCGCTGCCGCCGATGATCGAGCCCCGCACGGCGATCTTCTCATTTTTGGCGGCGTTCACGCGCTGGAAGACGTCCTGCTGAGGGATTGAGCCGAAGCCCATGGTGAGGATTCCCGCCATGAAGGCCATGAGGTCGGTGAAAGTGAGCGCGGGCCAGAAGTTGAACTTGCCGGCCTCATCGGCGTGTCGGACGACAGAACCCACGCCGCCGGCCATGTCGGCCACGATCCAGGCGATGTAAAACAGACCGACGATGATGATGGTCATCTGGAAGAAGTCCGTCAGGGCCACTGACCACATGCCACCGTAGAGGGTGTAGAAAAGGACGATGGCGGCACCGATGAGCATGCCGTGGCTGCTGGAGATGGAGCCTTGCGAGAGGATGTTGAAGACCAGCCCCAGAGCGTTGATCTGCGCCGAAACCCAGCCGAGGTAGGACATGATGATCGCCGCCGAGCAGAGAACTTCGACGGTGCGGCCATAACGCATCCGGTAGTAGTCGCCTAAAGTCACGAGGTTGAGGCGGTAGAGGCGCCGCGCGAAGAACAGACCGACCAGGATCAGGCAGAGCGCCGCGCCGAAGGGGTCGGACCAGAGCCCTCGCATGCCCTCTTCGGTGAAAGTCGCCGAGATCCCCAACACGGTCTCTGACCCAAACCACGTCGCGAACACCGTCGCGACGACGATGTAGAGCGGGAGATGCCGGCCCGCGGCCACGTAGTCCGTGGAGTTCTTGACCTTGGTACCAGCGTAGAGTCCGATGGCGATCGAGGCGAGAAGGTAGGCGATGACGAATCCTACGAGCATCGGTGCCGTCCTGTCTGACATTGGCGGTTTTGACCCGGCGTTATGTTGCGCTCACTTTTGTAGCCTCGCCGTTCGAGAAATAACAGGGTGCGCAGAGCCAACAGTGACCCGTTATCCGGGCCATCGTTTTGACTTCAGTGGTGTCCGATGTTACCGGACATCGCGCGTCTGACACCATGAATTCGACCCTTGGCACGGCAAATGGCAGTGACAAGAAACCAAGACACTGGCCGCAGTTTTTCTTGTCGCTCGGGCTGCCCTGGACCGTGCAGGGCTCCTGAGGCCCAGCATCGGTCGCGCCGTGAGTGCAAGGCACGACTATTGCTCGATTCCTGGGATTGTCGCCGTGCCAGTGCCAAACGACTGCGCACAGGCCCGCGCACAGACTCAAAAGAATCTTCGAGTGAACCCTCCACAAAGCGGGTAGGATGGGCGCTCGAAATCGACCGCTCGCCCTAAGGAGGCCCACATGAAAGCCCGGACTCTGCTCTCTCTGCTTCTCCTCGTCGCATCGCTCGCCCTCTCGGCCTGCACCAACGAGGACGATCCCAAGTCTTCGACGTTTGCCATCAACCCTCTGACGGGTGAACTGAAGGAGTTCGCCAGCGCCGACCAGGTCCCCGATGGCTGGGCGACGTGCCCCTCAGAGAGCGAGTGCCCCGCGCCCGTGGCGTGCTCCGAAGTCCCCGAGGCGGCCTGCATGGTCCGCTCCGACTGCGAGCCGAACTACGCCTCCGTCGGGGCCTATCCCGTCGAGTGCGACACCACCGTTCCCACACCCGACTTCTGCGACGGGACCTTGTTCACTGGCTGCCTGGAGAAAGGCACCACCTGCGATGTCACCGATTGTGGGCCCGGTCTCGAGGCCCCCAGCATCATCTGCCCAGACGGCAGCGTCGGCGGCAACACCGGTCGCTGCCTGACCGCAGACGACGGGACCTGTGGCTGGGAGATGCGCCAGTGCCCAGACCCCTGCACCGACACCATTCCGAATTGCTTCCTGGCATGCCCTGAGGGCACTCACAACCCCACCGACGAGTGTGGACGCGTCCTCACCTGCGAATGCGCGGCAAACGACTGCTCCGACATCCCTGAATGCGAGTTGTCCTGCGGCCCCGGCACACACAACCCTGTCGACGCGCTCGGCTGCACTCACTCTTGTGAGTGTGCACCGGACGCGACCGACTGCACCGACCAAGAGTGCGGCCCAGCCCCTATGTGCGCCGCCTATCTCTGCGAAGATGGCAGCACCGCGGGTTGCACTGGTCTGTGCTACCGTCTCGACGATGGGACCTGTGGCTGGGAGATCCGTGAATGCCCAGCTCCGACCGACCCGAAGTGCACAGACCTAGAGTGTGGCCCCGCACCGGATTGCCCCACCTATCTCTGCGAAGATGGCAGCACCGCGGGTTGCACCGACCTGTGCTACCGCCTCGACGATGGGACTTGCGGTTGGGAGATCCGAGAATGCCCAGCTCCGACCGACCTGAAGTGGTGGGCGACCTGCGGCGATCCCGTTTGCCAAGGTCACACGGCCAGTGGCTTGCCTGCGTGCACCACAGAAACCATTGGCGACCCCTGCAGCCCCGACGGCGCCAGCTGTGACCCAGGCAACCAGTGCAACTCCATGATCCTCTGCGCCAGCAGCGACCCACAGCTCCAACCCGGCGGTTGCCCCAAGTCTCGCCGTGAGTTCAAAGAGGAGATCCACTACCTCGGGCCCGAAGACCGCGCTCGCTTCGCTGAAGAGATCAACAGCGTCCGCCTCGCCACCTACCGCTACAAGGACGCCCCCGAGCGCACCCAGCTCGGCTTCATCATCGAGGACCAGGAGCCCAGCCTGGCGATCGACTCCGACCGCGACATGATCAACCTCTACGGCTACACCAGCATGGTCGTCGCCGCCCTGCAGACGCAGTCCGCTGAGATGGACGCCATGCGCCGCGAGCTCGAAGAGCTGCGCGCTCAGGTTCAGGCTGGACAGACCTGTCACTGAGTCTCGTCGGGACTCTATTACCCAAAGAAAAAAGCAAAAGGGGGCCCGGGGGACAAAGTCCCCCGGCGGGTCAGGGCAGAGCCCTGCCTCCGCAAAAGAGCCTCCTTCAACTCTGCCGCGGAGCGAGCACCGCCAACGCGACCACTGCGAGCAAGGCCAAACCCGCGCTGGTCAGGAACGCCGCCATGCTGCCCGCCCACTGCCAAATCCCCCCGAAGAGCAGGCTCGCCGCCAACCCTCCGAGCCCAAGCGTCAAGTGATACCAACCAAACGCCGTTCCCCTACTCGCCGCTGGCGCCAGCTCGGCGACCAAGGCCTTCTCTGCCCCCTCGGTCAGGCCGTGGTAGAGGCCGTAGACGACGAACAGGGCCCACACCACCACCCGGCTCTCGGCGAAGGCGAAACCCACATAAACCGCGGCGTAGACCCCCCAGCCGACGGCGATCAAGCGGCGCCGACCGAACACGTCGGCCAGCCACCCTCCAGGGACCGAAGCGAGCATCTTGACCACGTGCAGCCCCATCCAGAGCAACGGCAGGCTCGTTAGCGACGAGCGCGATTCGCTCGCCTTGAGCAACAAGAACAGATCGCTGGCGTTGCCGAGGGTGAACAACCCCACCGGCCAGAGCACTCGGTGCAGCGAGCCCGAGGTTCGCGGCGCTGCAGCAGATTTCTTCGCCGTAACGCGGTCGTCCTCTGGCTTCGCTTCTCGGACCGCGAAGACCAAGGCGGCCACGGCCAGGGCGCCAGGGATGATGGAGAGCCCGAAGAGGAGGCGCAGGTCGGTCGACCACCAGGTCAGGAACGCGAAGGCGAGCAGCGGCCCGATGACGGCGCCCGCGTGGTCCATGGCGCGGTGCAGGCCAAAGGCGGCGCCGCGGTGCTCGGGGGCAACGGAAGCGGCGAGCAGCGCGTCGCGCGGGCTCGAACGCAGTCCCTTGCCGGTGCGATCGAGGAGCCGCACGGCGAGCACGTGCCAAGCCGCTCCGGCCAAGGCCATGAACGGACGCGCGGTGGAAGAGAGGCTGTAACCGGCGAGGACAAAGGGACGGCGCCGTCCGAGGCGGTCCGACCAACGCCCCGAGAGGAGCTTGAGCAGGCTGGCGACCGCCTCGGCGGCGCCTTCGATGGCGCCCAGCGCCAGCGGGCCAGCGCCCACGACGGTGGTGAGGAAGACCGGAAGCAAGGGGATGACCATCTCGCTGGCCGAATCGGTCAACAAGCTGACGACGCCCAGGGCGACGACGTTGGGGGCGAGCCAGCCCCAGCGCGCAGGCGCCGGCTCAGCCTGGCCGTTTGGGGGGGCAGCTCGCATCAAGTTCCTTTGACTCCATTTGTCGCGGCGCCCGAAGTTGCGTTCCCGTCCCGATGGTGTTGATGAACCGGTACTGTCGCACCGCTATTTCCATCGGCTCTGCGCCGAGCCCTGGGACCGGTCCGTCACGGTCTGTGGAGAGCGAGTCCAAATTGCCAAGCGTTCATGCAGAGCGGCGCTGAACCCGCTCGCGAAGTGTCCGTCATTCGTCAGGGAGGGGGACAAAAACCTTGATTGCTCGGCTAGTTATCGTCAGTCTTAGGGGGTCAGCCAGGCTCCCCTTAACCTTCCTTTTTATGAACGTCGACTCAAAGGACTCCGACGCGAGAATGGATGGCTTCGAGCTCTCGCTCAAAGCCCTTCGCTCGCTCATCGCGTCGTTCGAGGTGCGTCTCGAGGCGCTGCCGATGTTGAACCTCAGGTTCACCGTCGCCGAGGCCCAGCGCGCCAGGTTCACGGTGCTCACCATCGACCTCATGAGAGCCCGATTCAGCGGCCTGGTCATCGTCGATTCGCCCGACGCGTCCACTTTTCGTCAGGGAGTCGCCGTCGTCGCCCCCGAGGCCTTCGTCGCCGCCTTGGTCGCGGACATGATCATGAGCACGGCCGTGCAGAAGCTCGGGCTCCGGATTCCCTCGCACCTTCTCGACAAGGTCACGCAGAACCGCCGCCAAGAACTGCTCAATCTCGGCGTGGTGCAAGAGGCACAGGAGCCTGAAGCGAGCGGGCGGGCGGGGTTCGAAACCGGCAATCCCTTCAGAGGACCTGGCGATCGGTCTGCGCCGCCTCACCGATCGAACCACAGCGGCTTCGAGAACGACCTCAACACGACTCCTCCTCCGTGCCTGTTCGGTGAGAGCGGGTTGGTCAGAGCCGACGCGACCAGCGGGCTGAGAAAACGCCCCCAGTCCGGGCTGAGGACTGTCAACTCCTCGGGGGACGTCAACGAGCGGAGCGGAGCGAGTGGCTTGGGCAGCGGCGTGAGCGGTCTGGGCATCCGACCTCCCCAAAGAGGCGAGCGAAGCGGCGTGAGCGGGCTCGGGATTCAAGCGCCGTTGAGCCCCAACGAGAGGAGCGGAGTCAGTGGTTTGGGGTTTCACCAAAGGACTGTGACCGACAGGTCGTCCGGGCTGGGAGAACGGCCCTCGAGCGGGGCCTTCTTTCCACCAGGCAGCACGCCATCGATTGAGCAAACCAAAGAGTTTCTGCGCGAGACGAGTGCCTCCTTGGGTGCGTCGTGTCCAGAATCTGAGAGGCCCAAGCCTAGAGAGCGCAGGCCGCTCCTGACCAAGCGAGACGAGACCGACGTCGTGCGCCGCAGCCCCCGGTCTCGGCCGATCGAGGGCGCGGACTGACCAGAGAAAGACGCGTTTCACCAATGAAAACAACCCTCCGCCTCATCCTCCTCATCGCCCCCTCCTCTTCTCTGGCTGTGACGATTCTTCGACAACGAAGAGCGGAGCCGATTCTTCGACCTTGGACTTGACCGGCGACGCGCCCATCGCCGACACCCACGCGGCCGACGCTCCCAGCGACCAGACCGTCGGAGACAGCGGCGAGGACCAGGCCGCAGACCTGGCGACCGACACCGACATTGCGCCCGACGGGATTTCGGACGGAACTACTGCCGACACCTCCTCAGAGCTCACCGCAGAGGTCGCCGAAGACGTGCCGCTCCCCACCTGTACGGGCGCAGGCGTGGCCTGCAACACCAACGGTCCCTGCTGTCCAGGCAACGTCTGTGTCGATGGGGTCTGCCGTGGCTGCGTGAGTAAGGGAGGATTCTGTACCTGGGCCGCTGCCGACCGCTGCTGCAGCGGTCGCTGCGACGGCGACTCATGTCTGGGCTTCGATGTGGGGGAGGACTGCAGCAGCAACAGCGACTGCCAGCTCAACGACTGCAGGGGTGGCCTCTGTGGCTGCGGCGCCGGCAACGCGCTGTGCAATGGGGCGTGCGTCGACATCGAATACAACGACAACCACTGTGGGGGCTGCGGCATCGTCTGCGGGCTCGACCAGGTTTGCTTCGAGCGGTCCTGCATTTGCGATCCCAACCAGTCCTGGCTCACCGATTGCGGCGACGTCTGTGTCGATATCCGCATCGACGAAGGCCACTGCGGCGCCTGCGACGTGGCCTGTCGCGCCGACCAAATCTGCCGCTTCTCGGCCTGTGACTGCACCACAGGTGTGGAATGCAACGGCGCCTGCGTCTTCACCAGCGCTGACCCCAACAGCTGCGGTGCTTGTGGCACGGTCTGTCCGACGGCTACGCCGTTGTGCAGCGCTGGCGCCTGCCGGTGCGACACAGGGCTGACCATGTGCCCCACAGGCTGCGAGGATCTGCAGAGCGACCGCTTGAACTGCGGGACTTGTGGGCATGCGTGCAATGGCAACAAGCAGTGCGTGGCGGGAGTCTGCTGAGACTTGCGGCGCGCATCCTGCGCGCAACCCCTCGGGTTTGCACAGATCTTTTTCCTGCATAGCCGTCGATGCTCGCTGGTCTTTTGGCCTCCCCGCCCCCCCCTGGCGGCCCTGGCGGGAGAGGGGGAGTTCGAGGATGCGGCCTGCAGGGCGGGGCTGAGGCCGACGCCGGCTTGGCGACAACTTCTCCTACAACGCCGCTTCAGACCAAAGTCCATCCATCTCGTCCATCCAGTTCATTGATACGCTCTTGAAGGCGCTGCCCTAGTCGTTGGCGGCTAGGGTGGGGTTGGCTCCAGGCGCTGCCAACACCTCGCCGGCGGTCGCCGGGTAGGTTCTTCTGAGGAACTCGACGACCGCGACCAGAAACCAGAACTCCGCGATCTCGTGCGAGAGCGAGGCGATGATGATGTCGTCGGTGCCCTTAATGAGCACGAGTTCGGAGAAAGCATAGGCAAACCCGCCGACCGAAACGACCAACACCTTCATGCCCAGCAGCTCTTTGCGTCTCAATAGCAGGCCGATGCCCGCGAGAATCCCCGCTAGAGCCATGAGCGGCAGGACCCGAAACTCGATGAAGAGCATCTCGGTTGGCAGCACATAGGCCGCGCCACCCGGCTCGTAGGCCTCGACGTTGGCCTCCAACCACGGCACCAGGGTCGAGTCGTACCACTGGTTCATGGAATCGAAGGGCAAGATGTAACGCGTGCTGTCCGCGGGCATCGCGTCGACGCCCGCAAAGAGAGGAAGCAGCGTCGCGAAGGCGATGAACGTCGCAGCCAGTAAGACGGTCTTGTGGTAACGGCAGCCGAGCTCGGACTCGATCGTACACCCTTTGCAGACGCGGTTGATGAGACAAGCCTTCTGCCCGTAGCGGATGAGGCGCTTGTCTACCCACAAGAAGGCCCACAGCGCGAAGAGCGACATCCCAGCGGAAGAGACGAAGGCGTGCACGCCGGCCAGCCACGGGTTGGACTCGAGGATGACGTAGACCTCGACGCCACAGGTCACCTCGGAGACGTAGAACAGGATCAGTGACCACTTCAGCAGCCGAAGGTCTGGTTCCTCCTTGATGGGGAGCGAGACCCACGCTTTGCGACCGGTCTTTGGCCGCTCGGCGCGGTAAAGCTTGAAGAGCACCCACGCGCCCAGCCCCATCACCGCGACCTTCACGATCAGCGCATTGAAGATGGCGACGATTCCCAGACCCAAGTCCATGAGCGCCTCGTTGGCTTTGGTTTCTCACTGCCTCATTACCTTAACTCTTTCGCGTGAGAGCGCCATTCAAAGAACACAGGCCATGGCGATATTCAAGGCCACGTGAGGTCGTCAAGACTTGGGCCGCAGAAGGAGCGAAGGTTGTCGGGCGACGTGGATCTGCAGGTGCCCGCCGCCGTAAACCTTGCGGCCATCTCGAAAGCCCTTGCGAAAGGTGGGAATGAGGACGTGACCACGGAGGTGTTGTCGGGGCTCAACCACCTCTTTCAGACGGCGAAGACGGGGAAGGTCGAGGAGGTCGCACAGCTCGAGGAGACCTTGGCGCCATTGTCGCTGACAAAGTGACGGCTTGGGTCCGAGCCCGTGGAGGGCGGCGAGGTTTGCGGTGGGTGAGGGTTTTGGCCTATGACCGCGAAGTCGGAGAGTTTGAGGCTCGTCCTTCGCGGTGAGATGCCCCCTGACTGGAGATGAGTGACGCCTTTGCTAGAACTAACGCCACTCTTTGCTGAGCTTCGGGCTCACCTGGCCGATGGCAACGCTGTGGACGCGTGCCGCCTCTTCCACGGTCGAGGCCATTGCTTCCCTGGGTTCGAGTCGCTCGTGGTCGACTGGTTCGCGCC
>PFUG01000335.1:38768-48548 GCA_002789955.1 Deltaproteobacteria bacterium CG_4_9_14_3_um_filter_63_12 | reverse complement strand
GAATTTATTGGGGCGGAATGTCTGGTGGGGATCTGGGGTGGGAGTCCTGTGGAGATGGGTGACGCCGCAATCAGAGGAACGCGCAGACCCATACCCCATATGGCTTTGCGCGTTTGCTGGAAAAGGTGTTGACCCGCCCCCTAAACGAGGCGTAGAGAAGGGGCGAGCATCTTGGTTCGAGGGCCTATGCCCCTCCCGTTGCGGTTTTTACATTCCCTAGAGAGATTCGGCAAATGCCAAAAAAAGCCCCCACGCAGAGGGGGCAGCTCGTCCTCATGACGAGCCACGACCACCAGAACAGCTGGTCAGTTGTGTAGGCCATCGCCACTACTTTTCAGCACCCGCTTGAAGCGGGATGGATTGTTGTGGCGTGGTCAAAAATCAGAAAAAAGATTCTTCCAGTCTTGCCGAAGACCAAGCCCGTGAGGCAGTGCGGCGGATTTCTCCTCGCCTGACGGGGGAGGAGCACAGCGTCCTCCTCGCTGC
Organism: Deltaproteobacteria bacterium CG_4_9_14_3_um_filter_63_12; assembly: GCA_002789955.1. Classification (GTDB taxonomy): domain Bacteria; phylum Myxococcota_A; class Bradymonadia; order UBA4248; family UM-FILTER-63-12; genus UM-FILTER-63-12. The sequence goes on along the minus strand of PFUG01000335.1, from coordinate 48,062 downwards.
TCTGTCGGGCATGGCTATGTCCAACGCCGACGCTAGCCAACCCCGTCGAGTCGTCAGTCGTCACGCGCACCTGCTGGACGATGGCGAGCTGGACGCTCTGTGGGAAGCCCTGGCGGACCGATGGATGACCACTGCGGAGGCCGCTGCCTACCTAGGCTACAGCAGCGGATCGTCTGTGCGCAGCGCCCTCAGTCGCGGCCAGCTCGTCCCTGACGCCTACGTGGGGCGGCAACCCCGATTTAGACGCAGTTCATTGGATCACGCCTTGGAGAGCGGCGCCCTACGCAGTAGTCTGCGTGGCGCAACAGCAGGGGATGGTTCCCCGAGCCTCCAAAGGGAAGAGACCTTAGGAGGTAGTAGAGATGAGTGGAGTCAAGACAAAGGCGAAGAAAGAAGCATCAAAACAAGGGAGGTGGCATCGAACCAAACACACAGGAATCTATTCGGACAAGGCAGGGAATCTACAGGTGAGGGCGGCGATCAAGCGGAATGGGAAAGTGCTGACGAACAAAAGGGTGCTCGCAGCTCCAGTCGAGTTGGGCGACGCACTTCTGGTTTACGCCGAGCTAAAGGCGGAGTTGGAGGGCGGCCGAAGGCCAACCCAGCAGACTACCTACTCCGACTTCGCGGAGCGTTGGATCGTAAGGTGCTCGACGATTAACAGACCAATGGTGGTCAAGACGAACTCGAATCACCTCGCTTTTCACATTCTCCCGCATATCGGACACCTCTTCATCGAGGACCTGACACGAAAGCAGATCATTGAAATGACCAAGGACTGGGTGGCAAAGCGGAAGGATGATGGAACCCTCTACTCCAAGGCGACCGTTCATGGCTGGTGGAGAGCCGCCAAGGCACTCATTGCAGATGCCTGCGCGGAATTCCAAGTTCCTTTCAATCCAACGGAGAGGGTCAGGCTCCAGCCGATGAAGGATCGCATCCGAAAAAGAGAGCATCAGACGCTGTCACCTCAGCAGATGGTCGCGCTCATGGACTTTGTCCAGCAGTTTCTCCCGAGGAGATACGCCGAGGTCGTGACACTTGTTCTCGGAGGGTTTCGCCCCTCCGAGATGTACGCACTGACCTGGAGCGACATCGACTTCGTCAGGCAGGTCATCAGAGTAACAAAGTCCGTTGATCGCGGGCACCTTGAAGAGCGCCCAAAGACCGAGCGTTCGGATCGGAACGACGTAGACGCGTCTCGTGAGGTTGTTCTTCCTGAGCGTGCGTTTCTCGCCCTCAAGGAACATCGAAAAAGCCAACTGGCCAATCTCCCCCGGTCCAGAGTCCCTGGCCTCGTCTTTCCTTCAAGCGTCGGCTCTTACTGCCAGTCCTCGACCTTGAGAAAGGTCTACAAGGCTGCGGAGGGGTATTTGGATCTAGACCTCAACCTTGGCAATCAGGTCTTGCGCCGAACCTACAATACCGTGCTCGCCGACTGCACAGACAACATCACCAGACAGGCACTAATGGGACATAGCGATGACGCAATGACGAAGCTCTATGACAGCGTCCCATTGGAGCGAAAGACCAAGGCGGTTGCACGTCTCGATGCGATTCTCAAGGGGGTCGCATGAGGAGGCTCGAACCTCAACGCACGATCGGCAAGGAGGTCCCAGGTTGTACTTCGGTTGTACTTCCCCCAGGAAAAGCGACCAAGGTTGTACCTCGACAGACCCAAGAAAGAAGAAAACCCACTGATATTTCAGCGGGTTTCCTAATGGAGCTGGACGGGATCGAACCGACGGCCTCTAGAGTGCGATTCTAGCGCTCTCCCAACTGAGCTACAGCCCCATGAGGTCCTAACTGCTCACCACCACAATTGTGACGCGCAAGCAGCGGTATTGTAGTGAACGGGTCGCGTTTGACAAGCGCTTTCTTGCTTCGTCACACCTCTAAGAATCGCTCTCCGCCACCAAGCTCACCAAGGCGACGCGCCCGTGGTGCACGGCCAGCGCCCACAACGGCCCCAGCGGCTGGGGCTGCGCCAGAGGCTCGAGATGCGTGGGCGCGCTGGCGGTGGACTTCGTGGTGGCGAGGCGACGAGCGGTCGCGTCGAGGATCTCCACGAGCGCGCCGGCGATGAACTCCTCCTGGGCGTCCGAGACCGTGACCTCGAACCCTTGCTTGGACCAGCGCGCCTTCAGCCCGAGATCGGCCGACGAATGCAGGGCGCGACGCCCTTCCAGAGAACGTCCCTCATCGAACGCCTCCACCTCGAACCAGACCAGCCCCGTGGGCTCGGACAGCTCGGGCAGCATGATGCGCGTCTCGTGCGTCGGGTCTGGCGTCACCGTCCACTCGCGCTGCGCGTCCTTCAACGAGGCGCCCGAGAGCAGCAAGACCGCCTCGCCGACGGTGGGCCGCGTGACGCGGACTCGCAGCAGATCGACGAGCGGGTCGCTGACGATGACCAGCTCGTCCTCGTCCGCGTCGATGGCGGCCGAGAGCGGCACCGGGTCGGAACTCGCCGTCAGGATTGGCGCTTCGCGCACCTCGATCGCGTCGCAGTCTTCTAAGCCTTCGAAGCCAAGACCGGCGACGGTCGCTCGGACGGACAAGCCCCCACTGGAAACTGCCCCACCGCAGGCGGCGAGCGTTGCGGAGAAAGCGATGGCAGCGGCCACGAGGGCCGAGAGCTTCTTGGGGGTCATGGAGTCCTCAGCTTTACGCCCGAAGCGCGAGAGCTTTACGCTCGTAGCGCGAGCAGGACCATAGACCCTCGCGAACCCCTCGGCCTGCTCACTTTGTTCCGGCGAATCGGTATTTCTTTCGCGGGTTTTCACACCGACCGGGGAGAAGCATGGCAGAGGAATAGAAGCCGACGAAGAGACCGCTTTGTCTTGTCATCGACTGGCTTTGAAGCTATCCACATGCATTCCTTGACCGTCGAGAAGAGAGCGACTCACGATGAAAAGACACAGTCGAAAGCTCGCTGTTGCCCCCCTGGCGATGGCGACATTGGGGATGCTGGTGCTGTTCGGCTTCGAGCCGATGGCTCGCACCGAGCCTATCCAGGCGATTCAGCTCGAAGACACCTCGGCGATCTCCGGTTCGGTCTGGGGTGGGATCGGCGACCGAGGTGAGCCTCGGCTCATGGATCCGGCCATCGGCGATCTGGACGGCGATGGCCTCGGCGACCTCGTCTTCGGCGCCCCGAACACGCGCCCCAACGGGCTCGCCGCGGCCGGCAGCGTCTACATCTTGCTGGGCAAGAGCGGGCACACCAAGGACCACGGCCAGCTCGACCTGACGCTCATGGAGAGCTTCGACCTGCGCATCGACGGCCAGACCAGCGGCCAGCGCCTCGGCTTTCGGGTTGCCGTCGCCAAGCTCAACGAGGACGACTTCGACGACCTGGTCATGACGGCGCCCGGCAACAGCGGCGCCGTCTACGTGCGCTTCGGCGCGGCCGAGTGGCCAACGGGCTCGCTGACTCTCGAAGACAAGAGCAGCTTCGACCTGGCCATCACCGGCGAGCACGAGGGGAGCTTCCTCGGTAGCCAACTCTGCGTGGGCGACCTAAACCGTGATGACCGCGCCGAGCTCGTTTTCGCGACGCTGGGCTTCAACGAGGACGGCGTCGTCATGACGACCGACGTCAACGTCGTGCCCGGCCGCGAGAAGTGGCAAGAGCGCTTCTACCCCATCACCAGCCGCATTCCCGGCCGGGTGCAGCTCTCCCGCAGAGTTAGCGCCGGCAACACGATCTTGCACAACTGCGCCCTCGGCGACCTCAACGACAACGGCTCCGGCGAGGTCATCTTGGGCATGAACCTCGACATCGCCGACGAGCAGGTCGAGGCCGGCACGGTCTCCGTCGTCTACGACGTGCTCGCCGCCAACAACGGCAACGTCGACCTCGGCGAAGCCGGCGCGCCTTGGGGCTTTCGCATCAAAGGCGACCAAGCCGGGGCGCGCTTTGGCAGCAGCATCGCCGTCGGTGACTTCAACGCCGACGGCCACGACGACCTCGCCGTCGCCGCCCCCAAGAGGCTCTTGAAGGGGCCCGAGAGCGAAGGTGCGGTCTACCTGTTTTGGGGCGGCTTGCTGCCCAGCGGGAGCGAGCTGCAGGCGCCCCACGTGGCCCTGGTTGGCAGCGGCGGCGAGTTTGGCCTGGGCCTCGACGTGGCCGACCTCAATGGGGACGGGCGAGACGACCTCATCGTCGGCGCCCCCAGAGCCGACACCTACAACGGCAAGGACAGCGGCGCCGTCGAGGTCTTCCTCGGAGGGACCCATATGGTCGATCACCAAGCCGGCGTCAGTGTCCCCGATTTCGACCTGCGGCTGGTCGGCGGCGAGGCCGGCGCTCAGCTTGGTTGGGGCTCGGCGGCCGGCGATCTGGACGGGGACGGGCGGGTCGACTGGGTCATTCGCGCCACGGCCAACGGCATGGGGCGGCACAACAGCGGCGGCTACTTGGTCGTCAAGGACCCCATGTCGCTCAGCAAGAACGAGGTGATCTCCGAGGTCCAGAGCGCCGCGATCGTCGGCCCAGGACGTGGGGGTGGTTTGGCGCCTCGAGTGATCGTCGCCGACATTGATGGCGACGGCTCCGAGGACACACTCTGGTGGTCGCCCGAGGGCGAGGGACGAGGCGGTGTGGCGTGCATGATGCGCTCGCGCAAACTGGCCGAGGACGGCGTCCTCGTGACCATGGAGCGACCTGGCGACTGCGACCTCATCATCTACGGGCCGCAGACCGGCCGGCTGAGCGCGCTGGACGTGGGAGATTGGGACGGCGACGGCGTCATGGAGCTGGCCATCGGCAGCCGCGACACGGTCATCGAGGAGGGGATTTACGGCTTCGCAGCGGTGCTCGAGTTCCCGCAGTTCGAGGGCAAGTGGACCCTCGAGACGCCGACCACCCAGACCAAGAAAGGCTGGTGGTGGCTCGCCGACTCGAACAGCAAGGGCCTCGGCGCGGACGTGCGCTTCGATGACTTCAACGCCGACGGCCTCGCGGACCTCTTCATGGCCGCCGACGAGGCCAGCGAAGCGGACCTCGAGCACGCCGGGGCCTTGTTGGTCGTGCAAGGACAAGAGAAGCTGCCCGAGGGCGTGGGCGAGGCCTGGAGCGATCTGCGAGTGACTTACCGCATCTTGGGCGCGGCCGGGAGCTCGTTGGGCGCCGGCAGCCTCTTGTTGAACTTCGATGGGAACCAGAAGCCCGACCTGATGATGGCGGCGGAGGGCGCGTCCTATTCTGGCTCACAGAACTGCGGCGTGGTCTACCTGACCTACGACTTCGTGGACTTGCCCCCTGGCGACTACGACGTCGCGGACGTTCAAGTGGCCCACGTCAAACTCCTTGGACCAGGAAACTACGCGGGGCTCAGCATGGCGGGCGCGCCCCACGATCTGAACACGGACGGCATCGACGACCTGATGGTGCTGAGCCCATATGGGGCGCTGGGACAAGGACACCAAGGGGTTCTCTTCGTCCTCTTCGGGAACCCGATCGCGCGCAGTGGCGTGCTCGACCTCTCCAACGACATGACCTCGGATCTCCAGATCGTCTCGGGCGTGGGCGGGCGAATCAACAGCGCCGCCGCGGCCGTGCTGCGCTCGGGGGAGACGAACCTCCTGGTCTCGACCCGCGCCTTCAATGACGGAGCGACCGACCGGGTCTACGTGCTCGGCGCCGCCATGTTGGAGCGCTCTGGCTTCATCGACATCGACGGCGGCACCGGCGTGCTCGGCGTCTTCGAGAGCGCGAAGCGCGGCACCGGGCTGCGGGTCCTGCCGGAGCTCCCCGACAGCGACGGCGACGGCGTCGAGGAGCTGTGGATCGTCTCTCCCTACGCGGACGGCCGAGCTCCCGACCAGGGCGCCGCGTTTCGGGTGCGCTGGTAGGATTCCAAACCCCGAACCGCACCCGACCGCCCGAACCCACGCCGACCGTTCGAACCCGAACCGCCCCCGACCGCCCGAACCCACGTCGTGTAGGGGCGGTCGGCGGCCGCCCTGGATTGTTTCCGACCTCAGAGCAGCTCGTAGACACCCCGATCGACGCGGGTGATGGTGTCCCCGTCCTGCGACCACTTGCTCAGCGAGCTGTAGACCCGCGTGCGCAGGGAGCGCGTCCCGGGATACGACTTGGTCTCGATCATCCGGTCGAGGATTTCGGCGGCGCTGAGGCGCTTGCCGCGGGCAACGCTGAGGATCTCGACGATGTCGGACTTCAGCGTCTCGCTGCGGATCCGCCCTTTGCGCTTCTGGTTGGGGAAGCGCCGCATGCCCAACATGATCTCCATCTGGTGGATGCGATCGTTGAGGGCGTTACGCCGCCGGTCGAGGCGTGCGAGCTCGGCCTTGGCGGCGTCGAGCACCTTCTTCGTGTGCTCTTGGAGCTCGTCGTAATCCAACGTATCGTTGGGTCGTTCACCCGCATCCATGGGCATTCTCCCTGCCGAGACGCGCTGCGCGTCGCTTGAGTTTGTGCAAATTCGAGTCAGCCAGGACCTTTCTCATTCACATCTTCACCACGGGTCATATCATCCAACTGGGATGATGTACTAATTCACCTTCGAGATGTCAAGCTGCCGCATCTACCCTTAAATGTGCGAAACTAATGTCTGATATTATTTCATTGACCATGTACAAAAGAGGTTCGCACTCAGCGTTCGCGCTCGCCGAGATAGTCGTTATATCTATGCAGCTTACGGCAAACTGACAGCCCAGGAACCGCAGCCCGACCCGAACCACTGTTCAGGAGGACCCGGCCTTCGGCGCCCAGCTCTTTGACCGCTCACTCTACCCTCAAAGCGGCGATGCCGATTTCATGACTGTCATGAAATCGATGCAGTCTTAGGAACCACCGAGGGCTCCCAAAGGGGTCGCGAAAACACAACTACCCCGATAGCCGACTGCAAGAAGCGGGCAGATTCCTACCGGCCTGGAGAGCACCTCGCCGCGCGTTCGCTCATTTCGCTTCGAGGAGCGCCGTCAGAGCTTTGTCCAGCTCGTCGAACTCGCCCGAGCCAATGAAAATGTGGCGAATCACTCCGTCGTCGATCAGGAAGAGCGTCGGCAGGGCGTTGACCATGTAGGCCCTCGAGGTCCCGCGCTCGAGGTCGCGGATGATCAGGTAGGGCAGCGGGTTCTCCTTCAGGAACGCGGCGATGTCTGCCGACTCCTCGTCCGAGAGCCCAATCACTGTGAGCTCCGGGTACTTCTCGTGCAGCTCGGTGAGGTGCGGCATACTCGCGCGACAGGGACCACACCAGGTCGCCCAGAACTCGAAGAGCACAACGCCTTTCTTAGGCAAGACCGCCTCGGTCTCCGTCGCGACGACCTTGGCGATCAGGTCCGGCGCCTCCTTGCCGACGAAGTGGTCGCGCAGCAGGTCATAGGCATCGGGACGAACACCGAGTAAGAGCGGGACCACCTCTTCTTTCTCGTCTCGAATGCGCAGAAAGGTCACCTTCGAGCCCGGCTTGGTGGCCATGACCAGGTCGATCAAGTCGGCGACCTCGTACACTGGCGTCTCGTTGAACTTGACGATCAGGTCGCCGGCCTGGAAGCCCGACGACTCGGCCGGCGAGCCGGCGAAGACGATGTCCACCGAGATGAGGGGCTGGGCATAGCCCAAGGCCTTGGCTTCCTCCTTGGTCGTCAGCAGCAGCGATACGCCAAGCCAGCCTTTCTGCTCCGTGAGCGGATCGACGAGCACCTCTTTCTTGGGCAGGTCTTCTGGGATCGGCAGGCTCGTCTGGCCGACACAGCTCAGGCTGGTCCCCATGATTGCCATCACAATCAGGCTCGCGAACGACACTCGATTCATCACTCCCTCTCTTCGACAATGGCGAACGCTTCGAAAACCCCTGACCCAACGCCTCGCACGGGACAAAAAATTCGCCAGTCTGCGCAGACGCCGCGGTCTCCCGCTCCCGAGGCCAGACCGACAAGAAAACAGGGCAACACCACCGACGGCGCACTCCCTGCCAGGAGGCCGCTCGGTGACTGCGGGTCCGCAGGCCTGAGTCAAATACCCAAGGAGAGCTTCAGTCCGCCGAGCCCGGAGAAGTTGACTCCGTTCGACTCGCCGACATCCGGAAGGAGAATGTGGTAGCCGACGTCGGCCATGAACGTCAGGTAGAGTGGGCCAACGAGCTCGATGTCCAAGCCAGCTTGGGCCGAGAAGTTTACGCCTTTGTTGCCTGGGGAGTCCGAGCGCTCCCCCGCCGCGAGCTTCTCCTGATAGGCGTCCCGGGCGGCCTTCGAGTATTGCGCGTAGAGATAGCCGACCCGCACACCGAAGAACGGCTCGACGCCCGGAATCGGCACGGAGAAGCTGGCGCCGACGCCGACCTGGTTCCACATTCCGGCTTCGGCGATGCCGTTGTCCCCACCGAACCCGTCCATTCGCACGTCCATAAAGACGTCCAAGACGGTGATGCTCACCCCAGCCGCAAACCCGAAGAAGCCCTGGCTGCCTTCGTCGAAGCGGTCCGCGGTGCCGCTCAGGTAGCCGCCGTGCAGCTGTCCCCAGATCTCGAAGATCCCGGCCTCGGCCTCGTCTTCGAAAGAGACCTGGGAGACGGTGGTGATGAGCAAGAGCGCGGCGAGAATGACAGAAAGCCTACGAATAGGACCGTGGCTCATGGGGTACTCCTTCAAAGTGCATGCATCGCTGGGGTTCTGGGGGGCAGCGCGACCTTCCTCACAGCGAACCGAACCGGGAACGGCGTCCGAACTCAAGGGAGTATAGCCTCGAGCAGGGTCAATTCAACTCCGCGCCAGCCTTCGTTGCTGGCTGGCTCTACTGGGGCACTCGCCAACCGCGTCGCCGCCTTACTCTGGCACGATATCCGTCATCAGGGTTTCGTAGACCTCCTTGGGCGCGCTCGAGTCCTTCCACAGACCCGAAAAACAGACGTAATCCGGGGCTCCCAGGTCGTTGGTCATCTTGCCGCAGTCGTTGCTCAGCAAATCCTTGAGGGTCGCCCAGGCCAGCACCTCGACCTGCACCCCGAGGTTGCGCTCGATGAGCGTCGTGAGCCACTCGTCTTGCTTGCCGAATCCAACCGCCGAAGAGATCTGCCAGTTGACCTCGTAGTAGACCACCGGGAAGTCTTGCGACCAGTCCCGAAGGCCGTCGAAGAAGGTCGCGGGGCAGAGCGCCGGCGTGTTGTTGAAATCGCCCTGGTTGGGGCGCGCGGCGAGCCCGATGATGTCCGCGGTGGTGACGTAGACCGGCTCCTCGGGAGGCGCGGCGGGATCCGGGCTTTGCACCGGGGCGAGGAAGTGTAGGAGCGGCTCGATGTACTGTGCAAAAGCCTTTTGGGT
>PFUG01000335.1:1667-38720 GCA_002789955.1 Deltaproteobacteria bacterium CG_4_9_14_3_um_filter_63_12 | reverse complement strand
CGCGCAGGAGACCTGAGCGAGCTCCGTCAGCTCGACTCCCTCGGGATATTCGTAGGGCAGCAGCGTCATGGTCGGGACCACGTCGAGCTGGAAGCGCACCCAGTTGATCCCCGCTCCGACTTTGGTCGAGGGTGAAGCCACCTTGATGGCCGCGTAGGCTTCCCGGTAGAGCGTAACGAAATTGGCGTAGTCGTTGGCCCCGCCTTCCATCGTCAGGAATCTCTCCATGTCGGCGCCGACCACGAAGTACTGGGGATGCTGCTCGGTCGCCGTGGTCGTGACGGCTTCGAGGACCGCCTCCCGATACTCGTTGCGCCAGAAGCCGAAGCGATCGGGGTCTCGTTCGTTCTGGTCCCACGTTGTCAGGTAGGGGATGGGCGAGTTGGCCTTGGAACCGTCGGAGAGCCTCATGAGATCGAGGACGACGACCAAACTCTCGACGCTGCGTGCGGCCTCGATCTCGGCCTTGAGGGTCTCGACAGTGGCCGGGAACTTGGCGTCGTTGATGGCGCCGACGCCTTCGCGCGAGAGGATCAGCTCGTCGACCAGCTGGCGGCGAATGACGAGATGCTTGAACGCCCCGTCGAGCTCTGCGCCCTTGTTCGTCTGCGTGATGACTGGCCCATCTCCCGGATAAACTCCCAGACCTCGCTGCTCATGGGTCAGGGTCACCGGAATCGGGAGTGGCTCTGGCACGGGCTTGGGCTCGCCATCACCGCAGGCAGCCGTCGAGACCGAGGTCAACACGAGCGCTAGCCAGAGGAGCGCGTCGAAGCCGACGGGGAGACGACCGATTGCCGCGCGCCCAGTTCTCGCATCCGCCCGCAAACGCGTCGTACAGAAGCGAGGCAACAGGCCCCAATGTCGATGTCGTGTTCGTTGTCTCATTGTCTTCTCACGAGCCCTAAGGTGAGGAACGTGCGGTGCGCATACCGTGTCGTAACGATGTATCGAGCCCGCGTGAGCAGCGCAAGGGTCTGTGACCAGAGACCCTGGCGACTTGCGTGCTCCAGAGAGGGAGGGCGCTGCGCCGTCTGGAGGGCGAGAATCCTATTGGTGCTTGTTCGATCTGGGCGAGATATGGTATCGGAGTTCCTCCGCGTTACCTGGAGGTCCTCATTAGAAAATGCTAACGACCTTGATAATAAAGGACTTTGCGATCATCGACGCCCTCGAAATCTCTTTCGATGACGGGATGAGTGTGCTCACTGGAGAGACCGGCGCCGGCAAATCTATCATCATCGACGCACTCAACCTTCTCTTGGGCGGACGGGCCACTACAGACGTCATTCGCGCCGGGAAAGACAAGGCCGTCGTCGAGGGGAGCTTCGAGCTCGATGGGGCCTGGGGAGCCAACGCTCGGCAGCGCCTCGACGCTCTGGACATCGGCCACGACGACGAGCTGGTCGTCCGCCGAGTCGTCTCCCGCAGTGGTCGAAATCCGGTCCTGCTCAATGGCAGCCTAGCCACGCTCGGCACCCTGCGCGACCTGATGAAGGGGGCCATCGACATCTCTGGACAGCACGAACACCAGAGCCTCATGGACACCTCCGAGCACATCCGACTGCTCGATCGCTTCTCGGAGACCTCGGACCTCTCGCGACAACTCGCTAAAGAGTTCCACGAGCTGAGCGAGAAGCGCGCCGACCTCGACTCGTTGCGCGAGGCCGCGAAAGAGCGCAGCCGCCGACTCGACTATCTGCGCTACCAGCTCGACGAGCTGAGCAGCGCCGAGCTGAGAGTCGGCGAAGAGGATGAGATACTCGAGGAGCTGCGCACGCTGCAGAGCGCCGAAGAGCTCCAAACCCTCTCGCAGAGCGGGGTCTCCAGGCTCTACGAAGATGACGGCTCGATCTGTGAGCGCTTGGACTCCCTGCTCCACGAGCTCCATCGCGCAGAAGACCGCTCCTCTGTGGTGAAGGCCGTCGCGGCCCAGCTCGCCGACGCCCGCGCCATCATCGACGACGCCACCCACGAGCTGCGAGCGTTGAACGACTTCAACGCCGAACCCCAACGCCTCGAGGAGCTCGAGAGCCGCCTGTCGACGCTCAACAAGCTGCGACGAAAGTACAACAGCTCCGTCGACGAGATTATCGCCCAACAGGTCGAGATGGCCGAGGAGCTGTCGCTGTTGGAGGGCGCTGACTCCCGCATCTCCGAGCTCGCCGCCGAGATCGTGGCCATCGAGTCCAAGATGCTGAGCGCCGCGGTGACGCTCTCCGAGCGACGAAAGAGCAGGGCCAAGGCGCTCGAAGGCCTCATCGAGGCGGAGCTCGCCGACTTGGGCATGGCGGCTTGCCGCTTTCACACCGAAATTCAGACCGCCGAAGCCGAACCCGCAAAGCTGACCCCACGAGGCTTGGATCGCGTCGAGTTCTTGTTGCAAGCCAACCAAGGCGAGGCCCTCAAACCCCTCGCGAAGGTCGCCTCGGGGGGCGAGCTCTCCCGCTTGATGCTGGCCATGAAACGCGTCTTGACCTCCTCCGACGAGGTCGCCACCTTTGTGTTCGACGAGGTCGACGCAGGCATTGGTGGGGCCGTCGCTGCGCGGGTGGCCAAAGCCTTGGCGAAGGTCGCCGCGTCGAACCAAGTTCTTTGCATCACCCACCTCGCCACCATCGCGAGTTACGCCGACCACCACTTCTCTGTGAGCAAACATGCTCAGGCTGGGCGGACGGTCAGCGCGATTCGAAAGCTCGATGACACCGAACGAATCGGCGAGATCGCCCGTATGTTGGGTGGCCTCAGCATCACCGAAACCACGTTGGAGCACGCCGCGGAGATGGTCGAAAGGGCTCGTTTGCGTGTAGAATGAGCGCCGCCGCTGGGTCACAGACCCCAAAAACAAGGAAAAAGCTGAAAGAAGATGAAGCCTTATCACTCCCATAGCCTGACCGACGGGCGCCCGCGACGAAGACTTCCGAAGTCTCTGCTCGTCGCTGGGGTTGGGGGGGTTCTCCTTGTGGGCTACATCGCGTTCTCAGCCGCCTCGAGCGACGAAAAGGCCGTGGAGCGAGAGCGCCTCGAAACGCTAGACACCCCACGCTGGCTGCAGGGTGAGCTCAACCGACCGACGTTGCCGGGCGGGAGCATGCACCACGAAACCGAAATCAGTGTCCACGAAAACAACGACGACCCGCTCCACATCATCGCCAAGGTGGAACGCAACCAGACGCTCTTCGTGGCGCTGCGCAATCGTGGGTTGATGCCCGATCGAATCCAGCCCGTGTTCGACGCCATGGCCAAGGTCTTCGATTTCAGGAAGTCGCGCCCAGGGGACCTCTACGAGGTGCGCCTCGACCTCGACGGCAACGTCCTCGAGTTCCGCTACCAGACCAGCCCCGAGAACATCTACACCGCCCACCTAGAGGGCGACGAGTACCTCGCCGAGAAGGTCGAGGTGCCCAAAGAGACCGTCGTCGCGCGCATCGAAGGCGTCGTCAGCAGCTCCCTCTTCCAGGCCTTCGGGGATGCAGGCGAAACCAACGAGATCGCCCAAGAGTTCATGGATCTCTTCTCCTACGATTTCGACTTCGGCAGCGACTCTCGACAAGGTGACCGCTTCCGCCTCCTCGCCGAAAAGATCTACCTCGACGGTGAGTTCTACAAATACGGCCAGATCCTGGTCGCCGAGTACACAGCCGGCGATCGCACCTTCACCGCCTACGCCTTGGACGAAGAGCGCGGCGACGGCAGCGTCGAATACTACGACACCGAGGGCCGTTCACTGCGCCGCATGTTCTTGAAGACCCCGGTGCGCAACGTCAAGACGACCTCTCCGTTCGACCGAAATCGTATGCATCCCATCCTCAAGAGAGTTCGGCCTCATCTGGGTATCGACTACGCAGGACCCACAGGAACGCCGATCCTCGCCATCGCCGATGGGGTCGTGACCTTCGTCGGCTGGAAAGGCGGCAACGGCAACCTCGTCACCATTGCGCACGACTTTGGATACGAGTCGGTCTACGCCCACTGTTCGCGCTTCGCGCGGGGGTTGAAGAAGGGCGACGAGATCCACCAGCGAGACGTGATCGCCTTCATCGGGAGCACCGGGCTCTCGACTGGGCCCCACCTTCACTTCGGCATGAAGAAGGCTGGCAGCTACATCGATCCCCTCTCCATCGACACGACCCAGGGAGTGCTCTTGGTGGGCGCCAAACTCAAGCGCTTCAAGAAAGAAAGGGACCGCCTTCAGACCGTCCTCGAAGGCGCTGCCCCCATCAATAACGGTGCCCAACCCGAAGCGCCCTCGACGCCAGCCGTGGCCCCGACTCCAGCTCCGGTTCCGGACGAGGCTCCAGCCCCCTGAATCGTCTAGGGTTGAGAATTGCCGAGCCGACGACCGATATCCGCTGCACAAAACGGCCGCGGCGCCGAGACATCCACCGGCGGCGACTCGGCATCGGGGGTGAATAAAGCCCCTCACTCCACAGGTTCTCCTACGAGGTGGTGGGCTTTCGGAGGACAGCTTTGACTTGAACTACTTGCCCCCTTCAGTTGTCGTTCCTTGACCCCGCCCCTACACTGGACGACGAGAGATCCCCGCCAACCCCCAGGCCATTGTATGACCATCGAATCCTCCGGAGCTCCCCCTGTGCACGGTAAGCAAAAGGTGCAACGAAACCGACTCGTTCGGTTCTCCGTCGCGCTGATCTCGGTCACCTTTGCCTTCGCCTTCTCGGTCTATTACAGCCAAGGACGTTGGCAGTTCGCGTGGAACCCGCAGTCCTTGCTCGCGCAGCCCGAGATCGAAGAGGGCAGCTACGACCTCTCCAGCATCGTCGTCCTCAACCGAGTGCTGCTGCAGTTGCAGGAGAACTACGTCGATTCGGAACGTTTCAATGCCAAGTGGATGTTGGCTTCTGGTCTCAACGAGATCCAAAACTCCGTGCCGGAGATCTTGGCCGTCTTCGATCGACCCGTCGCCGAAGAGCCAACCGAGGTCGTTCTGCACGTGGGAAACAGCGAGAAGACCTTCACCTTCGCGGATGTCGAGAGTCTCTGGGAGATGAGCTTGAAGTTCAAAGAGATCTTCCGCTTCGTGCAGCAAAAGGTCGACGGCAACATCGACCCACACAAGATCGAATACGCCGCCATCAATGGCCTGCTGCGAACGCTCGACCCACACAGTGTACTGCTCGATCCAGATGTCTACCGGGAGATGCTCGAGGGGAACCGAGGCAACTTTGGCGGACTCGGAATCATCATCCGGATGATCGAGGGGAAACTCTACGTCGTGAAACCCATGAGCCTGGACACGCCAGCCGTGGTTGCTGGCGTCAAGAAGGGCGACATCATCGCGCAGATCGACGGCAACGCGACCCTCAACATGGACGTCGCCGATGCCGTTGACTTGCTCCGAGGCGAACCCGGGACGTCGGTCAAGTTGATGATCGAGCGCGCGTCAGAGTGGAAAGGCCTGAAAGAGTTTGATGTCGTGCGGGCCGAGATCCAGATTCCGTCCGTCGAGAGCGCCGCTCTCGAAGACCAGATCGGCTACGTCCGACTCAAGGGCTTCCAGGGCAACACCTACAAGGACATGGTGAGTCATATTGCGAAGGTGAAGGCCGAGATGGGCGGACTCAAAGGGCTCATTCTCGACTTGAGGGGGAATCCCGGAGGACTGCTCGATCAAGCGATCGACATCTCTGACGAGTTCATCAGCGACGGCACGATCGTCACGACGGTGGGCTCAGGTAAGAGGTATCGCAAGCCCTATCCCGCCCACGAAGAGGACACACAAAGCGACATCCCCATCGTCGTGCTGATCGACCCGGGTTCGGCTTCGGCCAGTGAGATCGTCGCCGGAGCCCTCAAGAACCACGACCGCGCCTTGATCGTCGGGGAGACCAGCTTCGGCAAGGGCTCGGTACAGGTCCTCTACGAGCTCCCTCAAGATGGCTCCGCCCTGAAGCTGACCATCGCGCAGTACCTGACACCCGGCGACATCTCCATCCAGTCCGTCGGCATCGTGCCCGACATCGAGCTCGTTCCCATCTCTGCGGAGGCGGATGAGATCGACTTGGCGCTGACGAAGTGGGTGCGTCGTGAGTCCACGCTGCAGAGTCACCTCGACCACGAGAACACCATCAAGAACGAGAAGCCCACGGAAATTCTGCGCTACCTCTTGCAGGACGAGCCCCAAACCCCCGTCGCAGAGGCCGCGGTCGCGCCTTCACCTGGTGACACGCCGGCCCCGGGAATCGAGCCTTCCCCAGAGGGGACCGTCCCAGTCGAACAAGGGCTCGACCCAACGGTCGAAGAAGACCTCTCCGTCGCCGAACAGCTCGAAGAAGAGCTTGTTGATGAGGAGGAGCTCAGCCCAGACAAGGACCCGCAGGTGCGAATGGCTCACGACCTCTTGGTCGACGCTGGCAAGACCATCGACCGCAAGGACCTGCTCGTCAACCTTAAGGGCAGCATCGAGAAGCTCGCGAAGCAAGAAGATGACAAGCTCACCCAAAAACTCGCGGGCCTGGACGTGGACTGGACCAACGGCCCAAATCCCGAAACTCCCCTCATCGCGCTCTCACTCAAGACCGATCACCCAGACGGCGTCTACAAGGCGGGAGATACTGTCACCCTCGAAGTCACTCTGACCAACAATGGCCCCGACCCCGTCCACCGGGTCTATGGCATCACCGAGTCGAGCACCGACCGCTTCGAAGACCACGAGGTGGTCTTCGGCAAGCTCGAACCCGGACAGACCATCACCCGCACGAAGCGGGTCAAGATCGCCTCGGCACAACAGTCGCGCGGTGACCGCATCGCCCTCAAGCTCTACTCCGACGCGGTCAACGCCTCGCCCGACACCGTCCTGGGGGAACAGAACCTCGATCTCGTCACCGAGGGCAAGCCAGTGCCACACTTCGCCTTCACCTATGACATCCTCGACAGCGATGGAGACGGACTCGCCAGCGAAGGTGAGGCGGTTCGCCTGCGTTTCCATGTCACCAATCTCGGTGACGGCGTAGCGACGCAGCCCGCGTCGTTCCTCAAGAATTTGAGTGGACCCTCGGCGTTTTTGACCGACGCGCGGCTCACCCTCGACGCGCTCGAACCGGCGGCCACCACCGATTTCGCCTTCGGCTTCAACACCCGAGCCTCTGAGGCCGAGACCCTCGAGTTCGAGTTCAACATCTTCGACAAGTCCCTTGGGCGCACGGTCACCGAGAAGATCAAGGTCCCCTACGGAGCGCGAAAGGCGGATTGGATGCAAAAGAGCGGGACAGCCGTCATCAGCAAGTCGGTCGCGCGCCTCCGCCTCTCCTCAGCGGACCACGCACTGGTCGTGGCGACCGCAGACAAGGGTCAGCGCTTCAAGCTCGAGGGCAGCCTCGGCGACTCGGTCAAGGTGAGCTCCAAGGCCGTGCAAGGTTGGCTCTCCAAAAACGAGGTCGACATCGAGGGCGATTCCACACAACCCCTCGACGAGTTCGATTTGGTGTATACAGGTTCCGCTCCCATGGTGACGCTCTCCCTGCCCTCCATGAGCACGGACGCCGACCGCATCAAGGTATCGGGGAAGGCGTCCGATGACGGTGAACTTCGTGACCTCTACGTTTTCGTGTACAACGAGGGGAATCACGTGCGCGAATCGCAAAAGGTCGCGTACCAGAGGCTCTCTGGCCAAAAGAGCGATTTCGATGTCTCGGTGCCTTTGGCAGAGGGCATGAACCGTATCAAGGTGGTTACCCGTGATGACGATGAGATGGAGGTCAGCGACTCCGTCTATGTCTACCGCAGGTAGTCGGTCCGTCCCTCGTCTTTTCCCGGGTCTCATCGCCCTACTGGCGCTCAGCCTCTCGGTCGCCTGTGAGACCCGGCCAAAACCCGAGCCCAAGCCCGCCGCCACCGAGCCGGTGACGGCTCGGACGAACTCAGACCGCCAGACCGCTGCGCAATCCCCGCGAGGCGAGCTCCTCGAGTCTTTGAGTGCGCAAGGGTTCGGTTCGGTGCTGCTCGTCAACCAACTCGAGCTCCCGAGCCGGAGAAGGTTCTGGCGCTTTCAACTCGCCAACAACCTGACGATCCTGCTGCTGCAGGATCACTCGTTGCCCGTGATCGCTTACCAGACCTGGTACCGCGTCGGGAGCCGCGACGATCCCGCCGGAAAAGAAGGGGTCACTCACCTCTTCGAACACCTCATGTTCCGACGCACCGTGAGTCGGCAGGAAGGCGAGTTCGACCGAGAGATGGAGCAACGAGGGATCGACCCCGATGCCACCGCCTGGTTAGACACGACCACCTACGCTCAGCTCATCCCTCCTAAAGAGCTCGATACGGTCGCAGCCCTCGAGGCCGAGCGGATGACCCAGATCTACATTGGCCAAGATGTCCTGGACGCCGAGCGGGCCGTCGTCATGCGAGAGCGCTCCTATCGGGTCGACAACGACCCGAGTGGCACCATGAACGAGATGCTCTATGCGTTGGCGTTTCCTGACCACCCCTACAGAAACCCCTCCGTCGGTAAACGCAGCTCTCTCGCCGCTATCGAAGTCGAGGATCTGCGGGCCATCTACGACGCCTACTACCAACCGGCCAACGCGGCGGTGGTCTTGGTCGGGGATTTCGACCTGGCCAAAGCCATGACCTCTTTGGTTCGGCACTACGGTCCGCTCGCCGCGCGCACACCGCCCGATGATCCCCACACCGACGCCCCCCTGCTCGGTGGACACAACGCCCAGACGCTCCTCATGCCCATCGACACCGAGGTCTTGATGATGGGCTTTCCTTGCCCCAATGGACGCGACCCGGACTTCGAGGTGATGGAAGTGCTCAACCAGGTCCTCTTCGCTGAGCCACACGGCTCGGCGTTTCGCGAGCTGCGCTTCGAGAAAGAGCTCGTGGCCAGCACGCAAGGGTGGGTTGGACGGTTCAAGGACCGGTCACTCTTCGAGATCCTGGCCACCATGAAGCAAGGCGTGACCCACGAAGAGGCTCGAGCCATCATTCTCGACAAACTGACGCTGCTCCGCACTGACGGTCCCGATGCGGTCTCTCTCGAGCGCGCCAAGAAGCGGCTCGAGCTGAACCTGTTGCGCGGCATCCAAGACCCGGGTGGGTACGCCGACGAGCTCGGCTCCTCCTGGGCGATCGGGGCGGAGCCGATGGCGGTCTTCCAACGCACCGAAAGGGTTCGGTCTGTCACCAAGCAAGACGTCATTCGAGTCGCCCAGACCTACCTCCAACCCCGCTACCTCGTCGAGGTCTTGGGCAAACCTGCGTCGCAGTGAGCCCGTCACACTAAGGCCTATGATTATCAAGCCCCTCCACGGCATCGCACCCCTTGTCACCACACTCCTATTGGGGACGGTTTCGAGCGTCTGCGCACAGGCCGCGCTGCCCGAACCGCCCCCCATGGAGGTCGTCTCTTGGAGCCGGCCGTCGGGGGCGGCCTTTGTCCTCGTCGAACGGGCGGGCGACGTGGTCACCATTGACCTTGCGATTCGTAGCGGCTCGGCGGACGACCCGCCCGATCGCGCCGGGTTGGCGAGGCTCTCGGCCGAACTCTTGCTCTTCGGGCACGAAGGATTGTCCAAGCTCGAGCTCGAGGACCGCCTCGCGGACCTCGGTGCGGTTTTGATGGTCGACGTGGACCAGACCTTGACGATGGTCACGATCGAGGTCCTGCCGCGCTCTCTCGATGGAGCGCTCGAGTTGCTCGCCGAGTTGCTCCAGTCGCACGGAGTCGACGTCGAGCGTCTCAACCGGACACGCCGTGAGCTCGTCGCGCAGATCGAACTCGACCGCGAGAACGACAGCCTCACCGCGCGCAAGAAGTTCGCGAGCTTCGTCTACCAAGGCCATCCCTACGGCAAGTCCATCGAGGGGACGGCGAGCTCTCTGAAGGCCATCAAACCCTCGGACGTCGAGCGCTTCCGGGAGACCCACTATGTGCAAGCCAACTTCATCCTGTCGGTCAGCGGCGGGGTGACTCGAAGTCAGCTCGACGAGGCGTTGGCGAAGCACCTGCCGGAGGACGAGTCCGAAGCGCCAGCGCGCGCCCATCGAGAAATGCCCCCTCGCGATGGGCGGCGGGTGCTGCTGATCGACAAACCTGATCGCACGCAGAACCAGCTCTTCGTTGGCCAGACCAGCATCCCACCGAGCGACCCACGCTGGCCCGAGCTGCGGGTGTTGAGCACGATCTTGGGCGGCAACTTCTCCTCCCGTCTCAACCGAGAGCTGCGCGACGAGAAAGGTTGGACCTACTCGATCAGCACGCGAGAGTGGCGCGACCCAGACGTCTCCGCCTTCTTTGTTTGGACCTTCACCGCTCCCGACCGCGCGGTGGAGTCGATCCGCATTATTCTCGAACACCTGGAACGAATCGTCGCGCAAGGCGTCAGCACGGAGGAGGTGGCTGCGGCTCGGGAGTACGTTGCGGCGAACTACGAGCTCTACCTCGATACCCCTTCAGGGCTCGCCAGAGAGGCGGTCCGCATGCTTCACACGGGCCGAGAGCCCGCTGCCATCGAGGAGTTCAAGAGGAAAGTCCGCGCCCTGACCGCAGACGACGTGAACAAAGCAGCCCCTGAGCTGCTCCACCCTGACCAGGTCGCCATCGTCATGATGTGCAGCGCCGAGCACTTCAGCCAAGAATTCTTGGACCTACCTGGACTGAGCAGCGTTGTCATTGCCTCATACGACGAGGAGTGAGATTTGGCAGTTTTCTTGTTCCATCGGTCACGTCGTGGCGTACCCAATCGCGGGTGCAGGACGCCGAGGTGCTCGCTTCGAGCCCCCTCGGTGCCAAGAAACGAGTGAAACCCCATCGACGTAAAGGGCTGAGCACATCTTTGGAATGGCTGACGACATTTGGACGGTTGAGGTTGGAACCGAGGGAGAGCCCTCGAACCGCAGGGCAGCTTGGCCACAAAGGCCCCTTCTGGTCGTTGTCCAGAAGACATGAACATTCTGTATAAGAGACGCTCCGTCCTCGAGCAGGACACAGCGAAGCAGAACCGAGGAACCATCGACATGCATCATCTGGACAGAACCACTCGCGCTTCCCGTCGTCCCAGCCTGTGGGGGGCGAGAACACTTGGCTGGCTGCTCGTGTTGAGCGCCATCCTCAGCTTCCTCGGGTGCAACAACGTCACCGTCGATGTAGGCGAAGCGCGTGGGGAAACCCCGAGAGACGAAGACAACAGCACGCTCAAGGCCTCCGCGCCGCTGGCGGCCAACGGCCCCATCACGGATACCGGGGACATCAAGTTGCGCCTGATGAAGCACACCTTGGTGCTCGTCAAAACCAATTACTACGACCCCAGCCGCGTCGACTGGAAAAACATGATGGCGCACGCCTTCGACGGCCTGCAGTCCACCATCGCCGAGGTCGTCGCCGAGTTCGAGGTGCCGCTCGACGCCAAGCCCAACAGCGTCAACCTTCGCGTCAACACCAAAAGCCGCACCTTCGACTTGAGCAACATCAAGAGCCTCACCGACGTTCACGAGCTGAGCATCGAGGTCGCTAAGTTCGTCATGGACAACGTGAAAGAGGAGCTCAAGCTCACAGAGCTCGAGTACACCCTCATCAACGGTATGCTCGACACCCTCGACCCGCACAGCATCCTCCTTACCCCCAAAGTCTATGAGGATATGCAGACCTCACATGGTGGCTTCGGCGGGCTCGGCATCGTCATCGGTATTCGTGACGAGGAGCTGACCATCATCAGCCCTATCGAAGGGACACCCGCATCCCGTGCGGGTCTCAAGGCCGGCGACAAGATCACCCAGATCGGCGAGGAGTCCACCATCAACATGCCCTTGCACGAGGCCGTCGATCGGCTCCGCGGCGAAGTCGGCGAACCCATTGATGTCTATGTGCTCCGCAAGGGCTGGACCGAGCCGCGCGTGTTCAACATCGTCCGAGCCCAAATCGAGATTCACAGCCTGACCACGCACGCCATCAAAGACGACAAGATCGCCTACATCAAGATCAAAGCCTTCGAGAAGAACACCGCCGAAGACATGCTCAAGGCGCTCAAAGAGATGCGCGAAGAGATGGGCGAGGTCAAAGGCCTCATCCTCGACCTGCGCTTCAACGCCGGTGGGCTGCTCAACCAGGCCATCAAGGTCGCCGACGCCTTCCTGCCCGAGGGCAAGGTCATCGTCGTCACCGAAGGCATCGCCGGCACCGAGCGCGACGAGGAGAGGTCCACCAACGACGACACCGAGCCGGACTACCCGATCGTCGTCATCATCAATCCCGGCTCGGCGTCTGCCAGTGAGATCGTCGCCGGTGCCCTCAAGAACCACGACCGCGCCGTGCTCATCGGCGACCAAACCTTCGGCAAAGGCTCCGTACAGATCCTGCGGGACAACGACGACGGCTCCGCCATCAAGCTGACCATCGCTCAGTACCTCACCCCGGGTGACATCTCGATCCAGGGCGTAGGCATCGCTCCCGACGTGCGCGTCGTGCCCGTGTTGATCACCGAGAAAGAGGGGATCGACATGTTCGTCAGCGAGAACATTCGCCGCGAAGGCAGCTTGGACCTGTCTCTGCAAAGCGAGAAGGTGCGCGCTCCCAACGAGCCCGTCGCCGTCGTGCGCTACCTCTTCGACGAAGCAGAGGCCGACAAGGACAATGGAGAGGATTTCTACGAGGACTTCGAAATTCAGATGGCGCGGGCCTTCCTGACCAAAAGCCATTCGCCTAAAGGCGACGAGTTGCTCTCGGGCGCACAAGACTCCCTCGCAAAGTTCGAAGCCTCCGGCCTCAAGGAGATCACCGCGGCCCTCGCCAAGCTCGACGTCGACTGGTCCGCCCCCAAGAAGCCCCTCGCCTCCCAGCCCTTCGAGGCCAAGGTCGAGCTCGTCGGAGCCGAAGGGAACACCGTCAAGGCCGGCCAAACTGTCACCCTCAGGGCGACCGTGACCAACACCGGCGACAAGGACATCAACCGGCTCTTCGCCATCAGTCACTCCAACAATCCGGTCTTTGACGACCAAGAGCTGGTGTTCGGCAAGGTAGAGCCTGGCAAGTCGAAGAGCTGGAACCTGGAGATCAAGGTGCCACGCGGCGGCGAGCCCAGAGAGGACGTCGTCAACTTGGCGTTCGGCGACGCCAATGGACAGCTCTCCCAGGACGTCTCGCAAGACATTATCAGCGAAGGCCTCCCTAGACCCCACTACGCCTACAGCTACCAGATCGACGACCGCGAAGGCGGCAACGGCGACGGGCTGCTCCAGAAGGGCGAGACCATCAACCTCATCGTCAACGTCGAGAACAATGGCCTCGGCGACAGCGAAGAAACCTTCGCCTACATCGCCAGCGACTCGGGCGCCGCCATGCTGCTCTCGAAGGGACGCGACACTGTCGGGCCGCTGCCGGTCGGCGGCACGGGCCGCGCCCTGCTGCGCTTCGACGTCAAAGGCGCCAAGGAGAAGACCTCCAACCTCGCCTTCGTGCTCACCATCTACGACAAGGAATTCGGCTCCAGAGTCGAGGAGACCATCGAGCTCCCCGTCCTCGAGAGCGACGCGAGCCCATCAAAGGCCACCGGGTTCGTCACCTTCGCGGCCAAGACCCCGATCTACGCCGGCGCCTCGGTCGAGACCGATCCGATCGCCTCCGCAGAAGCCCAAGAAGTGCTCGCCGTAACCGCCAACTCCGCCGACGGGACCATGGTTCGCGTCGCCTGGGGGGAAGGCGAGAACGCTCCCTTCGGTTGGGTCGCCGCCAAGGACACCCAGACCGCTCAGGGACCCGCCAAAGGAAGCCCTGCAGTCGTCGTGAAGAAGACCTCGCCGTTCGTGAGCTTCGACCCGCAGGCCCTCGTCGTCAACGCCGATCACCTAGAAGTCACGGGTCTCATCAAGGATGACGGCACCGTGACCGATTACCGCGTCTTCCTGTGGCATCGACAAGCCATCAAAACGCACGCACAGAAGCTCGACTACGGGCTCGGTGGACGCGACGAGAAGAAGTTCGCCGTCGACGTGCCCCTGAGAGAGGGCGTCAACCGCATCACCGTCGTGGCCCGCGACGACCAGAAGCTCGAGAACAGCGAAACCATTTACGTCGTTCGCCCCTAGAAGCCGAACTCGAAGATCGTCGCCTCCAAACGGCCCTCGACGACTCCGTCGGGGGCCGTTGTCATTTGCGTCAGCTCCAACGTCCCTTCGCCCAACAACCCCAAGGCCTGATAGGTCTGCGCGACCGGGTCGTAAACGCCGAGGTTGCCGACCACCTCCGACCAGTCGATGGCGATGGTGGTGCCCTGCTGCAGAAGCTCGAGTGGGGAGTCGATAGTCGCGACGATGACGACGTTGTCGGCGGTCAGCCCAACCACCACCACGACGCCGCGCCCAATCTGCTCCCCTTCCACACCCGCACCGGCTTGAGCTCCGATGGCCTGGAACTCTGGGACCAACCCGTGGAATACCGCTGCGATCTCACCACCACCCGAGACGAAGGGGTCGCCGCCCAAACTCCCCCAAGTCGTGTGGAACGTCGCCACCACGGAGCCCACATCTCTGACGCATGGCGCCTCGCGAAGCGGCACCTCCCAGAGCGGTGGCGAGGCGAGCTCCGCTTCGACACGGCCCCGCTGGCTGCTCAGAAAGCCTCGGACCTCGGCGATGCTCGCCAAGACATCGACTCGCTCGGCCTCGCCGAGCAACGGAACGACCAGGGCCTCCATCCGTGCTACCTCTGCGAAGAGCGTGTCCTCGACCCAGACCGTGTCGAGAAGTTCGCGCATCCGCGCCACGTAGCGGGCCTGAGTCGCGGGCTCCAAGTAGAGACGCCGCGCAAGGACTCCGGTCGCCAAGAGCGCTTGATCGGGTCTGTCCTCTGGAGGACGGAAGGTCCCATCCACCCCCCATGGCAAGAAGCGGAAACGCCCGCCGTCCGTCGGGTCGGAGTACACGAAGAAGTTGTTGGTGTTGCCCGCATACCCGTCCCAATGGGCGACCAGGCTCTCGACAGCCCAGAACGTCAGGAAGGCGTCGACGTCGACGAGCGGCTCGATGGCCTCGAGCAGATCGACCTCCTGGACCTCCAGCGCACGCACCAAGGCATTGAGCTCTCGCCGGTCGTCCACTTGGTTCTTGTTGGTGCCCAATCCAAAGGTGTTCACCCAGCCCTGCCGAAAATCGCTCAGCGTCCCCTCGTAGAGCTTGCCCTCGTCGTCCTCGAAGTACCGCCTCAAGAAGCGCTTCTTCACGGTCTCGACGTGGACGAATAAGCCCAGGTGCTCGCCGTTGACCGTCACGTCGGCGAAATTGCAGCGCGGCGCCGGCACCCCAGCGGCCGCGAACACCCCATAGGCCAAGCACTGGCGAACGTAGGAGGGATCTTGCAGCGAGTTGTTCAGCGTCATGCGCTCCATTCCCATATAGCCCTGGCCCTCGACGTACTCGTCGAATTTGAGTCGCAGCGAGGGTTTGGACGTGCTCAGCGAGCCCAGGAAGCCCTTCTTGCGAACGGCGACCTCGGGGATCCCCTCACCGTCGATGGTCACCGTCGCCATGAAGTTGGTGAACGGCGAGGGCACGTGCCCGTCCAAGCAGCCCGGCCCAATGATGTCCATGATGTCGCGGCCCTGGTTGCGCAACGTCGCCCAGTCGGCCTCGCTGAGCGTAATGTCGACCTGCGCGATGTGGTCGGGCGCGAAGACCTCGTCGCTGCGATCGGGCTCGACCACCTCGGCAGACGCGTCGACCTCGGCTTCGGCCAAGTCCTGGTGGGTCTCTTCGAGCTCGGTGTCTTGCTCCCCAACCGCGCGATGGCCGCCCGAGCCTCCGCCGCAGGCCAAGAGGCCCATCGAGAGCGATAAAAACAGAACGTGCGCGAGTGTCTTCATGGGCACTTCCAGGTTTGGAGAACTCAATTGTAGCCGAATCGCGACCCAGCAACTCAAGGGTTTTGTGGTTGTCTTGGAACGAGACCCGAGAACCGGATCGCCCATTCCGGAACTCGGGAAAGTTCCGCAAGGGTCCGAAATCGCTCGACTATTCGTTACGTGCAAGCCGCCTGTCGGGTTCTCCAGACAGGCAAAACAAGTCTGGAAATCCAGACGCCATGACGGCACGAAATGGACAAGTGCCCGTATCTCAATGGGAAACATAGTTGGCATCAGGTGTGCGATAGGTTCTGGCGTCGGAAGCAACGGGGCAAGCTCAGACGCCCCTCGCCGACACCCCCTTCACCTTCGCCCGAAAGTGCGTCACACGAAAAGGATACGACCATGAAACTCAGCAAGAAAAGCACCCTCCTCGCCCCGACCTACACTGGCGCCACCGCTGGCTTCGTCGCCTTCCTCTTCCTCGGCGCGATCCCCGGGCTGCTCTACGGAGGCTACATGGGCTTGATGATGACGGCCTCGCTCTTCGGGACGCCGGTCGAGCCAACGATGATGGCCAAGATGGTCACCGGTGGCGGCATGCTCATCGGGCTGGTCTCCTCCCTCTTCTTCTTCCTGGTCATGGGCGCGCTGGCTGGGACCGTCGCGGGACTGCCCTTCATGCCGCTGCTCAAGTCCATCGCCACGCGCAGCGAGCAACGAGAGTTCGCCCCCGTCGCAGTCCGCAAGTAACGCGCAGAGCGTGACGCCAACGCAGAGAAGGGAGCCCGTGGGCTCCCTTCTCTGCGTTTTCGGTCTTCGCTTCGATGCCGGCTGGCGTGCGAAGGCCCGAATTGACAAGCACATTCTTCGTCGAACACCCCGCCAGTCCTCGGGCCGGTGTCCTTTGGAGCCAAAGATCAAATTCGTGCGACGGCCAAGAAGGTCGCATGCAGAGAGACGATGAGGATGATGAAGAGCACGTTGGCCTTTGGCCCCTGTAAACCAGGGAAGCGATAGCTCAAGGCGCTCGAATGGCAGCGAGGCAGGCAGTCGCCGCATAGAGTACAAGCCATACCGGGCTTGCCCTTCTCCACATCGCTCTTGGACAGGGCGTCGAAACGGCAAGCCTTGGTGCACGCCATGCAACTCGTGCAGGTGTTCTTGTCGATGCGAATGCGGAAGGGGTTGAGCTTGCCGGCTCTCGTCGCCAAGAGTCCGATCGGACAGTAAGTGGTGCAGTGGGTCATCACCCCCCTCTTGCGCGACCACGTGCCCATCAACCCGATGCCAGTGAGGCCGAACACGACGGCAAAGCCCAGGGCGACAGGACCAGAAATCCCCGCCAGACGCAGACCGAGGGCGGTCAGAGCGACAAGACCCAGAGCGAAGAAACGCCCCCAACGTCGCCACTTGGGCATCTCGCTTGGGCGCTTCTGCCGCGTCGCCATCGTGTGATCCCAGGCGCCAATGTAGCACAGATGCGAACACCAGGCCGGCCCGACCAGCGCCACGGTAGAGAAGAAGAGAACGAGCATGAAATACCCCTCGCCGCGGTAGATCGGACCTCCGACGATGAGGGCAGGGACGGGCAGATGGAGTACACCGGTCTGCAGGAATCGCTCGGCGCCAGCGAGGCCAAGCAGGAGCTGGGCGAAGAACACGAACGAGAACAGCTGCCAGATGCGTCCTCGCCACTTGGCCCGCTTCTTCTTCTGGGTCATCGCCTCGGCAACGATGGCCGCGTAGCACGCCAGCAAGACGAGCTCGAGCCAGCCCCAGCCCGGCAGAAAGCGGTCGATGAGCAACATCGGGAAGGAGACCTTCAACTTCACGAAGGTCAACAAAATGGCCGTCAACGCGAAGGCTCCTGTCGACACACTGGCGCTCTCGAGCGCCCGCGAGAAGTGCTGCACAACCCGTTTGGACTGCAACACCCAGGCGGCGGCGAGCATCACGAGGGTGACTAGCGAGAAGATGATGGCGAGGCGAGTGTACGGAGAGCCCGTCAAAGCGCGGGCCCGAACGAAGCTCATCCCCGTCACGACCCACTCTGCGGCGGCGCCGAGCAACAGGAGCTGCACAGCGCGCAGCGTCCAACGTTTGCGGCTGAGCAGCAGCAGCGGGCAAAGCAGCGCGACCATGAGCAGAGCTGGCGCCCCCGAGCGCAGGAAATGCGCGCTCGTGAGAAGTACCGCCAGACCGAGGAGCAGAAAATGCCTGATCTTCGGCGGACCGATTTCGATTGCGGGAGAGCTGCTCTGCAGCACTTCTGTCGCCATTCCATCCTCTCGGGTCTCAGTGAGAGACTTCGTCGGCTGGCGTCTCGGGCCGGTCTCTTCGACCTGTAGGGATCTCGTGAGCCCTTTGGCTCACTCCGATTTTCTCGAAATCGTGGAAATCCCGCAGCTCCGGCGACGCAACTCGTCGACGGCTCAAAGATGGGGCTGACTCTAGCACTTTCAAGACCAGAAGGTCTATTAAGTTTTCTAGACGAGGCCAACGGGCACAGAATCCAGTCGCCACCGCACTATTCGGCTCCGAGGTGGAACGTGGCGAGCCCCCCGCGTCCCGGCCCGAGCCTAGCGGCTGACGGCGCAGAACTTTTCGGGACCACAGTCCGAATTGCAGCTTTTGGCGCCTTCGCAGGTCAGGCTGCAGGTGTTCTTGCAGCTCAGGTCGCAGCTGCCTGCCTCTTCGCAGTCCACCGCACAGGAGCCACCGCCGCAGCCAACCTTGCAGCTCTTCGCACCGTTGCAGTCGATGTTGCAGGTTCCACCAGGGCAGTCGACCGTGCAGCTCTTGGCGCCGTTGCAGTCGATGTTGCAGCCGCCCGACGGGCACACGAAGTCGCAGACCTTGTCTGGGCCGCACTCACAGTTGCGCGCGCAGACCTTCGGGTCGGCGGAGGCGTCGAAGGGAAACAGCGCCACGAAGGTGAACGCGGCGAGCGCGGCGAGCAACAGCTCGATGAACCGTTTGTAGAGCGGAGCTTTGGAAGTGGTCATGATCTTACTCCGTTTCACGACGAGATTTGCGTCGAGTCCAGCGGTGACCTTCGGGGTTGGGAACGTCGCTCGAGAGCTTCTCCGTCGCCGACTGTAATCAAACCCTATCAACACCCTACACTCCGTCAAGCGAAGCTCTGGCATCGAGTCGTTGTTTGGGCTTGTGCTGGACACTTGCAAGCGAGCTTTAGACCCGTGCTCGGTCCAAGGCATTCAACACCAAACGAGGCGCATTCGCTTCGAACCAACTTGCGGAGCTCGCACCCGTTAGTCACCGCCGATTGAGTGACCCGATTCGGCTTCGGGTTCGGTCTCCTCCCAG
Organism: Deltaproteobacteria bacterium CG_4_9_14_3_um_filter_63_12; assembly: GCA_002789955.1. GTDB lineage: Bacteria > Myxococcota_A > Bradymonadia > UBA4248 > UM-FILTER-63-12 > UM-FILTER-63-12. The sequence goes on along the minus strand of PFUG01000335.1, from coordinate 19,593 downwards.
GTCAAGTCGCTGTAGATGAGGAAATGGTCCGACGGCCCCTTTTCGAGCACGGTCGAGGCCTCGGTGACGAGGTGCTCGGAGTGGAAGATGTAGTCGAGTCGAAACATCAGCTCCCGTCCTTCCCAGTTCCAATGCCAGGTCGAGGCCGCGCTGGCGGCAGGATTCGCAGAGGCGAAGCTGTCGATGTAGTCGAGCTCGTGCATATGCTCCACGGTGGCGAGGGAGGGCAGGGTGTTGAAGTCACCGACGACGAGATCGGGGTTGACGGCGACGGCCTCGATGAGGGCGTCGACCTCCGCGAGCCTGACAAGCTCGAGTTCCATGAATCGGAACAACATGTCGGACCAGCTCTCGCCGCCCTTCGGGAGGTTGGGCTGCAGGTGCACGTTCGCCACCGTCACCTTGTGGCCTTCGATCTCCACCGTGGCGAACCAGGTTCCGAAGAAGCCCTTGGTTGGCTCGAGGAAGAGAAACGTGTCGACTGGGGCGCGAGACAAGAACGCGAAGCCGCTGGCATAGGACGCCGATTTGAAAGCCATATGAGGGTAGAGAGTGGCGAGGTCGGCCCGCAGCCTCTCCTCGGCTTCGTGAGTGACCTCCTGCAAGCAGACGAGATCGGCGTCCACGCTAATGAGGATCTCGACGATCTGGTCGAGGTCAGGGTTGCCGTAGTTGATGTTGTAGGAAGCGACGCGAAAGGGCTTGTCGTCTGCGAAGAGCGGCGAAGTGCCGAGGAGGACGAGCAACGCCATCGAGCCAATGACTCGTCCGAACACCTGGGCTTGCGGAGGTGCGGGGCTCATGGGGTTCGAACTCCGTCGGCAGGGGGTGGCCCACTCTCTAGGCCCACAACATGGCCTGATCCGGCAGACATTCCTCGAGGGCGATTATGCCTTGCGGGCTCGATTGGCCCCGCGAGGTGCGGCCAGGAGAGTCGTGTCCTAACGAGACCTTAGCCACGTGGTCGGCCATTGACATTGGTTGGACTTTTCGAATTCCCAGAGCCGTTAGAAGGCTTGACTCGCCCGAAGCGGGGCGCCATTGTGTTCGCCCACAGCAAGCAAACCGCGGTCACTGGCATGGATCTGGAAGAGGGGAGCCGAATCAGGCCTGACACGGGTCAGACTTACAAAGTGCTGGTCGTCGACGACAGTCCGACGGTGCAGCTACAGCTGCGCGCGCAGTTGGCCACCGTGGGTCTGGATGTACGTGCGGTCGACACGGGGAAGGCCGCGATCGAGGTGGCCCTGAGCTGGCGTCCAGAGTGTGTGCTGCTCGACTACTTTCTCCCTGACATCACGGGCGAGGAGGTGGTTGAGAAGATTCGCCGCTTCGACGCCGACGTGCAAATCGTACTCATCACCGGCCAAGCGGCGCGCAAACCCGCACGGTTGATGATGAAACGGCTCGATATCCAAGGTTATCACGACAAGACCAACGGCTTGGAGACGGTGATGATCTGGGTCGACGCGGCCCTGAAAGGCCACGCGCAAAAAATGGTGATTCTACGTCAGACGCGTTGCCTCGAGGTCGCACTGGAGGTCTCTCGGGAGATCCACCAGCTCCTCCCAGTGCCGGAGCTTTTCGGGTTGGGGCTTCGGGGGATGCAGCGCATCTTGTCCGCTTGGACTCCTGGATTGGGGACGGATGGAGCGCTCATTTGGGCCGACGAGGGGGGGACGCTCTCCCTCCGCCGCGCGATTGGCAAATTCGCAGGTTGCGCACGTGTCGTCGATCTCCCCGACCACCTGAGAGTCGTCGCCGACACCTCCGTTGATTCCTCAGAGGTCGTTCGGTCTGAGACGGCCATCGCCATCCCGCTCATGGCCGTGCACCGGCCTCAGGGAGTGTTCGCGTTCGAGCTCGACCCGTCGGCCAACCCTCCGACGGATCACCTCCTCCTGTTCTCCCAACAGGTGTCCACCGCGATTGAAAACAACCTGCTCTTCGAGATGGCCACCATCGACACCCTCACGGGCTTGGTGTCCCGGGCCCACTTGATGCGCCGAACCGTCGAGTGGCTCAAGATCTCCACCCGAAAGAACGAGCCATTCAGCCTCATCTTCCTCGACGTCGATAGGCTCAAGCCCATCAACGATCGCTTTGGGCATGCCGCGGGTGACGTTGCGCTCGCCACGATCGGAGCGACGTTGATCGACTGCATTCGGGACGTCGACATCGCCGGTCGTTATGGCGGGGACGAGTTCGTTGTGCTCCTACCCAGCGCTACTCCAACGGTCGCAGGGACGGTAGCGGGACGCATCTGTCGGGCCCTTCGAGACCGCACGATCCACATAGACGACGAAGCGGTTTCGCTGACAGCCAGCATCGGCTTCGGCGGGCTCTGCGAGATACCCCTGCGCAAGTGGATGCGGTCCAACCCCAAGGAGGACGAGTGGAACCGCTTGGCGGCCTTCCTCATTGGGTTGGTCGATGACGCAACCTACATAGCGAAGCAAGCAGGCGGGAACCAGGTCGCTGGGTTGCCCAAGGACCTTGACGTCGGTAAGGAGCTGCTCGAATTCCTGCATTGGTCTGACGGCGAGCACTCGGGACGTTTCGCAGTCGTCCAGCGAATTACCTCCTCAGATGCAGAGACCTGAAATCGCAAAGCAATCCCTCTAACCGTATCGCTGGGATTCGAGTTCTCTCAGCTCCTCGTAGAGTCGGACATAGCCTTCGTAACGGATGGGCTCGAGGCCCGTCCCGGTCGCGCTCTTGATCGCGCAGCCCGGCTCGTGGGTGTGGCTGCAGGGTCGGTAGCGGCAGCTCTCGAGGTACGGCTCGAAGTCCGGGAAGAGCGTCGCGAGCTCCTCGCTCGAGACCTCGAAGAGTCCAAACTCCCGAATACCGGGCGTGTCGACCACATAGCCGCCTTGCGGCAGGGCGAGCAACTGGGAGTGCGTCGTGGTGTGCTTGCCCTTGTGGGTGTTGGGGTTGAGCGCGCCGACTCGCAGCTCGATGTCCGGGAAGATGAGCCGCATCAAGGAGGTCTTGCCGACGCCGCTGTGTCCGACGAAGGCGCTCTGCCGCCCTCGCAACAAGCGCTCGAGGTCTTCGAGCCCCTCGCCGGTCTTCGCTGAGACGGCGATCTCGGGATAGCCCAGCTTGGAGTACACCGCTCGGAGGGCTTCGTCCCCTCCCTTGGCCAGCTCCCACTTGTTGAAGCAGAGGGCGGCGGCGATTCCCTGCTTGCGCGCGGCCACGAGGTAGCGATCGATGAGACCGGGGCGCGGCGGGGGCTCTTGGGCCGACGCGACCACGACCAGCCGGTCGATGTTGGCGACGATTGTCTTGGTGCCCCCTCGCCGGCCCCCTGACGCCGCGCGAGTGATCTCGGAGGTGCGCGGCTGCAGTGCGTTGATGGTGCCTCGCTGGTCCTCGCCGAGCTCGATGCCGACCTTGTCGCCGACCACCGGACGGTTCCCCAATCTGCGGCGGCCGAGCACACACTGCACGTCGACCTTCCCACGGTCGATGGCGACGACATACTCAGGACCCTCGGTGCGGACGATCGTCCCCGCTATCCAGCTCGCTTCTGTTTGCACACGCCCTCCTGGCCAATCTCCTTGGCCCCCTCGATCCCGGACGACTTTGCGGCTCGAACGCCGCCCGACACCAGGACGTCACACGAGAGTCGCGCTGAGTCGCCAATTTGGGACGGCAGAGGGCAATAGTGGTAGACTGCGCCGGAACCTGCGGCCGAAGAGACCATACCTATGCAACCCAGCCCTCACTCGCAAGCCCTCTCGCAGCTCTTGGTGATCTCCGGTTTGGGTGGAAGCGGCAAGACGACCGCAGTCAGAGCCCTCGAGGACATGGGTTTCTACTGCATCGACAACCTCCCGTTGCCGCTCATGGACACGTTCCTGGAGTTGGTGGCGTCACGTGGGGACATCGACCGGGTCGCGCTGGTCATCGACTGCCGAGAACAACATTTTCTCGACGACGTGACCGAGGTGCTCGGGCGCATCATCGCCTCTCAGGCGCCCGTGGAGCTGGTCTTTCTCGACGCACAGGACGACGTCCTGGTGCGCCGCTACAGCGAGACCCGACGTCAGCACCCGCTCTCCGGCGAGGGCGCCGTGCGCGACGGCATCGACGAAGAGCGGCGTCGACTCAAGCCCCTCGAGGGCCTACCGCACGTCACCATCGACACGAGCCGCCTCTCGCCGCACCAACTCAAGCGCGTCATCTCGGACCGCTACCGTCAGGGCAAGGCCACGGGAATGGCGCTGACCGTCATGAGCTTCGGCTTCAAGCACGGAGTGCCCGCGGAAGCCGACCTGATGTTCGACGTGCGCTTCCTGCCCAACCCTTACTTCGTCCCCGAGCTGCGCGCCCTCAATGGCGTCGATGAGGCCGTGAGCGCCTATGTCCTAGGAAGCGAAGATGCGCGCCAGTTCCTGCATCAGCTCGAGGTCTTGTTTCAGTTCCTGCTGCCGCGCTATGAGGCCGAGGGGCGGGGTTACCTGACGGTCGCCATCGGCTGCACCGGCGGACACCACCGCTCAGTCGCGCTCGTCGAGTCGCTGCGCGAGGTTTTCGAGGCGGCGGGCACAACGCCTCGTATCGCGCACCGAGACCTCGGCCGCTGATGCCGAGCGGATTTCACGACGTAGTCCTCAGAGATAAGTGCTCCCTCTCAGCGGCCGGCCACGCGGACTTGCTTGTCGAGCGGTCAACGGCCAGCCAAAGAATTTTTCACGCGCTACTTGGAACAGAGATGGCTCGAAGCGAGCCGCCTCGCGTCCCTACGCGCGACTGGGCAGACGAGAGCAGTCGCAGGAAGCTGAGCACAGCTTCGCGTGCCCAACTCCCAAGAAACAGGTTCAGAGGACTTCGACCAGCAACTCGAACTCTTGGGGTTCGTCTTGGGTGCTCGCCAGGTCGTCGACGAAGAGGTAGTAGGCGCCGGGCGCCAGGGTCGCTGTGAAGCTGGCGTCCCGGCCAGTTCCGTCGTCGTAGGCACACTGGGTCTGGGAGTAGCGCTCTTCGCAGTCGGTGCGCATGTAGAGGCCGAGCTTGGAGGTGTCGGGCGCCGTGGCGACAGCCGTGACCCGGACTTGGCGCGGCTCACGCAGGGCGAAGGCGTAGATCATCTCGTTGCCGACGGTGTCGAGGTTGAACGGGCAGTCGTAGGTCTGCCAGCGGGTTCCTGAAGAGCCAGAGGCCGTGTTGCCGACGGCGGTCGCCATGCCACTGGAGAGGTCGAGCAGCCCGGGGACCTGTCCGTGGCAGGTCGGCGTGATGACCTCGTCGACGCGCAGGTCGAAGGCACCGGTGCCGTTGCCGGCCTCAGCGAAGTCGTCGACCGCGAGGTAGTATTGGCCCTTGGCGAGGATCGTTGGGATGACGGTGGGAGTGGAGACGCTGAGGTTCCCGTCGCAGGCTCTCGCCACTTCGGTTTTGGTGTCGCTGCAGTTGCCCCGTAAATACACACCGAAGTAAGTCGCCGAGAGGGGATTGAGCGTGACCTCCACCGCCGTCGTGTAGGGGACATCGAGGGAGTACCACAGCTCTGGACCGGTGGTGGCGTCGCCGTAGGCGGCAGTGCAGTCGGCGCTCCACACATGGGACGAGAGGGCGGCGTCTTTGGTGTTCCCGCTCACCGCAGTGCCGAGCGACAGGTCGAAAGCCAGGGGACAGGAGCCTGGGGAGGCCTCTGTCAGGCACTTGCCTGCGCTGCAGCCGTTCGGGCAGGCGATGTTGGCGCCGAAGACTCCGTTTCGAGTGCAGACCTCGATGCTCATGTTGTCGGCCGCACAGCGGGCCATGCCCTCGAGGCATTCGACGCCATCGGGCAGCGGCGTGTCGCTGTTGAAGTCGGTGATGAGGTCCAATGGGGTGTCGTTGTCGACGTCGCCCGCGCTAGTGAGGTCCTTGTCGGCGTCGGGGTCCACGTCGCCATCGCCGTGGCGGCTGCCACCGACGCAACCGGCGCACGTGAGGAGCAACAGAATGAACGAGACGCAGAGCGCCCGAAGCGGAGTGGATTGTGCCATGGCCATTTCCTGTCGGTCGTCGCCCACACGTACGGCGGGAGCAAAGCGAGAGTCGAAGTCGAGAGGTGAATCCTAGCCAAGTGTGGAATCGGACGCCAGCAGGGTCTGACTTGCGGGCGGCGCGCGGGCTCTTTATACATGCCACTCGGATTTCGCGCGCGACTCGTCACGCCAGCTGGCTCGAAACGAGCCTGCTGTGCTGGAGCGGCGGGCACAGAGAGGCGAACTCGTCGTGAGCACAACAGCGGTTCCCCATCGGTTGCACTTCATCGGCATCGGCGGCGCCGGCATGAGCGCGTTGGCGCGCTATGCGGCGGCGAAAGGCCACTTGGTCAGCGGCTCTGACCGTCGCGCCAGCGCTGCAGCCGAGCTCGAGCCCGACGGCATCAGGGTCTATGGCTCGCACGATCCCCAGCAACTCGAGGGCGCCGAGCTCGTGGTGAGCTCGTCGGCGATCCCTGAGTCCAACCCCGTCCTCGCCGCGGCCCATCAGCGCGGTCTCGAGGTGATCCTGCGCGGCGAGTTGCTCGCCCGCTTCGTGCGCTCCCACCCCAACGGTGTGGCGGTCTGCGGCACGCACGGCAAGGGCACCACCGCCGGCGCGCTGGTCTCCATGCTCGAGGCGCCCGTCAGCTATGTGCTCGGAGCCAAGCTGCGCGCGACCGAACGCGCCACCGAGCACCACGACGGTTCGCGCTTCCTGGTCGCCGAGGTCGACGAGTCCGACCGAACCCACCTCTTGCACCGCCCGAATCACCTCCTGATCAACAACGTCGAGCCGGATCACCTCGACACTTACGGCACCTTCGAGGCGGTTCTCGAGGCCTTCGAGGGGCTTGTTCGCCACTTCTTCGAAGCCCACTCGCAGAGCCCGCACGGCGGGCCGGGACGCTTCGTGCTGGGCCTCAACGAGAGCGGCTCTCGGGCCCTCTTCGAGCGGGTCGGCGGCCTCGGCGCGGTCGTCACCTGTGGCTTCGACGTCGGCGACATCCAGGGCCGCGCCCTCACCGCCCTGCCCGACGGTCGGGTCCAGTTCGAGCTCTGGCGCCACGGTGAGCACCTGGGTGAGCTGGAGACCGGACTAAAGGGCGCGCTCAACGCACGCAACGTGCTCAGCGCGGCGGCGCTGGCGCTCGAGCTGGGCGTCGATTTCCTCGCCGTGCAGCGCGCCGCGAGAGCCTATGAGGGGTTGGTCGATCGCTTCCAAGAGGTCGAGGTCAACGGGCGCGTGCTCATCACCGACTACACCAGTCATCCCACGAGCATCGAAGGGAATCTGGCCTCCCTGCGGGCGCGCCATTTTGAAGAGGTGCACGCGGTCTTTCAGCCGTTCCGCTACAGTTTGCTGTCGTTTCTCTGGGCGGACTACCTACGAGCCTTGTCAGGAGCCGATGTCGTGTATTTGGCGCCCATGGATCCTGGAGGTGAGGCCCCTGTGCCTGGGATCTCAGGCGAAGACCTCGCCGTAGCCCTACGCGAGGCCGGCGTGCGCGTCGTGAGCTCCCCCTCCATCGACGCCATCGAGACCCAATTGCGAACGTTGAGCGCCGGCACAGTGGCGATAGTCTTTGGTGGGGGGGCGCTCTTCGACATGGCGAGAAGGGTCTGCGAACACCACACAGCCAATCGTCGGTAGGGGCACCCCTTGTGGGTGCCCGGGGCACCCTTTGTGGGCCCCTTGTGGGTGCCCCGAAATCTAAGGCCGATTCTTCAGTGCAACTTTTTGAAATAAAAAGGGAGTGTGGGTATGGGTGAGGGCAACGGCGCGGATCGAAACCGACTGGAAGAGAAGGTGATCGCCCTGTGCGAGGAGCACCTCGAGCGCTATCCCGACATGGAAGCCGTGGACCTCTACACATTGCTGCACCAGTTCGTGAACGGCCCCAAGCACCTCCTTGCCAATCGGCAAGCAGCGAAAGAGCGGCTCGCGCGAGAGCTGGCCGAGCTCGACCTCGAGGTGCGTGAGTGGGAAGATGTGGTGGAGATGCTGGACGAGGACCGTCAGCTTGCTCGCATCTACCTGCGTCCTTACTTGCGCTCCGGCGGGGACGCCACGCGGCTCTACCATGCGATGTGCGAGAGCGCGGCCCAGATGAACGGCGCTCCAGCCGAGCTCGAGTGGGTGCTGTCCATCGTGTCCGCGGCGCTCAAGGCCGAGCGCTTCGAGGAGGTCGGGTTCGAGGTGTCAGACTTCCGTGCGACCTTGAGTCAGGCCAAGGACGCAGGATTTATCGCCCTCTCCCATTCGAAAACCTATCGAGATGAGTACCAGCCCGTGTACCGTGTCGTGCTGCTGAGCACATTGGCTTGAGCAAGAGCGAAACATTACGAGAGCTTCGGAGTGAACTATGACCTTGAGATTTGGTGAGAACGCGCGGCTCGAGCTGCGAGAGCTGCTGCTGAAGAAGGGACAAGAGATCGCCACGAAGCTGACCGATCTCCTCTCGGGCAAGAAGCTCGATCTGACGAACATCGACCGTATCGCCGACGTCACGCCTGGGATGCGTGCTGAGGATCGACTGCGCGCCTACCTCAGTTTCCTCAACGACAAGCGCAAGCTGCTCGACGACGACAACGACGCCTACGGACGCTGCTCCGAGTGCAACGTCGACCTGGGTCTGACCTCGCTGCGCGAGATGCCCTGGGCCGACCGCTGCCAAGACTGTCACGGATAGGCGGCTCGGCGTGTTTTCAGGGGCGTTGCTGGCGCCAACCGAAGAAAATCGCCAGCGGCGCTACGAGCCACCAAGACCAAGAACGACGGGGTGAGGACGAGGCGATTCGGCAGCCACAGCCCTCGGAGGTCTCTCCCGGAGTGAGCGCGGAATCCACTTGGTCGGTGGTTTCGAGGTCTGCGTCGGCTGAGGCGGTGGTGTCCGCAGAGGAGCCAGTGTCGACGACGCCGAAGTCGAACCCGCTCGTGGCGTCGGCTTCGTTGGTGTCGGTGGAGAAGTCGTCGGCTTCCGGGGGCGCAACGTCTTTGAGGGCGCAGACTTGGACGGTGCCAAAGGGCTTGCACTCGGCGCCGTCGCCACAGTCGACGTCGGCGACGCAGAGCTTGGTGCAGAATCCGGCGGTCAAATTGGGTAGGGTGTAGACGCAGGTGTCCTGGCAGTTGATGTGCGAGGAGTTGCAGAAGTCACCGTAACCGTCGCGGGCTTCGATGCAGAAGAAGTTGTTGCCGAGCTGTCCGCAGGCACTGTCCGGGGGGCATTGGTCGTCGGTCGTATCGCATTCGCCGGTCGAGGCGGCGTTCGGATAGAGGTCGCAGATTCCCCATTTGTCGTCGTGGGAGAGGCTGCGTTGTCCGGTGTCGGGGAGGTAGGCGGCGGCCATGGTCGCGGAGCCATCGTCGTTGGTGTGGCTCAGCCCGAAGAAGTGGCCGATCTCGTGTGTGAAGACGCTCTGTGGGTCGATGACGTTGAGGTTGGCGCCGCCCCCCCCGATGCGCCAGGTCTTGGTCTCGCCGTTGAAGGTGATGTCCGAAGAGACGCGTTTGGGGAGCAAGCTGATGACGGCCGCGGAGTTGGCGCCCAACACGTTGGGGCCCAACGTCCAGCCACTCTCGACGAAGGACATCACGTGCTCTTCGTCGATGGCCGCCTCGGTCGCGGTGCGGCCTTGGTAGCTGACGGCGATCGTCGTGCAGGGGACCTCGGTCCAAGTGGCGAAGGAGGCCGCGAAGAGCGCCTCGAGCTGCTCGAGAGAGAGGTCGTCGCTGCCTCGCTCGTTGATGGTGTAGGTCACTGGGAGATCTTCTGGGAGCCAGACCAGTCCAGAGGGCAGGTAGGCGAAGGCGTGGCTCGGGCCGAGGACCCAGAGGAGTGCGAGCAGCAGCACACCGAGGAGCTGTCGAGTCTTCATCGTTGCGCTCCCTGGGCGAGCCGCGCCCCGAGGGTGCTCAGCGGCGTGCTCTCGACGGGGGCGACGTTGACGACCTGGCCAGCGCCGTCGAGGAAGACGACGTCGGTATGTCGTTGAACAGCCTCGATTTCGGACCCATAAGACTCCAAAGTCCAAACCCCTTGCGAGAGCCCAAGAGGCACGTAGTAGGGAGTGTCACCGCTTTCGCCGTAGGCTTGGGGTTGAATGCCGTGCAACACGAGGAGGTAGGTCTCTCCGTACTCGAAGGAGGGAACCCCAGCGACGACCACGCTGCGGCCCGCGTCTTCCCCCCCAGGCAGGCGTACAATCACGGTCTCTCCTACGTCGCCGCTGAGCACCGAGGTGACCTGGAAGGTGTAGTCGGTGTAGATGCCAAACGAGGCGGCGCGCTCGGCGCTGTCGTTGGCGATGAGCTCACCAACCAAGATGAGGTCAGCGTTTTCGGCGAGGGTCTCGACGTCGGACCAGAGCACGACGGTCGCATCCACCGGAGCGGGTGCGACAAGGCCGAAGGCGCCGAGCGCGAGAAGGAAGAGCAACGACAGGGAGCGGTGAGACATGGCGATTCTCGATGAACGTTTTGCTGGCCTTACAGGGCTTGGTATCGGCCGTTGGGAGAAAAACACGGTCCAGTCGACGGCCACCACTTTTTGTGTCGCAGTCGCTTCTGCAAGAACAGCGACCGACGGCGACAAACAGCGATTCCCCAGACCCACCGGGCATGATACATTCTTTCCCGGGAGTCGTCCCCACGCATCTGTGAAAGTCCAGCAAACACGTTCTCTTCGAGAGAGGTTTGCGGGCGCAGGGTGAGAGACCTATCCTGCCTTTCGAGAATTCATGGTTGGCGCAGCCGCATCACTCTGGAGAGCCCAATGTCGAGGATCAAGCTACTGTCAAAGATCGCCCTCGTGATCCTGTTCTTCACGTCCCCCGCGTTTGCCGACGAGAAAACCCTGCAGAACGACGGCTTCAATTCGGGCGACGTCGTCGCGGCTCAGGGGGGCTTTGCAGCGGGCGAGAAGTGGGCGGGGAAGTTCTCCTCAGTGGCCGGAGACTACCCCCTGACCATTACCAGTGTTTCGTTTCTCTTCGCAGGAGCGGCGTCAACCCAGAACACGACCGTGCGTCTGTACGCGCCCGACGCGACCGCCGCGGACCTCAGTCCGAATTTCCCAGGTACCGAGCTGTATAGCGCTGGTGAGTACCAAATTCAGGGGTCGGATTCGGCCCTGAGCGCGATCGACCTGAGCGCCGAGAACTGGACGGTCGCGTCTGGGGCTTTCTGGATTTCGTTCGACGTCACTCACAACGGGTTTCCTGGGCCGTCGCGGGATAACGACGGCTCCATCAATGCCTCGGTGAACGCCATCAACGCTGAAGGGTTCGGTTGGGTTTCGTCCAGTACCCTGGGGCTCACGGGCGACTGGGTGCTGCGCGTCACCGTGCAGACCGCCAGCGGCACGCCAGTAGAGCTCGAAGCGGAGCCCGACATCGCCGAGCTCGACGTGGCGGAGCCCGACGTGGCCGAGGCGGCCGACGTGGCCGAGCCCCAAGACACCGCCATGGACGCAGAGCTCGACATCTTCTCGCCCGATCCCTTGACCATCACCTCCATCGATCCGGGCCAAACCCAGTTCGGGACCGAACAGTTGGTGCAGATTCGAGGGACCGGATTCGTCGATGGGACCACGGTGCGGCTGGGAACTACCTCTCTGACGGGCGTCGTCATTAGCTCCGACACCATCATCCAAGCGACCGTGCCGAACAGCCTCGCCATCGGCGTCTACGATCTCATCGCTCAGACCCCTTCCGGCGCGCTGTTCACCTATCCCTCGGCGTTCGAGGTCAAGGAAGGCGAGGTCATCAATCCGGCGCTTCCGCCCGCCATTACGGGCATTGTCCCAGACCAGGGCATGGGCGGTGACACCGCCACGGTCACTGGGCTCAACTTCCAAACCGGCGCCTCTTTGAACTTCGGTCCCCACCAGCGCTCCGTGATCCAGAGCGCCGATCTGAGCCAGTTGACCTTCACGATCCCCGTGGATGCTGAGGCGGGCACCTATGACCTCACAGTGACCAACCCCGACGGCCAAAAAGACACGCTGGCCAACGGCTTCACCGTCGTCGTTGCACAGTCCACGAAGGGAGATGACTCGGGTTGTGGCTGCACCCTCGCTTCGCGCACGACCTCGAACCCAGCGCTCCTACTGGTCGGCTTCGGTGTGTTCGCCCTGCTTGTCGTCGGTCGCCGCCGACGTTAGGTGACCCAAACCCCCGAACGCACAGGCTTCAGCCTGTGCGCTCGGGAGGGTTCGTCGCTTGGTCGGCACGACACGACTGCCCCCCTTCGCCCCATTTCGCCCCCGTGAGCACACCGATGACCGACCCCAAACCCCCGCAGAACCCCAACCGCATCCAAGTGCAGATCGACGACGCGACAGCGCAAGGAACCTACGCCAACCTCGCCTTGATCAGTCACACGGAGACCGAGTTCATCCTCGACTTCATCTTTGTGCAGCCCACACGCACCGGCGCAAAAGTGCAGAACCGCGTGATCCTCAATCCACGCCAGGCCAAACTCCTGGCGGTGACGCTGGTCGACGCAGTGCAGCGCTATGAAGAGCGCTTCGGAGTCATCCCAGAGCCCGCTCCGATCGAGGGTAAGATCGTGCACTGAGCCCGTTCGCTCCGGGCTCTCGCCGTTTTCGGGGCGCTGGCCGACGGTGATGAGGCTCTCGAAGGCGATCTCGTCGCCTTCGAGAAGTTTGCGGACGAGCGCAAGGTCCTCGGTCGAAGCCGGCTGGGCGGTGGCTCGTCAGGACGAAGATAAAATTCGACGGCCGCAAAAAGAATCGTCAGTCAGCGCGTAACAATCCGCCGCCTACCACGACTCTTCTCCAGCGAGCACGAGACGGACAGACACGATCCGGACCGACGACGCACACGTAGTGCTTCAAGACCCCGCTCGTGCCATCACGGGCACTGCCTTACCCACAGGCTCCTAAGTCACCTTGAAAAGGAATCGCTCATGAACACCAATAAGCTCAGCATCAAAGCCCTCGTTCTCGGCCTCTCCCTCACGGGTCTTGGCCTCGCCGCCGCGGCTTGCGGGGGGGCCACCACGGCTCAGGCCCCCAAGGCCGCCACTGAGGACACTGCAAAGGGGACCCAGGCCTCCTGTGGAGCCTCGAACTGTGGTGCAAAGAAGGATGAAGCTCCGAAAGACGCAGCGAAGACCGGAGCCGAGAGCTCCTGCGGAGAGAACTCCTGCGGTTGATAGCCAACCTTCGTCCCGGGAAGCACGCCACCCTCTGCCATGGCGGTGGCGTGCCGCGCTCCTCACCTCACGACTTGCTCCCGTCCCACAAAGGCTCGTCATGGAACTGACAATCGAACGGCCGTCGTCACACCCGAAGCCTCCGTCGCTAGCGGCCCACTCCTGGGTCCAGCAGGGGATCGTGCCGTTTCTGGGCTTCGGCGTGGGCCTGCGGCGCACCCACTTCAACTCCATCTTTGAGCACCTCACCGCGTCCTCGGCACTGGAGGGCGAGCGAATCGATTTCCTCGAGGTCCTCGTGGAGAACTTCATGGGTTTCGGCGGTCGTCCACGCGCCGTGCTCGACCGCGCGGCAGCGAGCTGGCCCTTGGTGTTCCACGGTGTTGGACTCTCCATTGGGGCCCTCGAGCCATTGGACGAGGACTATCTTCGGCCCTTGTTCAACCTGATCGAGAGAGTCCATCCGCTCTGGTTTTCCGACCATCTCAGCTACAGCTCGGCGTTCGGGGTCGATTACCACGACTTGATCCCTTTGCCCTTCACCGACTCCGTCGCGCGCCACGTGGCCGCTCGGATCGACGTCCTGCAGGGCCGCAGCAGCATCCCGTTCCTCATCGAGAATCCGAGCTACTACATCGAATACCAGGACTCGGACCTGCTCGAGGTGGACTTCATCAACGAGGTGCTCGAGCGCAGCGGCTGCGGTCTGCTCCTCGACATCAACAACGTGTACGTCAACGCGCAAAACCACGGCTACGATCCCTACGACTTCATCGACCGCCTTCGCCTCGACCGTGTCGCACAGCTCCATATGGCCGGACACACGCCGTTAGATGGCGTCATCGTCGACACCCACGGGCAGGATGTGCCCAATGCGGTCTACGCGCTCTTCGCCTATACCCTCGCCCGGACGGGACCCGTCTCGACGCTGCTCGAGCGCGATCACGCCATTCCCCCCATCGAGACTCTCGCCGCCGAGAACGCTCGCATTCGTCGCGTTGGACACAGTGTCCTTGGAGAGGTGCAGCCATGGAAACCTTGAACCGAGTGCGCACCCAGATGCACCAGCTCTTCCGCGGTGAGGCGAGTGTAGAGCAGGTGGCGCTGAGCCTTGGCGCCGCCCCCGAGCGCCTCGCGCTTTACGCCCGATTCGTTCGCGAGCACGTCCGCGGTGTGGTCGACAAGAACTACCCCTACCTCGCCCGTGTGGTCGGCCAGCCCTTGTGGCGGCAATGGGTCGAGGCGTATGAGCGAGCCACACCTTCGAGCCATTGGGAGCTCAACAGCGCCGCCGAGGGCTTCCCTGAGTTCTTACGCCAGCGTCTCATTGCCCGAGAGCCTGGGCTCCTCGCATTCCACGTAGAGTTGGCCACCTATGAATGGGAGGAGTTCGCGGTCTACACTTCGACCGCACAAGTGCCTGACGCAACCCCACAGCCGACTCTCAACCCTTCACTCGCCGCGCTGAGCTTCGAGTTCCCTGTGCACAGCTATGTCGAGGCGCTCCGTCGCTCCGTCGACGTGCCCCCTCTTCCCGGCCCGGGGAGCGAGCCCCACATCGTTCTGCTTTTCCAGCACCCGCCGTCGTTCGAGCTGCGCCACCTCATCGCGACCCCTCGCCACCTGCTGGCGCTGAAGGTTGCGCAGGAGGGGCTGTCGCCGTCCGCGGTTGCCGTTGCCCTCGGACAGCCCATGGAGTTTGTGGAGACCCTGCTGAGCGAGGCGGCGCAGGAAGGGTTCTTGTTGTGGGCTCCCTCCAAACCCGAATGAGGAGTCAACGGCGCGCTGGCTTTCGCTACGCAGTCAGGTTCCGAGAAGGCTCCCGTACACAGCGGTAGGCCATAATCCACTCACGACGAAGCCATCCCCTGGTCGAAACTGGAGTCGCTCATGACACTCTTACGTAAGCCAAGCCTCTTGCTCCTCCTCGTGACACTCATCGTTCTTGGCTGTGACCGCGCGGCGCCTGAGCCGCAGGCGCTCGAAGCCGGCACTTCTTCCTCGCGGTCGTCAACCGCTCGCGACGCCGAGGCGTCCGAACCCAGCCCCAGCGCCGCCGCTCCTCGGCAGAATGAGACGACCGAGACGCCGACAGCGCAACTGGGCACGCTCCCTGAAGGACTCGGGCTCCCTGTGGGTTTGCCCATGCCCGACGCACGACTGCGCGACATCAAAGGAGAGACCGTTCACCTGTCCGGGTTGGTCGCCGACGGTCCATTGCTCCTCGTGTTCTACCGAGGAGGCTGGTGCCCATACTGCAACTTCCAAATCCACAACCTCACCGACGCGTTCGGAGAGTTCAAGAGCAGAGGTGTGACGCCAGTTGCAATCAGCGTCGATCGCTTTGAGGAGGCCGCCGCGACAAAAGCCACCTACACGATCCCTTTCCCGGTGCTGGCCGACACGGAGCTCGAGGCACACCATGCGTTCAGCGTCCTGCGTCAGGCAGACGAGGCCGAGGTGGAGAAACTGCGCGGTTTTGGGATCGATCTCGAGGCGTCCTCCGGCCGAGCTGACCATGTGTTTGCCGTACCCGCCGTGTTCCTCGTCGACAAGGGTGGGGTCATCCGCTGGGCGCACGCTGACCGCGACTACCGCCAGCGTCCCAGCACCAAACAGCTCTTGAGTGTGATTGACACCGTGCTGGGAGGCACACCCTGACGGCCCCGTTCGGTGCGGGGGCTCATGTCGCAAAACAAGATTTTGCCCCGGACCACTCCCAACACCGCTGCCGAAGCGGAATTTCTATCCCAAACGGCTCTCAACACCGCTCCCGAGGCGGAATTTCTATCCCAAGCGGCTCTCAACACCGCTCCCGAGGCGGAATTTCTATCCCAAACGGCTCTCAACACCGCTCCCGAGGCGGAATTTCTATCCCAAATGGCTCCCAACACCCTCTCGAGGCGGAATTTCTGCCCAGAGGACCCTATGTCCACACCGCCTCCGATCCTCATCGACTGCCACTGACGCCCAGGAGAGTTGCTGGGAGGCAGCCTCGGCGAAAAGCCTGAGCATCTGCGGCAGCATGGACTCCACCTCGTTCTCCGTAAAGCACTCGATCGACAACGCGACCGCTGCATATTTTCCCTCAGCCGGCAGCTCACGGGCGTAGTTGCGGACGAGCGTGGTCTTGCCGGTCTGGCGCGGGGCGTGGAGGACGAAGTAGAGCCCCTCGTCGATCAGCGGCCGGATTGCCACGCAGCGCTGTGCTGCGGGCAACATGTAGTGGTTGAGGTCGAGACAGGGACCGGCGGTGTTGAAGGTACGGGGTCAGAAGATGAGTGGATTGACCTTTCGACCCCACAACGGGAGCCGAAAGAGGGAGCCGAGCTCTTCCTTTTGCCTTTTGTCGGCGAGCAGCAGGATGCGGGTGCGATTGGGCGCTTTGCCTGCAACGGCGATGGACTCCAGGAACCTGTCGTAGCGTTCAAGGGACCACTCACTCTGGGTGGGTTCAGGGTCATAGTCGGCGACCACGGCGCAGAATCATTGAATCGCGGCTGCAGTATCGTGAGCATGCCCTCGAGATCTTTGGCGCTCAATGCGGCCTGGGCCGGAAAGACCCTCAAGTAGGTCTCACGCCTGGGATGTTGCGGAACCGCGCGGACCATCGCCTCGTAGATCGCGCTGTCGCCGTGCGGGTGGTACTTGCCCATGACCTCGCCGACGACCTGGGCGCTCTTGATGTGGCGGCCATCGGGGGCGAGGTGGAGCTGGTTCATCCCGTAGAGGATGCGCCGCTGCACTGGCTTGAGGCCGTCGCGCACGTCGGGCAGCGCACGCGCAGTGATGACGCTCAGCGCATAGTTGAGGTAGCGCTGGCTTGGACCGAGGCCCGCGCAGGATAGCCGCAACGGGCTGGCTAGCCAACGCGCGTTCGGCGTTCGTAGTGCGTTCACCCTTCTTTGGTCTTGGGGTCGAAGGGTTGGAGCAAGCTTCTCCGGGTCGGCTACCCGCCTGACCGGAGTTTCTCATCCGACTGAATCGACTGAATCGGACTGCTTGCTTCTCCCACCCCCACACGCTAAAGTGGCTGCAATCAGGCGCAGCAACAGCTGCCACCCCGGCTGGTGAGGTCGAAGCGTTGGTGCCGAGCGAGCAGCGCTCCTCGGAGCGGTTCGCCGAGCACCTGCCCTGAGGACTAACACCGCGACAACTTGAGACCCAGCTTGCGACCCCGCAGCGCACGCTGACACTGCGCGACGACGCACACGATGCTCGACGGCGTTCGGCCTTGCCGTGCGCCGCGACGAGGTCCGTGGCAGCAAAAGTGACGTCAGACACGCCGTGCACCACATGCATCCCGACGCCCTCAGTCCCCGCCGCGTTCGCCTCTCGCTGCTCGACACGTACGGCGTGCGCTGGGACCGCTCCACGTTCGTGCGTGACGTGCTGCAGAATTTCTTCGACGCGACGCCGGACTTCCGTGACGTGCGTGTCGCGATCGACCGCAAGGCGCGCACGGTCGAGGTTTCCGGACCGGCTACCTTTGATCTGGAACTCGTGGCCTATATCGGCGCCACCACCAAGCGCGACGGCACGACCGCTGGGGCTTTCGGCGAAGGCTTCAAGATCTGCGCCCTGCTCGCCCTGCGTGACTTCGGGCTGACCATGATGGCCGGCAGCGGCGCGGACGATCTGCGCGTGCTGCTCGACCCGATCGCGTTGGGGCGGGAGCTCTGCTACGACGTCAACCAGCGCGCGACGCCGTTCCCAGGCTCGTACGTGCGCTTCGAGGGGTGTGACGACGCGACCC
>PFUG01000335.1:0-1653 GCA_002789955.1 Deltaproteobacteria bacterium CG_4_9_14_3_um_filter_63_12 | reverse complement strand
CCCCGCCGCTGCGCCGCGGCTGCGGCGAAATCTACTACCGCCGCCAGCTCCGGGGTCTGGTCCACTTCTACCCAGGCGACCACGACCCCTCCCTCAGCCTTGTCCACGACCCACCCATCGATGCCCTCGAGGGCGACCGCGACCGCCGCGACCTGCCGGCGAGGCCAGTGGCTGACGCCATCGCGATGGCGCTCGACCCGCCAGCGTTGCTCGCCGTGTTTCTGCACATGAAGCAGGCGTGGGCGCATGGGCACGAGGTGCTCTACGCCTTCATCGCCGCCGCGAGCCGACGCGGGCTGCGCTTCGACTGGCCACGGGGGTGGCTAGCGCGCGCCGCCGAGGACCACGGCATCAATGGGTTGGCAGAGCGCATGGGCTTCCACCTCGCCATCAGCGCGTTCGCCAAGCTCGGGATGCCCGTTACGAGCGACCACTTCAAAACCGACCTCGCCACACGGCCGCCGGGGCCGCTCGAGGCCGCCCGCCTCCAGGTGTTGGCGCAGCTCTACGCCGACCTCAACGGCGGCAGACCGTGCAAGACGACCGCCTTCGAGGTCTTCGACGATGCCGCACGCGCCGCGGTCATGGGGCAGCACCTCGGCGCGAGCGTGCTGGTGGGCGCGCATCTCGTCGCCGCGGGGTTCGACGCCGCGGCCGGCACCACGCTGCATGAGCTCGCCCATGAAACCGGCGGCGAGACCTCCCCGGCCTTCCTCGGGCGCCTCGAGGGTCTCCTGGCCAGCGCCATTCGCCGCCCCGACACCGTAGCGCGGGCGCGTGAGCGCTACGCCGCAGTGACGCAAGCCGACGCTCCTCCTCCTCCTCCTCCTCCTCCGCCCAAGCTCGCGGCGTACGACCCGCTCGCCGCCGGGCGCGCCGAGCTGCGCCACCACGGCGGCGTCTGGTGCTGTGTCTTCGCTCCGCCAGCGTTTCCGCCGCTCGAGGCTGTCGCCGCAGCTCTGATGACCGCTGCTGCCCAGGCCCAAGTCGCAGTCTTCCTGCTCGTCGTGGAGGTGACGAACCAGGCCGAAGCCGACCTCCACGGCGTCCCCGGCATCCCGACGCTGCGCGTCTCTGGTGCGGACGTCGAGGACACGGCCAAGGCCTCGGTGCCCGGCTACTACCTAAGGACCTACGGAGAGCCCGCACGCCTCGCCTTGTGCCCCGCGGTGGGGGACATCGCCCAGGCGCTCAGCCGTTCGGTGGAGCAGGGGCTGATCGGGGACCGCTCACGCAGCCGTCACATGGCCTCCCTCGGCCATGTGCCTAGCAAAGCGCCACCGAGGCCAACGCGCGAGGACAAGGCGGACGAGCTGCGATTGGCGCTCGAGGAGTTGCTGTGTGGTAGGGACGGGGACGGTCTCCGCGGTTTCTGGGCGGCGGGCAAGCGCCACGCCGTGCAGGCCGTGGCCGACACGCTCGCCGACGACCCACGCGCCACCTCCGAGCTGGTCGCCCTCGGCAAAGAGCAGATCATGGAGGCGATTCGCCGCTCGCGCGAGCTGCGCCGTGTGGACAAGGACTTCGACGACGCAGACGACCTCGAGACCGCCACGATGGGCACAGCCCAGGGGGCTTTGGTGGCGGCCTGGTTCACCGCACCCGAGCCGGGGCGGGAAGCAGGGGAGCGTGCCTTCCACGAACTTCGAGCCC
>PFUG01000333.1:178-2938 GCA_002789955.1 Deltaproteobacteria bacterium CG_4_9_14_3_um_filter_63_12 | reverse complement strand
GCTCACAGGGCTCATCGGCGTCAAGCTCGACATGGGGACGACCCTCGACTCGCGCCTCGAGACCTTCACCGTCTCCTCCGTCGAGGCCGTCGACGCCGGGTTCGTCGTGAACACACAGGAGCGATGGTCCTACGCCGATAGGAAGATCGGGAGTGGGGAGCAAGTCGGCGAAGGCAGCGTCGACACCTACGCGATGGCTTATACCCTCAAACAATTCGACGGCATCTGGAAGGTCGACCACATCGAGTTCCTCGCGCCCCCCAACGTGGGCCGAGAGGTCGCGCCTCTGCAAGCCCCGCTCTCGGTCATGCACGGGCAGGTCAAACCCGTCGAAAAGGAGGCCGAGTGAGCCGCTTCGCGATCGAGGTCATGCTCCACTGGGGGGCTGTCGCGTGCTACATCGTCGCGCTCGCCATCTTCGCCCATGCGATCGTCTTCGAGCACCCGAAACGAGTCCGGTTCGCCCAGCTCGCCCTCTTCATCGGCCTGCTCGTGCACGCCGTCGCCCTGGTCATTCGCTGGATCGCCGCAGGGCACGGTCCTTACATGCTCAAGTACGAGGTCCTCTCGTCCAACGCCTGGATCGCGGGGCTCCTCTTGCTCTTCTTCGTCTGGCGACGCCCACGCTGGGCGTTTGCCTCCCTCATCATCGTACCCGCCATGATCTTGATGGTGGCGCTGGCGCTGTTCACCAACCCAGATCTCAGAGAGCTGCCGCCAACCCTCCGCTCGGTCTGGCTCACTTTCCACATCCTGTTCAACAAACTCGCAGCGGGCTCCTACCTGATGTCCGTTGCGACCTCGGTCGTCCTCCTGAAGAAGAACAAGGAACCCGAGAAGCAGAGCGCTTGGATGCGGAGCTTGCCCGCCCCAGAAGCCCTAGAGGCGTTCACGGCACGCTTCATCGGGTTTGGGTTCATTTTCTGGACCATCACGATTGGCGCAGGTGCCATCTGGGCCAACGAGTCTTGGGGACGTTACTGGGGATGGGACCCCATCGAAACCTGGTCGCTCATCACTTGGCTAGGCTACGGAAGCTACCTACATCTTAGGTATTTCTTCAAGATTCGAGGGACCACCTCGGCTTGGCTAGCCCTGACCTGCTTCGCCATTGCTGTCCTGACCATCTTTCTGCTGCCCTTCGCCATCCCTTCGTTGCACTCTGCGTACTTCCAGTGAGTACGGAATTGTTTGATTTTCGTTGACAGCACAAGGCCTGGCTGATTTTTCTTGCTCTGTATCGTGCGCTTGGAAACTCGAGGCCTCGATGATCGCGTCAAAGAAACTGAAGGTTCTCCTCATCACTCCCCCCTACCATTCCGGCGTCGTCGAATCGGCGGGGGTGTGGATGCCCGTCGCCTTGGTCTACCTGGCTGGCATGCTCCGCAAGCACGGCCACGAGCCGGTGATCTACGACGCCATGTCATACTTCCACGACCACGCCCGCATCAAACAGGAGCTCGTCGAGCAGGCGCCCGACATGGTCGCGCTGACCGCCATCACGGCGTCAGTCAACGACTGCCTCGGCGTCTGTCGCAGCGCCAAAGAGGTCAATCCGAACATCGTCACGATTATCGGGAATCAGCACGGGACCTATATGTGGCGCCAGATGTTGAACGAGAACCCGGAGCTCGATCTGGTGGCCAGAGGCGAGGGCGACTTCACCATCGGCGACCTGGCCGATGTCTTGGGCTCTGGCGGAGCGCTCTCCAGCGTCGCCGGAATCGCCTACCGCGAGAATGGCGTCCCCACTTCGACCCCACCGCGCGGCCTCACGCAGGACCTCGACGAACTCCCCATGGCTTGGGACCTCATCGACTGGCCGACCTACACCTATCGACCCCGGCCTGGCTCGACGCTGGCCGTGGTCAGCTCATCCCGTGGCTGCATGCAGGAGTGCTCGTTCTGCTCCCAACAGCTCTTCTGGCGCAAGACCTGGCGCGGGCGAAGCCCCGAGAACTTCGTCGCCGAGCTGCAAACCCTCGCCACTGAGTTCGGGGTCACCGTCGCCATGCTCTCCGACGAGACACCAACCACGGATCCAGTGCGCTGGGAGCGCATCCTCGACCTCCTCATCGAGCGTCAAGTCGGCGTCGAGCTCCTCATGGAGACCCGCGTCGACGACATCCTCAGAGACGAGGCCATCCTCCACAAGTACGCGAAGGCAGGGATCAGCCACATCTACGTGGGCGTCGAGTCGACCATCCAGTCCACTCTCGACACCTTCAAGAAAAAGATCACGGTCGAACAGTCCAAGCGCGCCATCGAGTTGATCAACCAGCACGGCATCGTCTCCGAGACCTCGTTTGTGCTCGGAATGCCCGACGAGACTCCGGAACGCATGCGCCAGACCATCGAGCTGGCCAAACACTACGGGCCAGACCTCGCCTTCTTCCTCGCCATCACGCCTTGGCCCTACTCGCAGCTCTACGACCAGCTCAAAGACCACATCGAGGTGACCGACTTCAGCCGCTACAACTTGGTCGAAGCCGTGCTCAAACCCGACGCCATGACCGTCGACGAAGTCACGAAGATGCTTGGCGTCGCCAGCCACCAGTTCTACGCCGACAAACTGAGCCGTCTAGACGAGCTGACACCGGCAAAGCGCGAGTTCATGGTCAAGGTGACGCGGATCCTCATGAAGCACAGCTACCTCGCCGCAGAGATGCAGGGACTCACCAGCCACATGCCGGATTTCGTCAAGACGATGCTCACGGCCATGGATGCCGCCGAGGAGGCTCTGGAAGCCAGTAAATTGCA
>PFUG01000333.1:0-147 GCA_002789955.1 Deltaproteobacteria bacterium CG_4_9_14_3_um_filter_63_12 | reverse complement strand
ATCGAGCTGCGTGCAGACCGCCCGGATCGAGTCCATGACGGCTCCGGAGCGGCCCTCGATGCCGGTCAGCACATAGCCCTCGGGACAGGTCAGGTTGAAGGGTGTTCCACCGGGGCCGCCGGCGTAGTCGCTCTTCCAGGTCCGCCC
>PFUG01000233.1 GCA_002789955.1 Deltaproteobacteria bacterium CG_4_9_14_3_um_filter_63_12 | reverse complement strand
GACGACCGAGCGACGCAGGCGCATGACCGGTACGCCGAGGAGCGAGGGAGGAAGGCGACGCCGCAGATGGGGTATTTCCGGACGGGCACCAGCTAGAGAATAGCCTCAAGAGGCCTGGCTGTCCTCGATCTTCTCGGACTTCTCTAAGGTTTTGCCCGCTCTCGCCGCCGGGATCCGCGACACCTCGACGATGACGAACGGCTTGCGCTCGGAGTGCAGCTTGAAGAAGCGGCGAACCGCCAGTCGGGCCGCCTCGCACTGGGTGACGTCGTCGCCGTGTCCGACGGCGACAACCGCCTCTCGCGCCTTCTCCTTCGCTTCGGCGACGAGTGAGGCTGCCTTGATGCAGACGCCATAAGGCAGCACCAAGACCTCGGCCAGCTTGCCAGCGTGAGTCTTGAGCAGAGTAACGATGACGAATCCACCCGCAGCGATCTGTCGCCGTTGCCGCAGGATCTCCTCGTCGACGACATCACGACGCTGCTCGACCACATAAATAGGCTCGACGTTCTGTAACGCCGTACGCGATACCTTATCGTTGACGAACGTCAGCGTCTCGCCGACCGTGAAAACGTGGGTCTCCAGCTCGAGCTCCTCGCCCAATCTCCGGTGTGCATCGAGCTGCCGATAGCTGCCGTGTGCCGGCACGAAGAACCGAGGCCTGAGCAAGTTCAGCAACAATTTCTGCTCGTCGGCGAGCGCGTGCCCCGTCGTGTGCAACACCTTGACGCCAGGAGTGAGCACTTTCGCGCCCCTCTCGATCAGCTGGTCGACGACATAAGAAATCCGCTTCTCGTTGCCTGGGATCTTGCGACTCGAGTAGACGACCCAATCCCCAGTCTTGATGCGGACCTCCGGGTGCTCACCGGCGGCGATACGGGTCAAACTGGAGAAAGGCTCCCCCTGCGACCCGGCGACCACGATCACGACCTCGTGATCGGGCAGCTTCACCACGTCCTCGAGCGACATCAGCACTCGCGGATCGACCAGCTCCAGGTGCCCAGTCTCCCTCGCCACGCTCGCGTTGCGTCTGAGCGCGCGTCCGATCAGCGCGACCCGACGGCCAGTTTCGGTGGCAGCGCTCACGATGCTCTGCAGGCGCCCGATGTTTGACGAGAACTGCGTCACGAGCACACGTCCCGGCGCCAAATCCATGACGTCTTCGAACTCCACGCCCACACGGGCCTCGCTCACCGAAGACCCCGGCACGTCCGAGTTGGTGCTGTCGGCGAGCAAGATGTAGACGCCCTCGCGGCCTATCTCGGCGATGCGCTGCAGGTCGATACGGGGCTCGTTGACTGGCGTGTGATCGATCCTCCAGTCGCCGCTGTGGTACACGAGCCCGCTCGGGGTTCGGATGGCGAGGGCGACGGAGTCTGGGATCGAGTGGTTGACGTGGATCGGCTCGACCGAGATCCCCTTGATGTGGAACACCTTCCCGGCCTTGCACGGTATCAGGTCCGCCGCGGAAAGCAGGTTGAACTCCTCCAGCTTCCGCGTCACCAAGGCGAGCGTGAAAGGGGTCCCATAAACCTTGATGGGAGCCCTCTTCTTCTCGACCAGATACGAGAGCAGATGCGGCACTCCCGCGATGTGGTCCTCGTGCCCATGGGTGAGGACGAGCGCATCGAGAAAGACCCCGTCCAGCTGACGAAAGTCAGGAACGATCAGGTCGACTCCCGGGTGCTCGGCATCGGGGAACATCCCCCCGCAGTCGATCAGGATTCGGGTGTCTGCTGTCTTGAGCAGCATGCAGTTCTTGCCAAACTCTCCTAGCCCTCCCAGGGGGGTGAGCTCGATCAACTCCGTCGGCTTCATTTTTCTCTCTTCGATGGTGGGGAAGCGAGCCAATCCAAATAACTCGCCGCCCGCGCATCGCAAGGTCGTAAACCTGGCATGGTTGGCCGCAGAGCGGATCTCGATGGCAGTAATCTGTCGTCGAACCGGCTGGCAGAAACGCGCGTTTGTATCACAGTCAAGCCGCTATTTGCACGCTCTTACCTCGGTACTCCGCAGGGGCCCTGCGGGGTTTTCACAAAGCTCCTCCGGTTGGTATTGAGCTCTTAGGGGTCTTGCGACCCCGTAATTCGGTTGCAAGCTCACACGTCTGCCGTTAAGGCGAGACTGAAATTGCCAAGCAGACGACTGGCTTTCGCCACAGCAAAATTCGGTCGATTCGTCAGAGAGAACCGTACAGCAGCCGAGCGAACCCCCCTCTCCACGTAGGCCAACTCCAGACCAACTCTAGACCAACTCCAGACCAGCCACGCTTGTTCATCATCGAAGTGGCCAAAGAAATAGGAAGCAAAACATGCAGAGTCACAACGCGTTGCTTGGCGTCACCGTCGATCCCACCTCTGGTGCCGGACTCGACGTCCCCAAGAGAATGCAGCGCTTCATCAATGGCAGCACCGTCATGCTCTTCATCAAAGGCACCGCAGACCAGCCGATGTGTGGTTTTTCGGCCCGCGTCATCGACGTGTTCAATCGCGTCGGTAAGCCCTATGCGACGTTCAACATCTTGGACGACCCGGAAATCCGCAACGGCGCAAAGGAGTTCTCGTCCTGGCCCACCTTTCCGCAGATCTATGTCGGTGGTGAATTCGTCGGCGGCTGCGACATCGGCCTCGAGCTCTATGCCAACGGTGAGCTCGAGACGCTGGTGAACGAGGCGGTCGATGCCAAAGGCTTGGGCCCACTCCACAGCGAGGCAGCAACCGAAAAGCCTGCACCCCGCTCCCTCCTCTCCGAGAAGAGCAAAGCGACCGGTGAGGGCCTCGCCGAGGCTCGCGAGCTCTCACCTGCCAAGCTCGAGCTCCTGGGGCTCGAGAACTTCATCGTCATCGACGTGCGCGCCGACGAGGAGCGCGCGGCGAACGCGCTGCAAGGGGTGAGGGCCGCCTCCATGGGCGAGCTGGCGGCCTTGAGCCATGAGCTCCCCGCCGACCACAACGTGCTCTTCGTCGCCGAGGAGTCGAAGCGCGGTCTGCGCGCTGCGGACTTTCTGGTCGCTCGCGGCCACCGGCACGTCTTCTACTTGAAGGGCGGCCTCGAAGGCTGGACTGCACAGAAGGGCAAGCCGCTCGTGGGCTAGGCTTGGGGACGGCCCGGCGACGTGGGCTCGGGCGGTCGGAGGTGTGTAGAGGCTTCGAGCGTCGTGCGCTCGGGCGCGCTGCAGTGGATGTGTACAAACTCCAGGGCCCCCTTCGGGGGCTCGTGCGACGGGCGAGGACGCGGGCCAAAACCTTGGCGACGACCCGTTGACGGGCGAGGACGCGGGCAAAAACCTTGGCGACGACCCGTCGACGGGCGAGGACGCGCGCAAAAACCTTGGCGACGACCCGTCGACGGGCGAGGACGCGGGTAAGAACCTTGGCGACGAGTCAATGAGCTCGTCGCCAAGATGATCGCCTGAAGACGTCAGACGGTCTCAGGCTCGTCGGAGATGGTCTCGGTGGAGGCTTCGAGTGGTTCGGTGCTTCCGGCTGCACGAGGGCGGCCGCCGCTGTAGATGGAGGGGTAGAAGGTGAGTGCCGAGGGAGTCTTGCGGTAGAGCCACGCCGCGGTTTGCAGGACCTCGCGGTGATAGCACTGGAAGATGGCGACGTGGACCCGGCTGAGCCAGTCGTTTGGAGCGGCCGCTTCGGAGGCAAACTCAGCGGCCAGCGCATCGGCGAGGCGGACGCAGGTCTCCGCGTCGTCGACCCGGGGAAAGCGGTCCTGGGCGAGGACTGTGGGATTGCTTCGAATGCCGACGGCGAGGCGACGCAGGTCGCCCTCGAGGTCGAAATAGCCTTGTCCGCTTCGGATGCTGCCGAGTTCTATCGCCGCCACGGGGTCCTGTCCGAGTTGGTACTCCATGTAGCGCAGGACACGCTGCTTTTGTGCGCTGGGGAGCTCGGGTGTTGAGCGGCTGCCGGCTGAGCGCAAGTAGCCGGAGAACCGTCACGTTTGCGTTGTTGCAGTGGGCTAGCCCAGTCACTCGCCGTCCTTTTCGGCATGCTCCAGCACGAATATCTCGATAGCCCGCTTCTCTCGTTTCACGGCGACGCCACACGATTCGAGGTCAGAAATCGAGAGGCCCTGTCCTGACAGCGGGATGTCAAACATCCATATGGCGTCGGGTGTGTCCTCCAAAATGACGGGCAAGCCAAGGAACTCCTCGAAGTTGTAGACAATCTGGGGGCATGTGTTCCTGGATACCAGATGCCGTTCTCGTCGTTCGGGGAGTGGGTCGCCCTTCTTGGAGGGCGCAAAACACGGACTCTCGGAGACGCCGAACACGAGCACTTCGACAACTCGCTCTTCCCAACGCGAACGAAGACCCAGCGTGGCCAAGAGGGCATTCTGGAGCATTGGTTTGAGCAACTCGCCGGACTCCCTCGGGACACGGGCCGTGACGTCCAACTTCACCGAGCCGGCCGTGACGGGTACTTCCATTCTCACAGACGAAACATCGAAGGCATATTGGAGCACCCGCGTCGCCTGCATGCCTAACGCTACGTATTCTTCCCACTTCTGCGCGTCTAGCATTTGATCTGAGTCGGCGACACGGATGACGAGTTGAACGAGGTCACCTTCACTGAACGACGCAACGGTGATGGGCCTGCGAAGTGGGCTGAAGTCCCTAACGCTTTTCGGCAGCTCTTTTCCCGCCAAAAGATCCAAAATGGCGTCAACCGTCAGCAACAGCGGGTAAGTTACAATGACGAGCCGTCCTTCGCGGTCGAGGACGAACGTAGAAGGCACGCTGTTGACGCCCCAGGAATCGAACACGGACCGGTCAGGATCGAAGCCGTGCCAACCTGGCATTGCGTGCTTTTCCAGTAGTTCCGCAAGGTCATCTGGGGCTTCATCGGCGATGAACACAAACTGCAGGTCCTCGCCTTCGAGGTCTTCAGCAATCTCTCGGAGATGCGGCAGGACTTCGATGCAAGCACCGCATGATTTGCCCCAGAACTCGATGATCGCGAACTTGCCCTTGAGGGCGCCCAGGTTGATTGTCTGTCCATCAGGCACCTGTCGGACATACTCCAAGTCCAAATCGGGCATTGTGTCCCCAAACATCGGTACAATGGGCTTGGCCTCTGGCGTGGGTTCTCCTTGGGCTTTGGGAGCGGTGGACAAAGTGAGAGCCACGACGGCGGCAAAAGCGAACCAAGACGTTCTGCTCAGTATCTCTATGCCATTCACGACAACCTCAGGAGTTCGTGGCTAGCGAACGCAGAAACCACTGGGGCTTATTGGAAGTGCGAACTGTGCTGAGCCCATGGAGGGCAAGTAACAGTACGACAAGATCTTTCGGAATAAAATCGGTATACGATGCGCACGATTTAGGAGTGTCGGAAAGCACCGTCGTGCCTATGACTCTTGATGTCCCGAACAGAACGATCTCCACTTCACTGAGGCCAGCACATAGTGCACAGCTGGCCCGGGGAACAGGAAGTAGAACCATAGCACGCTTGACAGTTCTCCCCTCCAGAGTCGTACTCACCAGTCTCACTCGTGTACTCTGGATTGCAATCAGTTGGGTTTGGACTTGCGCATCCGCATCGGCATGCACACGTGGTAGAGTCGCATGGCGCCATTCCTATGAAGGCAGCCTGCAAACCGGGAGCATCACACAACGACTCTGAATCGAACACCATAACGAGAATGTCCGACCCATTGTCGCAGCCTCGTCCCGGTTCTATCCCAGCTCCTGGCATTAGTATTCCCACCGCCGCCGCACCGCGAGGCAAGTATTGCTCTTCGAACCAACTCTTTTCTATGCCGTAGTACTCGAACCCATTCTTCCTAAACAACCCAGCAAGCTCGTTTGCATTCAACGCAATAGCTGAGCCGATGACCGAAGTATCATATCGGCCATCAAACCCATCTCTCGTTAGAACCTCCAATACGAAGTTCACCAGTTCTTCTTTCGAGGGTGGCCACGTATCGAGCACCAGAGGCTGGAGTGTGTAGCGGCGGGATTCGCGAGTGGAACCTAGGCGTACAACATCAATAAAGACACGCGGATCGAATTGGTCCGTCGGCGTAACATCAATCAATACCTGCTTCATGATTTCAGACATCAACTTATGTGTCAGAAACTCCCCTGGTTTCAGACTGGGCTGCGGCCCGTTACCATTGCCAGCATATAGTCTGACGACCGCGACAGTCAGGTCGCTTGGGTAGGCTTTGAACTTCGCTATAGTACAGCCGTCATCGCTACAGCCATTCCACTGATCAATGACAGTGACGCGTGCTGGTCCTGCGTTATTATCGCCCTCGATCTCGGACGCAGCGTAGATCGTCGTAATCGGCTCCAGTGTCTCAGGGTCCATGACGACCCTTGCAGTCAAGGCGAAGAGGCGGTGATTTTGAGAGTTGCCCCCCAGTCCCCTGACTGCGTCAACATCCAGAGCTAGATGCAGTTGGTTTATCTCCGTCGTTGGATCGAATGGGTTTGGTGACACGGACAGCCCGACGATGCTGAACTTCCCGTTCTCAGCAGAGATCGGGTTCCCTTCATCGATCACCAGAATCCCAAAAGAGAGCGGTGCGGATGGCACCGACTCGTTCCCTGAGCGGTCGATCGCCACAGAATGAATGACATGCTGCCCGGACATGAGCGAACTCAGGGACACCACGAAATCCTCCTCGCTCGTCGCGTAGCCAGCGCCTAACTCAGTAGTCCCTTCAAAGATCTTCACTTGGGAGAATGGCTCGGCTCTCCCAAGGATCACCGGCGCCATGAAGAAGACCATGCCCTCTTCATTGACGGGCGACAGGATCACGGGAGCCACTGGCGGCGTCGTATCACACCCTGGCTCCAACCCCAGCTCCCACGCGTCTCGCCGTCCATACGCGAAGCTGTCGACCACATCGGCGCGATTGCTGTCCACCCCCGGCACGAAAGGCGGCTCTGGACAGTCGTGGCCCCACCAATTCCCTTCGCCCGCATCCGAGAGCTCGACCGACTGGTTTGACGCGGCTCCCCACCGTCCCGCTTCGATAGTGTTGTGACGCAGCGCAGTCATGACCGCGTCAGGTGAAATGCGCAGACCGTCCAAGGTCACCTTGATAAAGTTTCCAACAACCGAGATGTTGGAGGTTCGAGAAAGTCTGATGCCGAAGAAGCTGTTGATCGTGTTGTCCACAACCTCGAAGTTCGACACGGCATACCCGGCGTCATGGCGTTGTTGGCGATCACCCCGTTCGTCGCGTCTTCTGACACGAGAACCGAAGTGGCCAAAGTACGGAGAAAAGAATTCCCCACAATCTCGGCCTCGCTCCCCGAGATCAGCTTCAACTGGTAGGCGTTGTCCTCGAACACCGAATCCAACACGTGGATGCGTGTGCCGCTGAACACCGCGACACCTTCCCAAAACCACTGGTCGGTCCCGCCGACCACGCAGTTCTGAACGGTGATGTCGCTCGGGAATCCCAGCTGACGCGTCTCCGTAACCAACACGCCCACACCCATGCCGCGGTCAGCAAACTCTTGGGAAATCCGGTGTCCGTCACAGTCGAGCACCACGTCGGGCGCCTCGATACTTACACCTCCGACGATATCCGCGCTCAACCTGCAGACGTTCCCAGACCAGGACCCGACACTCGCGCATTGATCGAACGTGCCGCCGATGTGAACCGTCCCAGGGCTGGGTTGGAGCCAAAGGTAGTGAGACCGAGCGCCATCAATGGAGAGGCTGACCTGGCCTGCGTCGGCAGGTGTGACGAGCCGATGATCCTCGAGACTGTCCACATAGAGGTGATGAGTGCCCTGGGTGGGCAGCCCGCTCAGGCTCAGCGCGGCGGTCCCCGCCTGCTCGCCGCTGAGGAAGAGGCTGATGGCCGTTGGGGAGGCCGAAAGCCGAGCAAAGTGCTCAGCGTCGGCCGTCACGCTCACGCCGTTGGCTTCCCAAAGCATCCCTCGGCCATCGACCTGCTTCGGGTCAGGCACCAACCCATAGATGCTGAAGTGCGTTGTAGTCGCTCGGACAACTTTTTTGTCGACATCGTTCTCGCTGTCGGCAAGCGCGACCCAGCGCTCGTCTACGTAGACCGACAGCCTCAACGTGCTGGAGTCGACTCCTGGCGGCAGCTCAAAATCCCCATACTCGGCTTCGAGCCTCACAGGTTCAGCGAACTTAGTCCCATCGGGCCCCAGCTCCCAGGCGCGCACGGCGCCTCTTGGGAGCACGGCGAGCTCTTCGATGGTGAGGCGCATCCCTGAGTCTGGCAGCGCCCCGTCGGGGAGGGTCAACACGAGACCCGAGTCGACGTCCGACCCCCTCGCGGGCTCATCCGGCGCGGGCTCATCCGGCGCGGGCTCATCCGGCGCGGGCTCAGCGCAACTCATGACAAAAAGGCACCCGACGAGGACAAATGCCGCCCGCCCCCCCCCCCAAGAACGTACCCATGGAGTTCCTCCCCGTTTGAATTGGTGAGCTTCTCTCGTTGAACTCTCGGCAATGGATCACAGGGTAGAGAAGGCTCGCAGAGAACTCAAGCGTACACTCGAACTTCCTACCAGGACAAGTCGTGGGTTCGGGCGGTCGGAGGCGCGGCCCAGCGCTTTGCACTGGGCTACGTCCGGTGACCGCCCTCCAGGGCGGATGCCCTGGATCTGGGCGGCGTGACATGGCCCCAGCCAGCTTGCCCAGGGTTGTCGAGGTCAGCCTGACGCCTGCCCGGGTCCCTGGGCGCCGGCCCTGAATGGGCCGTCCTTGACAGCCCAACGTGAAACGTTGGGGAAATCGTGCGCGACCGCCAGAACCACGTATCCCAACCACAGCCCGCCCGAACCCAAAAGAAACAAAGGCCGAAAACTCACTCTGCTCGCTGTGTTCCCGGTGCGGTCACCGCAACGTTGTTGGGTCAGGCTTCCAATCGACGAGCCGATCGCTATGATACGCGACTTCCTGACGTCGCCGCCGGCCTTCGGCGGCGTTGCAGCGGCTGACCCGGCGGACTTGCTTGGTCTCGCGTCGAACGGTCAGCAAAAGTATTGCGGAGAGAGGAGAGGACGGATGACGGACAAGCTCGCGAAAGATTATCAGCCCGCCGAGGTGGAATCGCGGTGGTACGAGACCTGGATTCGTGACGGCGTCTTCAACGCTGACGAGAACTCCAACAAGCCGCCCTTCTGCATCGTCATCCCGCCGCCCAACGTCACCGGCCAACTGCACATGGGGCACGCGCTCTTCGTGACGATCCAAGACCTCTTGACCCGCTGGAAGCGCATGCAAGGGTTCGAGGCCCTCTGGCTGCCAGGTACCGACCACGCCGGCATTGCGACCCAGGTCATGGTCGAGCGGCAGCTGGCCAGCGAGGGCCTCACCCGCCACGAGCTCGGACGCGAAAAGTTCCTCGAGCGCGTCTGGCAGTGGAAGGAAGAGAAGGGCGGCCGCATCATCGAGCAGCTCAAGGTCATGGGCGCCAGCTGCGATTGGCGGCGCGAGCGCTTCACCATGGACGAGGGCCTGAGCGAGGCCGTGCGCGAGGTCTTCGTGCGCCTCTACGAAGAAGGCCTGATCTACCGCGGTGAGCGCCTGGTGAACTGGGACCCGGTGGCGCAGACCGTGCTCAGCGACCTCGAGGTCGAACAAGAACCGGAGCAGGGCAGTCTCTGGCACATCGCCTATCCCGTGGAGGGCACCGACCAGAACATCGTCGTGGCCACGACCCGTCCCGAGACCATGCTGGGCGACACCGCCGTCGCGGTACACCCCGAAGATGAGCGCTACATCGACCTGATCGGCAAGCGCTGCGTGCTGCCCCTCACAGGACGCACGATTCCCATCGTTGGGGATCCCCTGGCGGCCGACCCAGCCTTCGGTTCGGGCGCGGTGAAGATCACGCCGGCCCACGACTTCAACGACTTCGAGACCGGCGTGCGCAACAATCTGCCTCGCATTCAGGTCATCGGCGTCGACGCGCGCATGACCGACGAGGCCCCCGAGGCCTACCGCGGCCTGACCCGCGAGGACTGCCGCGCGCAAGTGCTCGTCGACCTCGAGGCCGGCGGTTTCTTGGTCAAGACCGAGCCGCACCAGTACATGCCAACCCGCTCGCAGCGCTCCGGCGCCATCGTCGAGCCGCTGCTCCTGCCGCAGTGGTGGGTGAAGGCCGACGTGCTCGCCAAGCCGGCCATCGAGGCGGTCGAGAGCGGCAAGACCACCATGTTTCCCAAGATGTGGGAAAAAACCTACTTCAACTGGATGTACAACATCCGCGACTGGTGCATCTCGCGCCAGCTCTGGTGGGGACACCAGATCCCCGCTTGGTACTGTAAAGACTGCAGCGGCACGGAGATCTTCGAGTCCCACGCCGAGGGCGCCCATGACGCCGAGCGCCACATCGGGCCCGGCGCACGCCCCATCGTGAGCCGAAAGGCGCCGGCCGCCTGCCCGAGCTGCGGCGGCACCCAGCTCGTGCAAGAACCCGACGTGCTCGACACCTGGTTCAGCTCGGCCTTGTGGCCGTTCTCGACCATGGGCTGGCCCGAAAACACCGCCACCCTCGAGAAGTTCTACCCAACCTCGGTCATGGAGACCGGCGCCGACATCATCTTCTTCTGGGTCGCCCGCATGATGATGATGGGCCTCCACTTCATGGGCGAAATTCCGTTCGAGACCGTCTACTTCCACGCGCTCATCCGCGACAAGGACGGACAGAAGATGTCGAAGACCTACGGCAACGTGGTCGACCCGCTGCACGTGGTCTACGGCGTCACGCCCGACTCCGTGCCCGAGGCCGAGCGCGAAGCCTGCCGGCAGCTCTTCGAGGACCATCCCGAAGGCATCCCCGCGCAGGGCGCGGACGCGCTGCGCTTCACGTTGTCGATGTACGCCGCCCAAGGGCGCGACATTCGCCTGGATCTCAAGCGCGTCGAGGGCTACCGCGGCTTCTTGAACAAAGTCTGGCAGGCCTCGCGCTTCGTGCTCATGAACCTCGAGGACAGCGACGCCCTCGCCTACGGCTCCTGCGAGGCGGGAGAAAGCTCGCTCATCGCCCAGAAGAACCGCTTCTCCCTCGCCGATTGCTGGATCCTCGAGCGCCTCAACCTCGCCGTCGGCGCCGTCACCGCGGCGCTCGACGAGTTCCGCCTCAACGACGCGGCGCAGGCCGTCTACGACTTCCTCTGGAACGAGTTCTGTAACTGGTACATCGAGCTCGCCAAGCCGACGCTCTACCAGTCCGGGGACGAGCTGGCCAAGGCCACGAGTCGCAACGTGCTGGTGCACGTCGTCGAGACCATTCAGCGGCTCTTGCACCCCTTCACGCCCTACGTGACCGAAGAAATCTGGCAGGCCCTGCCCAAGGCCGAGGGGAGCCCCTCGTCGATCTGCGTGGCGCCTTGGCCCAAGGTCTCCGAGACCCTGCGCTTCCCGGAGGAGGCGGCCAAGATGCAGGTCGCCATCTCGCTCATCCAAGCGCTGCGCAACATCCGCGGCGAGTCCAACGTGCCACCCTCGAAGCGCATCGCCGAGCTCTTCATCTACAGCGACGACGCCAGCGATCGAGCGATCATCGACGCCACCGAGCTGTTCGTAAAAACGCTCTCGAAGGTCGACGCCATCGTCTATCGCGCCAAGTCCGACCCGCGGCCCAGCGCAGCGGCGACGATCATCGCCTCCAACGTCGAGCTGGTGGTGCCGCTGGCCGGCCTCATCGACGTCGAAGAGGAGAAGTCGCGAATCGACAAGGCCATCAAGAAACTCGACAAGGACATCGAGTTCATCGCCAAGAAGCTGGGCAACGCCAAGTTCGTCGACCGCGCGCCGGCCGACGTCGTGGCCACCGAGCGCCAAAAGTTGGCCGAGTTCCAAGAGAGCAAGGACCAGCTCAGTGCCAGTCTCATTCGTCTGGAGGCTATGGGCTGAGCTGATAGGCCCGAGTCCGGAGCTGCCTCGGTAGCCTGTCGGACTTCAGCAGCCTGCAAGGCAAAATCCGGCTGAAGCTCCAGACTCGAGACTCCAGACTGTCCAAAATGAAAGCCTGGACCGGCCCGTCGGACTCATCAAACTGCCGTATCAAAGTCTGGAGTCCGGAGTCCGGAGTCCGGAGCTGCCTCGGTAGCCTGTCGGACTTCAGCAGCATGCAGGGCAGCATCCGGCTGAAGCTCCAGACTCGAGACTCCAGACTGAGCCAGAATGAAAACCTGGACCGGCCCGTCGGACTCATCAAACTGCCGTATCAAAGCTTGGATCGCAGCGATGAAGACGATGTAAAACGCTTTGGCATCGCAAAGTTCGGGACGCAAAGATATACTCGCGGCCGACGGGCGCTTCTTAAAGAGTCCCGTGCCCTGTCGCTGACGGGGTTGTTATTGCACTCAAGGAGTTGCTGCCCATGGGCCGCTTCCTCATCAAGACCCGCCTGAAGGTCTTTCAGGCCCAAAACAGCGCACAGCTGGCCCGTTTGGCGAAGATCGGTGTGATCGCCAAGGACGCCCTGATCAAGGAGCTTCCGGATGGCCGTTGGGTACGCGCCGAAGAGCACCCTGACATCGGACGCCTCTTCATTCAGACCGACAACGAACGCACCGTCGTCGCCTCCGCCTCGCCGTACTTCGTCCGCGGTGACGCGACGCCGCCCGCGGCGAGCCCTGAGGAGTCCAAGGTCTTCTGGGTGAGGACGGACGCCACCGTCGTCGAGGTGAGGGGCCTCGAGGTGCTCCAACGCCTGCAAGGTCTCGGAGTCGTGCGCGCGGCGCACGAGGTGAGCGAGACCCGCGAAGGGCCGTTCGTGCCCCTCAACCAGCATCCCGAATTCGCCGGCCTCTTCGAGGAGCTCGTCATCTCCTCGACCGACAAGCTGCACGCCATCCCGCGGTCGTTGGCCCAGCAGGCCGCCGCGCTCTTCGATGACGAGGAGGTCGACGAGAGCGCTCCAACGCTCGCCGGGGCGGTCTTCGATGACGAAGCGCCCGAAAGCGCTCCCGTGCACGCCGCGGCGGTCTTCAACTGTGAAGAGGCGGACGAGAACGCCCCGACGACCTCGGTACCCGAGCTCGACGGCGTGATCACGCTCGCTGGGTATCAAGCCCCGCAGCCCGCCAAAGAGGCACAGAGCTCGCAACGCAAGGAGACCTCCCAACGCAAGGAGACCTCCCAACGCAAGGAGACCTCCCAACGCAAGGAGACCTCCCAACGCAAGGAGATCAGCGTCGTCTTCGCGCTCAGCGAGGAGGAGCTCGAGTATTTCCAAGATGATCGGAGCTCCCATCGCGAGGTCTCCAACGTCATCCTGCTCAGCGCGACCGATCTCGAGGTCTTCAGCGAGGAGGAGGACGAGCGTTTCGAGGTCTGCATCGAGGTCGACGAGTCCAACCTCTCGGCCGACGAGGTGATCGCGCTCTCGCCCGACGACATCGAAGAGTTCGAGGTGATCAAGGCAGTCAAGTCGTTGCCGGCTCTCGACGCCCCCTGGGAGCAGTTTCGCAAGACCATGAACTCGGTCGCGATCCAGCTCTCCGTGGACACCGTGCGCCAAGAGCTCACGTGGGATCTCTTCCGCTCCATGATGGCCAAGAAGGTCCCCGTCAAGAGAGCCGATGGGCCCAGCGAAGCCTCCTGGCGACGCTTCAAGGCCAAATGGCGCAACCCCAAAGACAAGAGCGTGACACCCATCACCGCGGCGACCACCTGGGATCGCTTCCGCCAGCTCATCGCCACCTCTCGACGCAGCGGCGAGACGACCTGGGACCGTTTCGTGCGTTCGATCGAGGCGAAGCGGAGCAGCGAGGCCGGGCGTCGTCGAGCCGTCCTGGGAGACGATGACGCGCCACAGGCGATCAAGGGCGAGGCCCAGATCAACACCGGTGTGATCCACGTGCGGGGAGAGTCCACTGGGCCAAAAGTGCGGATCGAAGGGATGGGCGA
>PFUG01000525.1:430-14500 GCA_002789955.1 Deltaproteobacteria bacterium CG_4_9_14_3_um_filter_63_12 | reverse complement strand
GAGGGAGAGTCGCTCGAAGTTCTAAAGGCAGTCGATGATGGGGATGAGTATTTCCAACTCGTTACAAAGTGCTAGTCTGGCAAGTCAGTGCTTCTGGACACCAACCTGGCACTTCAAGCCTGGGTTTACCCTTCTGAGGGGAACATTCTGGTGGCCCTGAAAGAAGCCCGCAACGACCCAGGTGAGTTGGAGTGGCACTACCACTTTCTCTCGGTTGACGCGGCAACTTGCGGCTACTCACCACGATAGGGCTGTGGCACCCGAAACCCGCACCACGCCAGTACCTCTAAAACCTCGTCTGCGGATGGTCAGTTGTGCGACGTAACAGTCCGGTAGCCTGTCTTCCTAGATCTCTCTCGAATGGATGATGATGTCACGCCAGCGCTTGCGAGCGCTGCGTGCCCAGCCAAAGTGCTCCCGAGTCTCCGCGCAGAACCGAACCTGCGACCGCTACCCATTCGGGTCACGCTCTCAAAACTTCGATTTCCGCGCCTGATCTACACTTCCGGTTCCGACTCAAAAGGTTGTACTCCGAGGGGTCGAGGGACAACCAAAAGTACAACCTGATGCAACAGCAGGGGACTTTTGAGCCTCTGGGGGACGTCTAAGTTGTTGATTTTCATTGCCGAGCGTTGCGAAGGTTATTTTCCCAAGCTCGAGGTCGCGGGTCCGAATCCCGTATCCCGCTTACGTCGAAAGCCCAGTCAATCACTGGGCTTTTGTCGTTCTTGGCCCTAACCCCCTCGCCCTCCCCCGAGAAACAGGTAAGGAGGCTCTGGGCGGTCTCTTCTTGGCCTCGCCTCTGGACTTGGGAATCGGGCGAGCCCATCACGACAGAAACGCGCCCACCCGCTCGAGGTGCGTTGGGGGCAGGAAAACAAAGTTGCGAATGTAGTCCGCCGGACGCGCTTCGTCTTGGTTGCGCGTCAAATCGAACCCCGCGAAGGACTGCAGCTTGCCCTCGCGCATGAAGAACGCCGAGTACCCCCGCTCGCCGAGGAAGCGCTCCACGCCCAGGACCGAACCCGCTTTGTGTCGCTCCTCGACCTCGATGATGAAGGTGGGTTTGCAGCGCTCAATCAACGCTTTGGCGCCTTGGAGCACGGCGAGCTCGTGGCCCTCGACGTCGATCTTGACCACGCCCACCTGGCCGAGCTCGAACTCGTCGAGGGTCTTGATGGCGATGGACAGCGAGCGAACGCCCCCGCTGAGCTCGGCTTTGCTCGTGAGATCGTTCTCGGCTTCGATCGTCGCGTAGCCAAAACGGCGACGCTCGACGGGCAACTTCAGGGTCGCGCTGCCGGAGCGGTCCGAGAGCCCACACTCGTGGATGTGCACCGTGTCGCGCTTGGCGCGATAGCCGCGCCGCAGCTGCTCGGCCAGCTCGGGGATCGGCTCGAAGGCGTTGACCGAGCGAGCGTGCTGGCTCAGGCCGAACGTGTAGAGACCGAGGTTGGCTCCGACGTCGACCGCGTCTTCGTCCTTGCGGCACAGCTCGGGGAGCAGTCGCATTTCGGGTTCGGCGAGCCCGCGCTTCCACTCGTAGTAACGCCAGTAGGCGCCGGGCCAAGTGGACACCAGACGCTGTCGAAGGGTCTCGCGAAGTCGGCTTCGTGCCATGAATACATCCCTGAATCGCCATGCAATTGGCGTGTGAACGCACTTTCCTCACTCCCAGATTCATCTGGATACTGTTTCGAACGACGGTGAGCAACGGTTCCTAGAAATCGGGCGAGGACACGGCATCGTTTCTTCGATGGGCAGCTGACGCTCGACGAGAGCGAGCGTTGTTGGGTCCCAGCGGCGGCGAAGGGAGTGCTTCCGTTGAGGCTTGTCGGGGGGGGATCCCCACCGCTCACGCTCTCCGTTGCGTCGCTCGCCTGCGGTTCCACGTCGTGGGTTCGGGCGCGCGAACGCGGTTCCACGTCGTGGGTTCGGGCGCGCGAACGCGCGACCCAGCGCTCCGCACTGGGCTACTTCCGAGGCCGCCCCTTCAGGGCGGATGCCCAGGTTCCGCTCTCCGTCGCGATACAGACTGCGTTGATCCTGGGCGTCGGCCCCCCCCCGACCAGCCAGGGCAACGGCATGGAGAGTTGCAGTGGGCCACGTTGGGCTGCGGCTTTGATGTCACCCTTCGGAGCGCGTTGTCACCCGTCGATGCCGCGTTGTCACCGCGCGGGAGAGAGGGCGCAATACCGTTGTCACCGCTGAAGGGTATGGCTGTCACCGCTGAAGGGGTTGGCTGTCACCGCTGAAGGGGTTGGCCTTCACCGCTGAAGGGGTTGGCTTTCACCGCTGAAGGGATTGGCTGTCACCGCTGAAGGGGTTGGCCTTCACCGCTGAAGGGGTTGGCTGTCACCGCTGAAGGGGTTGGCTGTCACCGCTGAAGGGATTGGCTGTCACCGCTGAAGGGATTGGCTGTCACCGCTGAAGGGGTTGGCTGCGGTCCTCGAGGGGCATCACGCGCTGTCTCGAGCGACTGAGTGCTTGCTCACAACACCACATACTCCCCACCCCGCTCCGCCAACCACAGCTTCCGCTGCTCATAGTCCGGCATCGCCCGCTCCACTCGCCCCCAAAACTCCGGCGTATGGTTGGGCTCGTGCAGGTGCGCCAGCTCGTGAACGATCACGTAGTCCACGACGTTCGCTGGCAGCAGGATCACCGCCCAGTGGAAGTTCAGCGTGCCACCCTGAGTGCATGACCCCCAACGGTAGCCAAGGTCGCGGAGCTTGAGGTCCTTGGGCTTCGCGTCGAGCCGGACCGTCCAGTCTTTGAGCCTGCTCTTCAGCCAGACCTTGGCGTGGGCCGAGTACCACTGGATGAAGTGCTCGCGACCTCGCTCGGCCTCGCTGCGAATCAGCCGGAAGCGGCCCGCGTGCAGAATGAGCGGTGAGCCCTGACGCTCGACCAGCAGCAACCGGTAGCTCTTGCCCAAGTACATGAACCCTTCGCCGGTCACGAACTCTCGACTGGGCGGGGGCTGCTGGTGCAGCTCCTTCTCGGCGAGCTTGGAGAAAAGCCAGAAACGGCGCTCACGTACGAACTCGGCGATGGCCGCGTCGTCGGTGGACGTCGGGACGGCGAGGATCAGCTCACCGCCACGGTCCACAATGACTTCGAGGGTCTTGCGGCGCGGGCTGCGGCGGACCTCGAAGGTCAGGTCGTCGAGTTCGAGGCGCACCGCCTCGAGGTCGAGGGTCTCGGCCATGTCAGCGCACCAACCGATAATGGTTCGCCTTGGCGAGCTCCATCAACCGGTCCGCCATAGGCTCCAGCTTCCCATAGTCCACCACATCCAGCCCCTCGCCGTTCCCCCCGTCGAGGAACTGCACCATCCACTTGCGCAAGACCTCCTGCGCGTGAGCGTTGGCCCAAAAGTTCACCAGACCCAGCTCTTGCTTGACGTGCTCGACCAGCTCGACGGTCAACCGCACGAACTTCCCCTTCCTGGGCTCCTCCAACTCGCCCTCCGCCTCCGCCTTCAGGAGCCCGAAGAACGGTGCCTGGGTTTCTGGATCGAGGCCGGTCTCGTCGCCCTTGCGGCCCGTGCGCGCCTCGTCGACCAGCTTCTGCAGCGCCTCGACCATTTTTTCCCACTGGTCTTCCATCTCGGTCAGGATGGACTTCAGCTTGTCGCTCAGTTTTTCGAAGAACTCGGGGTCTTCGTCCTTCTTCTGGCGGAGGTGGTAGCGCAGCGCGTGCTCCATCTCGCTGGCTTTGGCCCGGGGTGACCGGCATTTGTCGACCTGGGCGTCGAAGTCGGCGTCGGTGATGTTGACGGGCGGGATCTTGGGGTCGATGCCCAGAGAGAGCACATGCTCGTCGATGAGTCTGCGGACCTTCGCGCCCACATCTTCGCCGATGGTGGGCTCCTCATCGCGATAGCGCCGGCTGGCTTTGGTCTGGATGCTTCCCAGCTTGCGGGCGTCGTTTACGAAGGGCAGCGCCTCGGGGCGCGGCAACACCAGGTCCAAGGTGGTCAAGAATTGCTTGAGCTTCACCGTGAACTCGGCCCGCACCTTCTCGTCGCGCAACAGCTCGACGCAGCGCTCCTCGTCGGAGAGGTCCTCGAGGCCACGGGTCACAAAGACATCCATTGTCCGCCGGTGCTGGTCACGCAGCTTGGGGAGCTCGTCTTTGAGGCTCTGTAGGGCGCCCTGGATATCGTCCGTGCTGTAGGCCGCCAGGGCCTCCTCGAGGTGACGGGCGACACCGAAGTAGTCGACCACGAACCCAGCGTTCTTCCGCTCGCCATTGGTGCGGTTCACGCGGGCGATGGCCTGCAGCAGCTCGGCCTGCTTGATGTGTCGGTCCAGGTAGATGACCTGCTCGACAGGGGCGTCAAAGCCGGTCAACAGCATGGACTTGACGATGAGGAAGGCGAGCGGGTCGCGCTTCTCGGGGTCATCGAAGTGGGGGTCGTTGGGCAACGGGAGAGGTTTTTTGAAGCGGGCGATGCGAGCGTCGAGCTTGCCGCGCTCGGTCCACTGCAGCCAGTCGCCGTCATCGTTGTGGCTGCCCGAGATGATGGGCGCAAACTCAAGTCGCCGGATTGTGTCCAGATACGGCCGAGCCCCGGCGAGAAACTCCGTCCCCCCTTCGAGGCTCACCGCCTCGATGTCGACGGTCAGCTTGCCGTCGAACACCTCGAGCTCGGCGACCAGCGCGTCGCGAGCCTCCTCGAACGCCTTGGCGTAGCGAATCGTGGCGTGGCGACTGACCGCCACCACTTGCGCCTTGAAGCCGTTGGGCATGACGCACGAGACGTAGTGCCGGAGCATGTCCCGAGCTTTCTCCGCGATGAGGGCCGGGGCCTCCATGACGTGCCCTTTGGTGGCGTACTTTTTCTTGATCGCCTCCAATTCGGCGGGGGTTCGGTCGGCCAGCATGTCGTCGAAGAGCTGGTCCAGGTCGCGTTTGTCCTTGACCGCGCCCTCGGCGGTCCGGCCCTCGTAGAGGATCGGCACCGTGGCCCCATCCTCCTCGGACTGCTTGATGGTGTATCGGTCGATGAACGCGCCGAAGATTTCGTGGGTGCGCTTCTTGGCGCCCATGATGATGGGGGT
This sequence comes from Deltaproteobacteria bacterium CG_4_9_14_3_um_filter_63_12, assembly GCA_002789955.1. GTDB lineage: Bacteria > Myxococcota_A > Bradymonadia > UBA4248 > UM-FILTER-63-12 > UM-FILTER-63-12. The sequence goes on along the minus strand of PFUG01000525.1, from coordinate 9,431 downwards.
GCCGGTGAAGCCAATCCGGGCGCAGTTCGGCAGCGCTTTCAACAAGTTCCCATGCAAGGCGCTGCCATGACTGCGATGCGCCTCGTCGACCAGCACTAGGATGTCTTCGCTGGTGTTCAGCTCGCCCAAATCCTCGCTCGCCTCGACCTCGGAGAGGGCATCTTCGTCGTCGTCGGTTTCGACGTCGTCGTCGGAGGCGCTGTCGGGGTCGCGCAGTTTTTGGATCATGGCGAAGACCAGGCCGGCGCCGGGCTCGGCCAGGAGCTTGGTGAGCGCTGCGGTTCGGCGCGCCACGCTGACCGGCTCGTCGGTGAGGGCGGCGGTGTCGGCGAGCTGCTTTTGGAGGTCTTTGCGGTCGGTGACGACGACGACCTTGAAGCGGCGCAGCTCGGGGTGCGAGCGCATGGCGCGGACCAGGAAGACCATGGTGAGGCTTTTCCCCGACCCCTGGGTGTGCCAGATGATGCCGCCTCGCCGGTCGTACTCGCCGTCCTGCAGTCGGGTCTTGCCGGCCAGCAGCCGCTGCACGGCGCGCTGCACGGCGCGGAACTGCTGATAGCGGCAGACGAGCTTGATGAGCTTGCCGGCGCCGGGGAGCGGCATGAACAGGGTGAAGTGACGCACGATGTCCAGCAGGTGGGCGGGTCGCAGCATCCCGGCGACCAGCGTCTCTTGGGACGAGAGGGTCTTCTTGTCGGGCTGGTTGAAGGAGGCGACGACCTCGGCCGTGGGGACGGGGCTGGTGTCCTTCCACTCCAAGAAGTGGACCGACTCGGACGAAAAAGTGCCGACGCGGGCGGCGTCATAGTTCGTTGCGACCACGAACTGGCTGGTGTGAAACAGTTTTTCGTTGCCTTCGCTGGCGTCGACCCAGTGGCGCTGATTGGCGTAACGCTGGAGCTGCCCAATGGCCGCCGGGATGGCGGTGGGGCCTGGGATGTCGCGGCGCTTGCACTCGACCACGACGAGGGGCAGGCCGTTGATGAAGAGGACCAGGTCGGGGGCGATGAACTGGTGCGACTGGCCGCCTGGCTCGTCGACGCGGAACTGGTTGATGACCCGGAAAGTGTTGTTCTCGGGGGTCTTCCAGTCGATGTAGTGGACGCGCCGGCCGCGGCCTTGGTCCCAGCCGTCGACCCCGTCGACCACGGTGCCCTTGATGAGCAGCTCGGTAGTCTTCTGGTTGGCCTCCATGAGCTTGGTGGCGCCCAGCCGCTGCAGGGCTGAGACGGCCTGGGTAAGGCGGCCCTCGTCGAGCCAGGGTTGGCCTTGGGGATCGCGGTTGATGCGGCGCAGCGCCTCGCGCAGGTCGCTCAAGAGCAGGACCTCGCGGAACGACTCGCGGCCGGTCACGTCGGGGTGGTCGAGCGAGCCGGTGACGTGCTTCCAGCCCATGGAGACGAGCTGGTCGATGAAGGGCTGCTCGACTTGGGTGAGCTCGGGGCTGGGGGTCATGTCGAGGGCTCCGATTCTTTTGTTGACTGGGCGCGGTAGGCCTGATGTGGGTGACGCGGCGCGTTGGGATAGCGCAACTGCAGACGCCCTTCCTCCACGAGACGGGGAAGATATCGAGTTCTGAGCGTAATCACCTTCCGTTGCACAGCAGCTCCAATCTCTTCCGCTGTGCACCATCGGTGCTGGCAGATCGCTAGGATCGCCTCGTCCATCACGGTAGGAGTGATGCGCTGTGAACTACGTACGTGATTGAGCACACGACGTTGCTCCGAGCTTATATCGTTAGGCGCGGAGCTTATATCGTTAGCCTCGGAGCTTATATCGTTAGCGCCCGAGCTTGCATCGTTAGCGCCCGAGCTTGCATCGTTAGCGCCCGAGCTTGCATCGTTAGCGCCTGAGCTTGCATCGTTTGGTTCTGAGGTTGCTGCATTAGGCTTGGAGCTTACGTCATTAGACGGCAAACACGTCGTGTAGAACGTCCCGCGGGTCCGTCCCTGCGACTCGAGCATGCCGTTGCGCACCAACTCCTGGAACTTCATCGTCAGGTCGTGGGGGTGGGCATCGCTCAGCTCGCGCATCCGGGCATGATTCACACTGCCTTCGGCCTGGGCCGTCACCAAGATCGTGCGCCCCAGCTCGCCTTGCAGTCGAAAATCGTCGCCCCAGCTCTCCTCCAACGCCTCGACTGCTTGTGTCGGGAGCAAGCTCTCCGTCGGGAGCACGAGATGGGTCTCGTTGTTTTCGAGGTCTTCCTGAAGGCGAGGCGCCCTCCAGTGTTGGTCTTGCCATACACGCCGCATGGTCGGACCTCCCGAGCCCTCCCGTTCCCCGAGACGCAGGAAGCCGAAGAGTCTCTGGAGCGCGGGGTTGCGTGGCTCGCTCACTCCGCCTCGCCAGACTTGCTCCGCAGGCACCAGTAAGAGACCAGGGTTGATGAACTCGAAGCCGAAACGCCCTTTGATGGCTCTCAGCCCGGTCGTCCCTTGGTAATCGGCATGAACGAGCATGTTGACGAGCCCCTCGCGCACGGCATCGTGGACCGGGGTCTCGTCGACGCGAAACTGTCCCTGCTCCAACGCGAACGGTACCTTCAGGCCGTCGTGGAGCTTGCGGATGGCGCGCAGATAGAATTCGAAGAGGTTGGCGTTCCACATGCCATCGGGGTGAACTCGGTCGAGCCATCGGCGAGGGTCGCGAGGGTCGTCGGGCAGCTCCTTGAAGCTCAGGTGCCACGGCGGCAACAGCTCGCGGATCGACGCCTCGTCGCCCAACATCCAGAGCCCCGCCCACGTGGGTCGAGCCACGCCGTCGCCTCCGCGGGGACGCTTCGCCGCTTCGATGGCGACGAGGAAGTCCTCGTCGTTCTTGTCGATGAACGTGTGGTCCGGTCGTCGGACGGCGAAGTACTCGCGGTAACGCCTGATGCTGTCTGCGTCGAGGTCGTCGAGGGTGAAGTCGTCGAGGACTCCACTGTCGCGGTCTCGGATGCTGTCGGCGAGCATGCGGCGCGCGCGCTCGCGATCGGCGCGACGATCCACTTCGTGTACGCGGAGGAAGGTGCCGCGCTCCCAGGAGCCGTTCAAATGAACGGGGCGGTCGGTGCGGCTGGCCTTGGGGACCTCGATGAGCAGGAGGGTCTTCCCCTCGACCTCGATTCGGCGAACGTGGTCTCGGCTGAGCACGTTGGCGCTGACCTTCTGCGGGTTCTGGACGGTGTTCCAAAAGTCGCGTTCGACCTTGTCGAGGTCGAGGATTCCCTTCAGCTCGAGCGAGCCGTCCCGTCGCTCCTTGGCGCCCAAGAGAATCTGCCCGCCCTGGGTGTTGGCCATGGCGGCGTAGGTCTCCCAGAGGGACTCCGGGAGCGCACCTCGGCCGTCGCGGCCGCCGGCCAGCTTGGCTTCGAAGTCCCAGCCTTCGCGCAGGGTGAGGAGCTCTTCAGCGTTCATGGAATTTCCAAAAGTGTTCCAGCAGGGTTTCTTGGCTCAACGCGCGGGCCGTGCTCATCTCACGCCGCGCGTTCGGTGAAGTCGACGAGGACATAGCGTGTTCGTTGCGTCGCAGGTTCCGAGAGGACTTGGTGGGTCAGCGTTCATAACGGTCCAGAGCGTTCATAACTGTTCATAACTCGTTCATAACTCGCCGGGCGTTCAATACCGGATTCGAGCGTTCATGCGGACTTGCGGGCGTTCTTGCGAGAATTGAGCGTTTATCACTGTTCATAATGGGGAGAGTGTTGAGGCGGTTCAACGAAGGACTGTGGAGCCGAGGGCTTTCAGTCACGTCATCGCATCGGATGAGTTATGAACCGAGTTATGATCACGACGGCGATTATTCTGAAGCTCCGATCTCGCTGATGATAACGCCCTTATCGAGTGATCACGGGTTGAGTTATGAACAAGTTATGATCATTGATGATCATAACTCAGGGCCGAGAACATAGTAGGCCCCGCGTTGCTTGCCGAGACGCAGCAGCACCCCTTCGTCTACGAGCCGCTGGAGAAGTCTTGTCGCCTGCACGCCGCCGATCCGACACAGGTCCATGACGTCCCCGCGTCGCACCTCGCCTTGGGTTTCGACGAGGTTACGGACCATTTGCTCTTGTTGAATCGCCTCAAAGCCCGCCTGTCGAACGTAGGCATTCCCCTGCCCCTTCTCACGATAAACCGATGCGCTCAGAGTGTAGGTGCGGCCCTTCGTTTCGCCGAAACGTGCGAGAAATCCACGTTCTGCAAGATGCTCGAGAGTCTTCCTGGCTGCAGCAATGTCCTTTTGGATCGCTCCCGCAATTTGACGAGCATCTACACGACGCTCGTTTCGCAAAAGCGCCAGCACAATCAGGGCGTCGATGGGCAAGGGCGCCTGCGAGCGGCTCTCTTCTCCGACCACCATCTCAACGAATTGAAAATCGGGCTCCGCGGTGCTCATCCTCAACACCACACTCGAAGATGTCGTTCGCGAGTAGTCTGGAGCAGGGCGTCCATACCTGAGCAACCCCCGGTAGATGAGATCGACGCCGCGGCCAGTGCGTTCGACGAGACCGAGACGCTTGAACACGTCAGCGAGTGCGGGGTTGCGCGGGCGCGGTTCGACCGTCAGCAGGTTGTTGAGCGTGACACCCTCGACGAAACCTCCGGGGTTGCTCAACGACAGATGCTCCTGCTCCCAGCGAAGGTGTACCGCCCCAAGCCGAGTGTAGTCCCTGTGCGTGAGCGCGTTGGCGACGGCTTCCCGAAATGAACGCCGATCAACGTTGGGAACTCCCACACGAAAGAGGCCGACTTGCACTTCCTTTTCTACGTACCGCGCCTCGAAGAGCGACTCGAGCCATTCAAAGACACGGAGCAGGGGGGCCCGTTTGAACTCATTGACGAGCACCTGCTCGCCATCGAGCACCTGGAACGCGACCTCGTGGGTCGGGAGGTGCTCACGAAGCGAAGACTCTTTGCCCAGGAGGAGCAAGCCCAACACGGTGGGCCTGCGCTCTGTGCCCTCTCTGCGAACGAGGCCTAACGCGCCGTCGAGCTCTTCGTCGTCGAGGGTGGCGAGCGATGAATCCCCTCCATAGCGTTCGGCGATGCGCCTCAACCTGTCGCGCTCGACAGGGTCGAGGTCCGAGAGTGACGCACCGGCAACAGGCAGGGAAACATAGTCGATGGCGCGCAGATCGGATTCTCGCGTCACGAACTCGTGGGGGAGGAACGGAACGCACTCTGGGGTGCCGTCTGCCTTGAGCTGACGTCGCTTGATGTTGCCCTCGGAGGTTGCGACGAGGCGAGGAGACTGGGGCACGTGGATCGCGGCGACAATGATGGCTTCGTGTTCGATAAGCTCGACGTGCACGGAAACCGACGGGACCGTACGGTTGCCCACGAGGGCGGCGATGGCGTTGGGGTTGTTGTGCTTCGGGTGAAGCCCTGTCACTTCTCCGTTATCCTCGACACCCAAGTAGATGACGCCGCCACTGGTGTTGGCCAAACAAACGACGGTCTCGATGAGCTCCTTGTCATGGAGGGGTCCCCGATCACTCTTGAATTCGACCGTGAGTGACTCGGCGGAAGGGATCACGTGGCTGTGGCTACTCATGTCTCCTCCCCACGATTTCGGTGTTGGCCATCCCGCTGTAGGTTTCCCAGAGCGAGTCTGGGAGCGCACCCCGGCCGTCGTGGCCGCCAGCCAGCTTGGCTTCGAAGTCCCAGCCTTCGCGCAGGGTGATGAGCTCTTCAGCGTTCATGGGTGAATTTCCAAAAGTGTTCTGTTCGAGCTTCTTGGCTCAACGCGCGGGCCGTGCTCATCTCACGCCCCCCGTTCGGTGATGTCGACGAGGACGTAGCACGTGCGCTGCGGCGCCGGCTCCGAGAGGACTCGCAGCGTCAGCACCGCCGGCTCTCCCACTTCGCTCTGACCTCGTAGAGCGACGGAAGCGACGGCTCCACATCTCCGGAGAGAACTCGGCGATCGTCGCGCCGGCACTCGAATCGTCGAGACTCGGGCCTGCTCGAGTGGGGCGTCGGGGTCCGAAGCTGGGATTGTGGGGGCACTCATGATTTGTCCCTCTCGTTTGGGACCTGCTGGGTCAGCGTTCATGACGGTTCCGAACGTTCATAACTGTTCATAACTCGTTCATAACTCGCTGGGTGTTCTTTGCTGGTTTCGAGCGTTCGTGCGGGCTTGCAGGGGTTCTTGGCGAAACGCGGGCGTTGATAACTGTCCATAACTCGTTCATGACTGGAGGCCTCCCAACCATCAGCCATCCATGGCGTCGACCAGCAAGGCTGAGACGGCTGGGTCAATCGTCCCTCGGCGCGCCAAGGGAGCCGGTGACGTGAATCCAGCCCCGTCACACGTGCCGCCAAATCGAGCTTCGTCCGAACGATGCCCGGCATCGAGCTGCTCGAAGTGCTGCCGACCTTGGGTGGACTCGGGGCCGCTGCGCTTAGAACCCTCCCAAGCGCCAGCAGGGCGAGCATTTGGGTCCGCTCGCGGACCTTGGAACGGACGAACTCGAGTTCTCTACGACTCATGTTTCATCTCGCTCGTTGGTGATTCAGCCATTGGCACGGCTTCGATGAACCCGTTCCATGCTCGGATGCCGGCCGTTAGACGTGTTGGATGTCCACCTTGCCTAAGGTCTCCATTAGTCGCTTCGACCAACTGCAATTACTCGGGTCAGCCACGCGGCAATTTCTCCGTGTTCGAGGACCACATCCGCCAGGTCGCGCAGACACGAAGCTCTTTGTTCCATCTGATGACTCATCTGAGACTGGGCATTGTCCAGCGAAATCGAGTCACGAACACGAAGCCGCTCCACACACAGGTCAAGTGGGACATCGAGATAGACGAGCGTAGCATCTGCCGATCTGCGACGAAGCTCGTGCCAAACTGCAACATGACGAACACCATCCACAACGATCGTCTCTTGGTCTCCAACCTTGTGATACTCAAGGACGAGTTCAACGAACTTGGCGGCACCGCAATTGGTCAGCAGCCTTTCGCCCAGGATCTGCAGTACTTCGCGAGTTGGATCCGTACCGTCCTCCTGGGCGCGGGCGACCACGAAGGCACCGAACGAAACACGCGTTGCCGGCAGCGCGCTGGCAATAGCACGTGTCAATGAGGACTTCCCAGAGCCTAACGGTCCCGCTATCCCAATGAGCTTAGAGAGAAGGAACCGCATTCTTCCCCGTCAGTCGTACCCATGAACGTCGGTCGGTCTTGATCACGCTCAGCGGGCCTGCCTCAACAACCTCGCCAAGGAAGAAAAGAGATGCAAACCGGGAGGAGGCCTTCAGCTCAATGAAGGCCCCATCCAAGCACAGAGCATCCCTATGTCGATGAATCAGGACGCGGGTATCGGCTTCGCTGGCGAGAGCGTGAAACTCCGACCTCTGTACCGTCGCCACCGCCAATATGGGCCCGGAACTCTCCTTGAGCAGTATTAGGTCGCCGGCCCTCACCACCCCGTACGGACTCTGTCTGTTCCGAGAGAATCGTGACTCAATGGTCTTTTTGCCGAGCACAACCCGGTCAAGGTATGGCTGCCGCATGATTGCAAGATGACAGTTGACCTCGACCCGTAGGCACAGCGTTCGAAGGTCTGCTATGCACAGCGGTGCCCCAACCTTGCCAACTGCCCTTGCCAGTACTGCCGCGAGAGGGGACACGCGGCACAGAACCGGACCCTCTTGGGGCGGCTCACTCTTCAATACGTGATCAAACAGTTGAGCCGGGACACGCCCACACTCCGTTGATGGTTCGAAGCTTCCCTTGCTGCGAATCATACTGCCCTCCCGAAAAACAGCACGGTTCAGGCTTCCGTAGCTGCGGTTGTCAGACAACCAAAGTTGTACTCTGCGTATCGCTCCGGGACCAGGGGCTGGCATTCGCAAAAGGTTGTTACCCCAAAGAAGGCTCACCAGCCGAGCAAATTCACTCCGTCATCCCACCGCTACATTCCCAGGTCAGTCACGGAATAGACTCCGCCCCCACCCGCTCATTGCTAGGGCGCGGTTGTCTTTGCCATGCCAACCCTGAGCAAACACCAACAATCGGTCCACGCCTCAGCCTCGTCAAAGACATGTCACCCAATTGACCTTGTCTCGTGTAGGTCAATGCCACCTACCTGATTTCAACATCGATAATGAGCGCTTCGCGCTGCTTCGTCGTGAACCGACGATCGATTTCGGCAATCCATGCATCGTGAGCGTCAACCTGAACCGCCAATGCTCGCTCGTGCTCAGCGCCCATACGGCTTTGAACTGGTGCAAACGGCAAGATCTTGAGAGGTACGACTCGAAGTGGGAGGTTTGGGTGGATGCGCTGAAGGCGATCACAGAAGCTGTGCATCTTCTCTGGGAGTCCCCCGGACGTTACATGTGTAAAGGTGGCGTACGCATATAGGTCCACGCCTTCACTTGCGAGCCGGCTAAACACGTCGAGCTGTCGAGCGAACAAGGAAGGCTCCGCTCCAGTATTAAACGCAAAGCTCTCTTCATCGAACCCTTTGAAGCAGCCTACTCGCGCATACATGGGATATTCGGCAATCATACGACGTTCGGATTCGTCCAAATACTCCCAATAAAAGTAGTTGCTAAGATTGTCATCGGACCAGAGAAAAACCGAATGCGCTACCTGTCTACTCTCCAATGCCCTCATCACCCAGGGAGTCCACTCAGGGACAAGGTTCGGCTGCCCTCCCGACAAATCGATGATGCAAGGCCTACCGGCTTCGGCGAGGTAGCGATCGACCAGCTCTTCGGCGGTGAAGAATTCAGCAACCCGAGGGTTCGCGGAAAGACGATCGACGTCCACGAAGCAGTACCAACACCTCCAGTTACACGCTGCAATCTGAAATACCTGGGCACGAACTTCTTCCTCGGGCTCCCGCTTTAGGGCACGGGCGGCTGGGAGCATTGGCAAAGGATTCGGTGACCAGTCATCGAACTGGGACCGACGAAAATGATGCACACGACCGAACCCGCCACAGTTCACTGGCTTGCTTAGGTCTTGCTCTTGTTGAGAGCCAGAGAGCCGTGCAAGGAGGATCGCT
>PFUG01000525.1:0-302 GCA_002789955.1 Deltaproteobacteria bacterium CG_4_9_14_3_um_filter_63_12 | reverse complement strand
CAAGAAGCCGAAGGAATAGGCCGGTGACATCTTTCCTCGTTGTGACGGTGAAGCGGACCGCGCTCGTCGTTCTTCTCATCCTGTTCAGTGCGATGGCCGTTCATGCGCAGATGCAGAACGTCGCGGACCGGATCGTCGCGGTCGTGGGGAACGAAATCATCACGCAGTCGGACCTCGACTACCAGGTGCAGCTCTATGTATTTCAGAACCGCATCGACCCCGCGGCCGCGGGACTGAAGCGCCAGGTCCTCGACGCGCTTGTGAACGAAAAGCTCCTCCTTGCGCAGTCCATCCTCGACAGC
>PFUG01000316.1:2860-3002 GCA_002789955.1 Deltaproteobacteria bacterium CG_4_9_14_3_um_filter_63_12 | reverse complement strand
AGAGGTTGTGCAGCGGGATGACGGCGAAGCAAGGCATGTCGACCTCGTCGTCGGCCGCTGGAAACTGCGCCGAGAGCGCCAGATGTTGGGCGACGAGGATGTCGTGGGCGCGATTGGCGCCTTTGGGCCGGCCGGTGCTGCC
>PFUG01000316.1:0-2826 GCA_002789955.1 Deltaproteobacteria bacterium CG_4_9_14_3_um_filter_63_12 | reverse complement strand
TCCTGGTCCCTCGCCGGCTCGTCGACCTCGTCGGCGCCCATAAGCTCGGCGAAAGGCCGCAGGCCGAGACGCGTCCTGTCGATGGTGTAGCGCTTCAGGCCCCACAGCGCCGACAGCCAGAGCCGATGCTTGAGGAGCGCGTCGGCGCTGACGATGGCCTTGGCGCCTGAGAGCTTGATGGCCTGCATGAAGCGGCGCTTGCCCATCCCCGGATCGATGAGCACGACCGCGACACCCTCGGCGAGGGCGGCGAGGGCCAGCGCGTAGAGGTCGACACAGACGGGGATGAGGACGATGAGGCGGTCGGCGGCTTGCAGCCCCGAGCGCCGCAGGCCGGCTCGGAGCTTGCGGATTCGGGAGTGGAGCTCGCCGTAGGTGAGGCGCTCCTCGAAGGTAATGCGCTCGGCGTCCCACTGGCGAGGGATGGCGAGCGCGAGCCGGTCGGGGGTGCGGCGACAGCTCTCGAGGACGAATTGGGCGAGGTTGCTGGGCATGTTGGGGGGTCAGGCCGAGTGGGTCTACTCGCAGTTCTTCTTCACCCAGTCTGCCGCTCCACACTCGTCTTTGAACTCGGCGACGCCCGTGCAAATGCTCTTGAGCCTGTCATTGCACTCTGAATTGGTGTCGCCCCATCCCTTACAGACACTCAGAATGTTCCCCCACACCTCGCCCTTCAACTTATCCTCCAGGCATTTGGCGGAATCTCCGTTCTTCAGTGCCTCGACCTCAGTTTGCATGACCTTGCACTTCTCATCTCGGCACCCAGTGATGCTGAACGAAAGACCAACGACAGTCACGGCGACGAAGAACAGTGTGGTGAGCTTCATGAAACGTCCTTTTTTTTTCTGTTGCGGGCGGCAGGATCTCCTCTGCACAACCCAGCAGTCTTGTTGGTAATCTCGAGGCGAGTGGGACCTTATCATGTCAACCCGAGAATGCAAGACGTCCCTTGTCCGTGCCTGCAATATGAAGGCAAGCCATTCGCACTGAGGCTGCGCCAAGATCCGATTGACACCCAACCCCTTTCGTTGTGTGCTCCTAGGGTTCTGTGAGGTCTTGGGCGGCCGCCGGCCGCCCCTGCGACGCCCCTGCTCTGGGCGGCCGCCGGCCGCCCCTACGACACACCTGCTCTGGGCGGCCGCCGGCCGCCCCTACGACACACCGCTCCTCCGCCCCCGGTCTCACACATGTCCTCGAAAACGCTCACCCTCGAAAGCCCCCTTCCCACCCGCTTCCTCGCCTGGATGAACGAGCGCTTCCCGTTCTCCCACGGCATCCTCTTCTTCGTCCTCTACGCCACCGCCCTGCTCGCCGGCCGTTTCAGCGCCTCGAGCGCGCCTCTGACCTTTGGCCTCGTCGACCTCCTCGGCTTCCTGCCCGCATGGTGCTTCTTCTTCATGCTGCGCATCTTTGACGAGCACAAAGACTATGAGCTCGACTGCCAGAACTACCCCCAGCGCGTCCTGCAGAGCGGACTCATCACCCTGAAACACCTCAAGGTCGCTGGCGCCTTCGCCATCGGCACACAGCTGGTCGGTTCGCTGGCGCTGGACTGGCACGCTTGCGGCGGCAGCATCGGGCTCTTGTGGTCGGGCGTGTTCGTCTACAGCCTGCTCATGGCCAAAGAGTTCTTCGTCAGTCATTGGCTCGCGAGGCGCCTCGTCCTCTACGCCGTGAGCCACCTCGTCGTCATGCCCATCGCCATGCTCTGGATGGCCCAAATGGGCGCCGGCGCTGGCACCCTCGCCCCGCAAATCGGCCTGCTCGCCGGCCTCTCCTTTCTCTCCGCCGCCGCCTTCGAGGTCACCCGCAAGCTGCGCGCCCCTGAAGAAGAGCGCGAGTCTGTCCAGTCGTACACGCAAGTTCTCGGCGTCCGCCGTGCACCGATCCTGGTCATGGGTCTGCTCGCCGGCTCTACGGCCCTGCAAGTGGTGCTCGTGCACTGGGTCCTGGCCGGCGCCGTCAGCATCGTCTGGTACCTGGTCTTGGGCGCCGGACTGCTTATGCCCATCGTCGTCTTGCAGCGCTTCCGCAGCACCCCCACCATCAAGAACCGCAAGGCCAACGAGGGCCTCGTCAGCCTCGCCATGCTCATGAGCTACCTGGTCGTCGTGACCGCTCTCATCGTCGAACGCGGCCTCAGCTGGGGTTGAAGTTCATGACGGAGTCAACTTGCAAGACCCCATCGACAGACCCGCCCTGCCCGCTCTAGACCACGTCCTCGGACCCGACGAGGCCCTCGCCGCAGGCGAAGGCCGAGTCGGAGGAAAAGCCTTCGGCCTGGCCCGCATGGCTGCGGTCGCGCTGCCAGGCACCGAGATTCCCCCGTGGTTCGTGGTTGCCGCCGAGGCGTCGGTCGCCCACCTCTGGCACGCCGAGGCCGCCGAGAGCGTGCTGGCCACGCTGTACTCCCTCCCTGGCGCTGCGCAAAACGAGCTGCGAGCAGCCTCTGAGCAGCTCGTGGGCTTGGTCACCGGGGCGCGGTTGGCTTCGCCTCTCGCCGACGCCGTCGGGCAGGCTCTGAAGGCGCTCGGCGACGGACCCTACGCTGTGCGCAGCTCGATGGTCGGCGAGGACTCCACGGAGCGCTCGTTCGCTGGCCAGCTCCAGACCTATCTCTATCGGCGCGATGCCGCCGAGGTCCTGGACGCAATTCGTCTCTGTTGGGCGTCGGCCTACTCGCCGCACGCGTTGGCGTACCAATTAATAGGGTTTGATGGCGAGTTGGGTTCGGCCCCCTCCCCCCACCCCCCCCCCCCGAAACAGGAGGGGGGAAGCCTGGTTCCCCTGGGGACTTCGGCCCCCTCCCCGGCCCCCCCCTACCCG
>PFUG01000681.1 GCA_002789955.1 Deltaproteobacteria bacterium CG_4_9_14_3_um_filter_63_12 | reverse complement strand
TTCAAAAATACCGGCATGTTGTTGATTACAGAAAAGAAGAAAGTCATCGGGCAGGCCTCGCCTTGAGCGCGCGAAGCGCGCGGATCAGACGAAACGGCTTTCGAGCAACTCGGTCAATCCAAATTCCTGCACCAAGGCGTGCAGACGCTCGCCTGCCACGCGCATTTTTTGGCCGGTGTAGCGGGCAATGATGAGCTCGTTCTTCATACTGTGCTCCCAGCCCACCAGCTCGGTGACGCTGACCTGGTAGCCCCGGGCCTGCAGATACAGGCAGCGCAACACGTTGGTGAGCTGACTGCCCAGCTCGCGGGTGTGCAGCGGATGGCGCCAAAGCTCGGCCAGGGGAGTGCGCGCCAGTGCTTGCGCCTTGTGTCGACTCAACACACGGGCCACTTCCGCTTGGCAACAGGGCACCAGCGCCATGAATTGAGCGTTCTTGTGCAGACCAAACGCGATGGCGTCGTCGGTGGCGGTGTCGCAGGCGTGCAGGGCCGTGACCACATCGATTTGCGCCGGCAAGTCATCGGTTCGTGCCGACTCGGCCACACTCAGGTTGACAAACGTCATGCGCTCGAAGGCAAGCCGGGCGGCCAGTTCACGGGACCTTTCGACCAGCTCGGCGCGCGTCTCGACACCATAGATGTGCCCCGAGCCCAAGTCTTTGAAGAACAGGTCGTAAAGGATAAAGCCCAGGTAGGATTTCCCAGCGCCATGGTCGGCCAGCGTAATGCCGCCAGGCGTGCTTGGCAGCGTCAGCAGCAGCTTCTCGATGAACTGGTAGAGGTGATAAACCTGTTTGAGTTTGCGCCTCGAATCCTGGTTGAGCTGACCCTCACGGGTCAAAATGTGCAGCTCTTTGAGCAACTCAATCGACTGTCCAGGGCGAATTTCCTTGGCCAAATTGGCGTTCATGCGGGCTCCAATTTTTTTTTTGCTGGCGGTTGACCGAGGACATCCCGAACCCGCTGAGTTGGCCGCAGAGCGAGCCCCCTGAACTGTGCTCGACAGCGAGTTGTTGCGCAATGGGGCCGTGCCCAAGGCTTCGGCCTCACCCCTGCGGGCCGGCCCTCTCATGGAGACAGGCGTATTCCAGGTTGGAAACGATCGACCGACCCCTCGCTGACCCCACCCGCCCAAGCGCTACTCTAACCCCCCGTGAGCCCCCCGAGGACCGAACGAAGCGCCCCAAAAACGGCCGGCGTCGCGAGTAGGCAGCGGTTTACGGCCTGACAAGAAACCCGCTCGTTTTCTTCTTGCTGGCCGTAACTCGCCAGACAGGGTATCCCCTCGGGCTGGGTCGCTGGCGCGTTCGCAGGGCAGCGACCTCGACACCGCTTCGACGCTCCAATCCCTAAGAAGGCTCCCTCATGATTCGACGTCTAGCCCTCATGACGTTCGGCTGCTTCGCCGTTCTCGCCTGCTCGAGTCCACAGACCAAAGACACCGAGCCCGCAACGAAAGACGCCTCGGCCCTTGGCGACGCCGGCTTGTCCTATGTGCCGGGGGGCATGTGGATGCCCGAGCAGCTCCCGGCGCAGGCGGCGATTTTGAAGTCGCTGGGACTGGAGCTCGACCCGCAGGCGCTGGCCGACCCCAACGGCGACCCGCTGGGGGCCGTGCTCTGGCTCGGCGGCTGTTCGGCGTCCTTCGTCAGCGACCAGGGACTCATCGTCACCAACCACCACTGCGCCAGCCGGGCGCTGCAGGTCAACTCGACGCCCGAGAACGACCTCACGCTCAACGGCTTCGCCGCGACCGGCTTCGCGGACGAGCCCAGCGTCGGCTCGACGGGCCGCGTCTACGTGGCCCGCTCGTTCAAGGACGTCACCGAGACGCTCACCGCGGGGCTCGCCGAGCTGCCCGACGACACCGCGCGCTACGACGCCATCGAGTCGCGGACCAAGACCCTCGTGAGCGCCTGCGAAGACGGCAAGCCCGAGCTGCGTTGCCGCGTGGCGAGCACCTTCGAGGGGGAACGCTACACGCTCATCGAACAGCTGCAGCTGCGCGACCTGCGGCTGGTCTACGCGCCACCGGAGGGGGTTGGCAGCTACGGCGGCGAGCTCGACAACTGGATGTGGCCGAGGCACTCAGGGGATTTTGCGTTCTTGCGGGCCTATGTCGGCCCGGACGGCAGCCCGGCCGACACCTCGCCCGACAACGTGCCCTACCACCCCGAGCATATCCTGAAGCTCGCCTCAAAACCCTTGCAGCCGGGGGACTTGGTGTTCGTCGCGGGCTACCCCTACCGCACTTACCGACACAAGACCGCCTTCGAGGTCGAAGAGGCCATCGAGTGGTCCTACCCGCGCAACATCGCGCTGAACGAGGCGTACCTCGAGCTCATCGAGCGCACGACGGTCGGATACCCTGAGACCGCCATCAAGGCCAAGCCGTGGGTCCTGGGCCTGGGCAACAAGCTCAAGAACAACCAGGGGATGATGGAGGGGCTCGTCAACGGCGGGTTGGGCAAGGACAAGGAGCGGCTCGAGGGTGAGCTGCGCGCCTGGATCGCCGAGAGCCCGGAGCGCGTGGCGCGGTTCGGCACGGTCCTGGACGACCTGGAGACGCTGCAGCGAGACCACACAGCGACTCGTGACGCGGACGCGGCGTTGGGCGAGCTGTTCCGGATGTCGATGCTCTTGAGCACCGCGGAGACGGTGGTGCGGACCGCCGAGGAGCGCCCCAAGCCGGACGCCGAGCGGGCTCCCGACTACCAGGAGAGGAATTGGAGCCAGACCCGGCAGGGTTTCGAGGCCATGGAGGCGCGCTACGATCGGCGGCTGGACGTGGCCCTCTTCGGCTTGGCCATGGAGCGTGCGCTGAGCCAGGAGGGGCCGCATCAGGTCGTGTTGCAGGCTTTCTTGGGAGCCCGGTCGGTGCGAGAGGCGCTGGACGCCGCCTACCAAACCACCACCTTGGAGGCTGTCGACGAGCGCCTGCGCCTCTTGGACACGGCGACCCCCGAGAGCCTGCAGGCGTCCTCCGACCCCTTTATCCAGCTCGCCCTCGCCCTGCGCCCCGCGCGCCAGGCCGTGGAGGACCGAAGCAAGGAGTACGAGGGCGCGTTGACTCAGGTGAGGCCCAAGTACTTGGCGGCGCTGCGGGCATTCCACGAGGGCGACCTGGCGCCCGACGCCAACGCGACGTTGCGAATCACCTACGGGACGGTTCGGGGATTCAAGACTGGGTCGATGGCGAAGTCGTATTATCCCTTCAGTTTCCTCCAGGAGATGGTCGCCAAGCACACGGGCAAAGAGCCCTTCGACGCGCCGGACGTGCTTTTGAAGGCCGCCAAAGACGGCGCGTTGGGACCCTACGTCGTCGCTGAGAAGGGAGACGTTCCGGTCGATTTCCTCTCGGACCTCGACACGACCGGGGGGAACTCGGGCTCGCCGACGCTGAACGGGCGAGGAGAGCTGGTGGGGCTGCTCTTCGATGGCAACTACGAGTCCATGGCTTCGGATTGGCTGTTCATGCCAGGCGTGACGCGCAGCATCCACACCGACCTCCGCTACGTATTGTGGATATTGGACGTGGACCGTGGGGACCGCGTGCTGAGGGAGCTCGGCATCCAACCCGCGCTCGAGGTGGAATAACACAGTCACGGTCAAAACCTTGGGAGAGTCGATGGACGAGGGTGTGGAAGTCTACGGGGAACTGAGACACGACGGACTGATGGTGGTCACCTGTGAGCACGCGACGCGACGCGTTCCGCCTCCGTTGGTGGCGACGGCCGCCGACGAGCGGCTCCTCGACGCGCATTGGGGCTGGGATCCCGGCGCCGAATGGGTGGCGCGGCGGCTGGTGGATTTGACCGCCTCGGTGGGGATTTTTTCGCGGTTCAGCCGGCTGGTGTGCGATCCGAACCGGGACCCCAGCGATCCGACCTGGATCCTGACCCAAGCCGAAGGACACTGCCTCAGCTTCAACCAGGAGCTCGACGAGGGGGAGCGCGAGCGGCGTCGGTCGACGTACCATGACCCCTATCACCAACGCATCGACGAGATGCTGTCCGCCAGGCTGCGGTTGAGTGGCGACGTGCTCCTGTTGTCGGTTCACTCCTTCACGCCGGTGCTCGGCGATGAAGTTCGTTGGATGGAGCTCGGGGTGATCTTCGACGCGCACGAGGCGGTGGCGGCGAGGTTTGCGAAGCGTCTGAAGGCCGAGGGATTCGTCGTCGCTTTGAACGAGCCCTATTCGGGCTACAAGAATGTGATGTATTCAGCGAATCGGCATGGGAATGAGCACCGAGTGCTCTACCTCGAGTTGGAGATTCGGCAGGACCTTTTGGGGAGTGAAGAGGCTGCGAAGGCAGTAGCGGAAAGCGTCTATCGCGCGCTTAAAGGCCTGGGGGTCCGGAAACAGCGGCGAGCTCGAAGGGCGATCTAGAGTCGCCGACGTGACGTATCCTTGTTGTATTGGGCTGTTTTCGGCTGTATTGGGGGGTTCGAGGGGAGCTGGAGCGTTTTACGTCTCGAAATCAGGTCGTCATTGCCATGGATGTCACGTTTGGAAGTAGTGTAATACGGCAGGCTTCGTTTGATGAGCCCGCATCATATCTCGAGCGCGAAGAGTCTGAGATGTCGAGTGAAACCAATCCACAGAACGAAGAGCTCGGCGCCATGGATGGCGAAGAACAAGAGGCCTCGAGCCGACCTGCTGGCGAGGCGGCCTCTGTCGGTCTGGACACTGAGGCGGTCAAGGAGGAGGTGATTCGCTCTCTGCATCGCGTCTACGACCCAGAGATCCCGGTAAACATCTACGAGTTGGGGTTGATCTACAGCGTGGAAGTTGCTGTGGACGGGGTGGTCACCATCGAGATGACGTTGACCTCACCGGCTTGCCCCGTGGCGGGTTCACTTCCAGGCGAGGTGGAAGCGATGGCGGGCACCGTCGAGGGTGTGACCCTCGTCACCGTGAACCTGACTTGGGATCCGCCGTGGACGCCCTACAAGATGTCCGAAGCTGCGCGCCTCGAGCTCAACTTCTGGTGAACTCGGCCCGGGTACGCCGACTGAGCTGCAAACGTGGCGGTTCGGCTAGAGTGGCGGTATATTGCGGGCGACTCTTGTCGGACTGCTTCCTGAGCTGCGTTCGACGGCTCAAAGCCACGACGTGGTGGGCGAAGAGTCTGCAAACTCACAGGTTGCTCGCATGGATGCGCGCAACGCAGTTCCTCTTCATTGCAGCGTCTTGATGTCAGAACTGATGGCCAGCAACGGACCGGCGCTGCTGCTTCCTGGCACCTTGCTCGACGGTCGCTATGAGATCCTCGAGTTCGTGGGTGAGGGAGGATTTGCGACGGTCTATAAGGCGAAGCAGGTGCGGATCAACCGCATCGTCGCCATCAAAGTCCTGAACGTCGACTCCAACACGGTCGAGGTCGCCTCTTTCCAAGAGCGTTTCATACGCGAGGCGCAGACCGCCGCGAAGATCAACCACCCAAACGTGGTGACGATCCACGACTATGGCTTCGCGGCCGAAATCCATATGCCGTTCATCGTCATGGAGCTCCTCGAGGGCCACGACCTAGACATGGAGCTCGGGGAATACGGACCGCTCTCTCCAAAGGTCGCAGTGGAGCTGTTCATCCCCTGTCTCGAGGCGCTGGGCCGTGGGCACGAGGTGGGCATCATCCACCGTGACCTGAAACCGGAAAACCTCTTCTACTCGAAACCTCGGACCGACGAAGCGTCGCTGGTGGTGTTGGATTTCGGGGTGGCGCGCATCGAGCAGACCGACCAGAAACGTCTGACGACCGACGGTCAGATCTTTGGCACCCCCGTCTTTGCCGCGCCGGAGTGGATCAAGCATCAGCTGGCGTTGCCGACCATGGACGTCTACGCCATGGGGCTGATCCTGATCGAGGCCATCACCGGCGTGCAGGTCGTGAATGGCGAGTCGGCCTTCGAGATCCTCACCGCCCACTGCGCTGGCGACCTCACGGTGCCCGACTCAGTGATGGACTCCCCGTTGGGACCGGTGCTTTGCCGGGCGCTGGCCTTGAACCACGAGGAGCGCTTCGCCGACGCCTACGCACTCCGAGAGGCGCTGCTCAAGATCGATCTCGACGCGCTGCCCGAGATCATGGAAGCCGAGCCCTCGAGGCGATTCCGGCAACCTGGCGCGGTCAGCACCGAGACTCCACTGTTCCAGGCCCAAACGGCTGGGGCTGTGAAGACCACGGCGCCGGACTCCTCTCGCAAAAGGAAATACGGGCCCCCCGTGCTCGCCAGCGCCATCGTCGTGTTGCTCGTGCTCGCGGCGGTGTGGTTTTTCGGGCGCGAACCCGCGGCCGAGGTCGGCGCTGGCGAACCGAGCAGCGCTCCACAAGAGGTCGGCAAGGGTGCCACTGGGGTCACAACGCCGCGAGTCGAGAACCCCGACTTCGAGGCGCCCAGCGAGCCCACTTTGCCCGAGGATGAAGGGACTGAGGAGCTCACCGTGGCAGACCCTGCAGCCGCTGCCGCGAAGGAAGCGGAGATAGCCGGTCTTCGAGCGTCTCTTCCAGCCGGTGCCATAGGCGTGCTGATCGAAAGTCGTCCGTCCGGGGCAAAGGTGACCGCGAACGGTCATCTCCTCGGGCTCACTCCATACCTGCACGTGTTCGAGTCCGCGTCGGCCCCCGAGTACGAGTTCAGGATTCGCTACAGTGGGTTCAAGAGCGAGCGGCGGGCTGTCTCCCCCGCTGACGCGCCCAAGGTCTTCGTCAAGCTCAAGAAGAAGGCGAAGAACGCGGCTGCGGATCCAGACGACGACGACGACAGCAAGCTCTTCATTCTCCCATAGAGACGTCCTGCCCCACCCGCCTGTGCACCGGGCGACGGTTGACAAAGAGGCAAGTGCGCGGCTTTATTTGCGGACGCTCCACTGGCGGCCTCTTCGTCCCCTCGGTCGGTTCGGGAGAGCACTTGGAGCCAGACCTCTGCGCCCTCTTGGGAGCCAGACAGGACCTTCTTTGAACGGCAACACTGCAGCACATCAAGCCCCACGCTCTGCCAGCCGGAGCCCGCATGCGGTCACAGGGCTCTGGGTCGTTTGGGTCCTTTTGGCCTCGTTCGTCTGCTCGACCGGCGTCGCCGGCGAAGGCCCCGTCGAGGTCTCCGGCGCGCAGGAGGAGCTCAATAAGAAGGCCTTCGACGCCAGCCTGGCCGGTGACTTCGAAAAGGCCGTGCAGCTCCTCGAGGCCTCTCTCAGACTTGGCGAACTCAACGTCACCTACCTCAACCTGGGCCGGGCGCACGCCAAGCTGCACCGCTGTGATGAGGCTCACAAGGCCTACACGCAGACCTTGAACGCCCCCTTCGTCAAGACCCCCTCGAAAGAGCAGGTGGCAAAGGTACTGGAGGACTACACCAAAGAGCTCCTCACGGAGTGTGGCGTCTCGGTGCAGTTCTCCTGCGAAGACGTCGCCACCGAGCTCTCCGTCGACAAGATGGGGCGCCAAGCTTGCTCGCAACCATGGCTCCTGTTCCCCGGTGAGCACACGCTCAACGCCAAGCTGGCTGAACGATCGAAAGACCTCACCTTCGTCGTGACCAGAGCTCAGTCCGACGAAATCGCGGTCCGCTTCGAGGACGAGCAGGGAAAACCTACCCGTCCAATGTCACCGGTACAGCTGTGGGGTTGGGGTGTGGGTGGAGCCGGAGCCGCCATCCTGCTCACCGGACTCGTCCTCGACGACGCCGTGCTTGGTCCCATGGTCAGCGATTTCGAGGCCGCCGCTGAGCGCGGGGACCACGTCAAGTACGACGAGCTCCAAAGCAGCATCAGCAGCACCCAGACCGTAATCATCACCCTGTATGCCGTGGGCGGCAGCGCCCTGCTCGCCGGTGGCGCGATGGTGGTCTACGACCTCTTCATCGCTGACGAGCCCGCCGCGAGCACCTCAGCTGTGTTCCCGCTCCTCGGTGCGGAGCAGGTCGGGCTCGGCTGGTCTATCCGTTGGTGAGCCGCTCTGCGCCTCAGCCACACTGCCCGTCGAGACATTCCTGGTTCTGCGGACAGTTGTTGTCGCAGGTCCCACAGTTGCGCTCGTCCTGGAGGTAGTCGGTCTCGCAACCGCGCTCGGTGCGGCAATCCCCGAGGCCAGAATCACAGTCGTAGACACACACTCCAGTGGCGCAGAACGATTGGTCCGTCGCGCCCTGAGCGGTAGTGCAGTCGTTCGTGCACGAGCCACAGTGATGGGAGTCCGAGTAGAGGGGCACGGGGCTCGCGCCCCCACAGTCGCAGCGTCCGCCAAGACACTCGCCGCTGCAACGCATTGCGCACACACCGCAGTTCCCAGAGTCCGTGTCGAGGTCCACACACGAGGCGGTGCCACAAGTCTCGCAGGTCTCCGAGTCGCCGCCGTTGACGTCGAGGGTGTCGGTGGCGTCGTTCGTGCTGGTGGCGTCGTTCGTGCTGGTGGCGTCGTTCGTGCTGGTGGCGTCGTTAGACCCGGTGGCGTCGACGGCATCGGTCTTGAGCGGGACCGACTCGGTGTCGTACCCGACCCAGCAGCCGAGCGTTGTGAGCGTCGAACAAAACACGAGGGACAGAATCACGTTCGATTTCATCACCACTCCTGCCACTGAGAAACAAGGAACGTCCAGATTCTATCGAAGCCGCTGACGCACAACAACGCCGATGAATCATGGGATGCGGCCGAGCGCTCGCAGCCCAAAGAGTGGGTACTCACACTGTAACAGATCGGCGCCGCGGTCCACGATCTCGCTGTAGCCAGCAAAATCGTCGTTGATGACCGCCCGGATATCGGCTCCCCAGGCGTTGACCAACGCCTTGCGCCCCCCTGCGTGGATGCGCGCCTCGACCGCTGGCAGCAGTGGGTCGTCGATCTCGAAGAGCTCGGGCAGGTCCGCCGAGAACTCGACAAACACCGTCTCGACGGCCTCTGCGGTGTCTGGCCTCACCTGGACCATCACCTCGGGGACGGTGCGTCGGGCGAGGTGAGCGCGGGCAAAGTCGGGCGTGCTGATGATGACTTGGTCGAGCATCCCCGCGTCGGAGATGGCCTGCGCGACGAGATCGGCCCGACCGGTCTTGCAGTCGATGTGGATGAAAAGCCGGTCCCGCGCCAGCTCGAAGGCCTCGGCCAAGCTGGGGACGGTCTCACAGCCGAAGTCCCCATCGGCCAGGTCAAGATCGAGGACGAGCGCCGTCACCTCCTCAAACGTCAGCGCCGAGACCTCGCCGCTGCCATTGGTGGTCCGGTCGACCGACCCGTCGTGCATGAGCACCAGCTGCCCGTCAAGGGTGTCGCGCACATCCAGCTCTACCCCGTCGAGGCCCAGGCGAATGGCGGCTCGCAGGCCCGCGCGGCTGTTCTCCGGCGCCGTCGAGCCGCTGCCGAAGCTGCGGTGCCCAACAATCATCGTCTCATGGCAGCTCGGGTCTGTGATGCAACCCAGCGGCACCGGCGAAAGACGGCCTGGGAGCGCGTTCTCCAGCGACGTGCAGTCGAAGAGCGAGGGTTCGGGCGGCGACCACTCCGGTGTGAGGTCCTTTGAATCGACGCCATCTTGGGGATCGGTGAGGGTGTCGGCGGGAGTGTTCGTCTCAGCGCTCGTGTCGCTGTCGGAGCTGTCGGGGTCTTGCCCGACAATTTCGACGTCGGGGTCGTTGGCGCCCGATGAATCGTCGCAGCCGAGCCCCAACACCGATGCGACGACCACGACGACTGCTGCTCGGAGGAGATAGGATGCGCGGCGACTCGAGGGCGAACGGTCAGCTGCGACAGGGAGTTTCATCATGCGCCTCGAGAGAATCCGATTGTGCTCAACGGCTTCGTCCACGACTTTACGTCCTGTACTTGCTCTGTGGCGGCATCGGCGACGGAGGTGTCGGTCTGGCCTGGTTTCCGCCATCGTCGCAAGCGACGAACAAGAAGCGGGCGGCGAGGATCAGCAGGTGTGGGTTGAGACGGTGCATCGGCGCGCTCATTTGAACGGAATTCTGGGACTCGCCGGTCATTATGGGGACTTTGAGCACACGCACAACAGCCATTTGGCCTCCCCCAATAAGAAAAGGGCTCCTGGACGACGCGTCCAAGAACCCTTTCGAGGAGCGCGTTGCGAGCTACTTCTTGGGGATGTTCAAGGTGACGCTGTTCGAGGAGACCTCGACGGCGGCCCACTCTTCCTTGGGGATGTCGAGGTGGTCAGCCACCGACGAGACCAAGCGTGAGTAGTAGACCGTGGCGGTGACGGTGACCGGGCCGTTGACGCCCCTGGGGAGGATCCAGGTGTAGGTCTCGTTCTTGGCCTCGAGAGGCGCCAAGCGGTAGTCGGGGCCAAAGCTGGCGGTGTTCCACTGGGCGACGGTCATGCGGCCCTTGGGATCGAGGTAAGGCAGGCGGAAGATGCGGTCGCCAGCGGGGACTTGGCCGTCTCGCTCGAGGCCTTTGAAGTCCTTGATGCCTTGGAGCTCGCCGAGGTCTTGGTAGGCGAGCGCGTCGGCGCTGGCGATGGTCATGTCCTCGTTCTCGAAGCCCTTGGGATCGACGGCGAGGGGGTACTTCTTGCCGGCGGCGTCGACGGCGACGACGTCCAACCAGACGACGCGCTCTTCGGCGGAGCCGCTGGGGATCATGTGGCCGGCCTTGGCGTTGGTGACGGTGGCCATGAAGGTGGCGGTGTCGCCGGCCTTGGCTTTGGGGGTCGTGGTGTGGATGAGGACCTCGATGGAGCCCTTCAGCTTGGCGTTGTCATGGGAACCGTTGAAGAGGTGCTGGCGGGTGTCGGCGTGGACTTTTCCGTCGCCGCCGGGGGCCGGGTTGGACTCGGCCGGAGGCATGTGGCAGTCCTGGCAGACGATGCCGGCCTTGCCTTGGGGGCTCTCTTTCCACTCGAGCTGGGTGGCCTTGACCCACTGGTCGTAGGGGTCTTTCTCGTTGTGGCAGACGCCGCAGAACTCGGCGGTCTCGAGGAAGGGGTTGACGGCGATCTCGTGCTCACCGCCGCTGCTGACGCCCTCACGGGTGCCTTGTTTGGGGCCCTTGCCGTCGACCTTGAAGTTGAAGTTGAAGGGGACGTCGCCCTCCATGCCGGTGATGCTGTGGCAGAGGTCGCAGGAGACGCCGTCGTTGGCGCGGGTGTTCTCTGCGGGTCTCTTCGGGGGGATGTCGCCGGTGATGAAAGCCAGCGGCGAGTGGCACCCCATGCAGCCGCCCTTGATGCCGGCGACCTTCTCGTCTTTGCCCGAGTGAGGCAGGGCCAGCTCGTAGTACTCGACCTCGTCCCACTTGTGGGTGAACGACTTGCTCATGACGCTCTGCTCGTATTGAGCGGCGATGTCGGTGTGGCACTCGGCGCAGACGTCGTTGGTTTCGAAGTCGGCGTAGGTGGGCTTTTCCTCGGCCACTGCGGGTGAGACCCAACACACAAGCAAACTCGCGAGAATCAGGTGGCGTCTCATGATTGACCTCCAATATCCACTAAGGCGGACCGCCGCAGCGGTAGGGGCTGTGGCAAAGTGGAACGTGTTGACGCTCTACTTCCGTCGTTGGGTGTTTCGGCGTCGTCGCGCTCGAATGGGCGGCGTGTCCTCGACGAGAACGGGGACGACTGGGGAGCGCAGCATAGCCCCGGACACAAAAAGCCGCAATACCTTACCGATATAGAGGTCAGGCCGATGGCAACATCATTCGTCATTTCTTGGTCGGCGGCTCTGCGATTTCCAGGATTACTCGAGCGTCTCGTACGGGCGTTTGACGTGCTTTCGAAGCCGCCGGGCCAACAAGGCCCCAGAGCGTCTGTGGACCCACCACTGTAAGGCTCAACAGCGCAATACCCAAGGTGATTCGGATGGCGCGATCGAGCGTGCCTTCATTCGTTTCCAAGACTTTCATTTCATTCTCCTTTTCAAAATCACAGAAGCTCTGCGGGATGTTCCTCGAGGAGGAGTTTCGAGCTTCTGAGAAGGGTTCGATTTATTTTCTTGCGAATCGCAGAAATAAGCGGAGAACCCTCTGGCGCCTCTCGATTTGATTTTCTGCGCGTGGTCTCCCCTGAACCGAGGCTGTATGCCCATCGAACTCCTTCGCCGTCCCCACACCAGTATCCAAGGGGCCCCCACCCTCGACCGTGTCGACACCAAGATCTTTTTTGCCCAGTACTTCGCGCGCTGCATGGAGTGCACTTACTGCCTCGACCAGTGCTGCATGTACGGCGTCGACGTCGACGGCGAAAATCACGAGCGCATACTCGCCGTGGCCAACCAACTCGAGGTCCTGACCGGTGTCGCTCGAACCGAGTGGTTCGACGAGCGATGGACCGAGGACGCCGAGTTTCCTGGGGGACGCGTGACGCGGACTCGTGTGCGGGACGGCCGCTGTGTCTTTCTCGAGCGCTTGGGACGCGGCTGCCTGTTGCACTCCTTGGCCCTCTCCCAAGGCCGCGACTACCACGAGCTCAAGCCCCTGGTCAGCGCGCTCTTCCCACTCACCTTCGACGACGGCCTGCTGCACCCCTCCGACGAGATCGAGGACGCCGATCTCATCTGCATTACCGAGGGGTCGACCCTCTATCGCGGGGTGCGCGACGAGTTGCTGTTCTACTTCGGGGTCGAGCTGGTCGCCGAGCTCGACGCCTTGGAGTTGGCGGCCGCCTCGTGGCCTCCGGTTAGCCGTCCGTTCGCGTTGTAAGGCACGCAGGCTCAGGTTCTGTCGAGCTCGACGCCTGGCTGCGCGGCCGTAAAGGCCCTCAGCGCCCCGGGGTCCAGCTTCGAGTCTCGAACCTTGACCTTCTTCAGGGACGGCAGGTCGTTGAGAGGGCTCAAGTCAGTGACCAAGGTCGCGCGCAAGTCCAGGGACTCGAGGGCAATGAGAAGGGTTGGGGGTTCGGCGAGCAGGTTTCTTGGTACAACGCCACGAGGTACCCACTTCAAGGTTCTTTTGCTGGTCGTTGACCGCTAGATAGGCCAGCAAAAGAAATCGCGCGGACAAAACAACGCTTGAAATCCCCTTCCGCGTTCTCTACGCTGCGATCTCATCACGAGGGGAACACCGAGAAACCGGGAGGGTTTGCATGGGTACGTTCTTGCGGGGGGGGGGCGCTTGTCCTCATCGTCGGTTGTCTATTTGCTGTGAGCTGCTCTGACCCTGCGCCCGACGAGGGCGTCGGAGTGGGCGGCGACGACGCCTCATTGATGACCTTGGACGGTGCCACCGGCCCAGCCTCCGCGGGGCTCGCCTTGTCCATTCCCGACGGCGCCCTCGCCGATTCGAACGTGGACCTCACCATCGAAGCGCTCTCGACGATTCCCCGCGGTGCCGTGCGGGCCTGGGAACTCGGGCCCGATGGGACCCAATTCACGGAGCCCGTCGCGCTGGAAGCCGACACCAGCAACATCGACTTACCGCCCGGGGTCGACGCTGACTCCCTGAGGCTCGCGGTCTATGCGGATGAGCGCTGGCTCCCGCTCGCCGACAGCGCGAACGATGTCGAGAAGAAGCGCGTGCGGGCCACGACGACCCACTTCAGCACCTATGGGCTGGTGCCGGACCCGAAGGAGGCAACGGGGTTTGGCGCAATATGGAAAGCCAATGGCGTCGTCGTCAATGCCTCGAGCCCGATGTTTGGCGAGCTCTTCGTCTCTCCGACTGCGATTGGGTTCTACCTGAGCGGTGGGGTCGCGGGTCCACTCGTTCTCGACATTTCCGGTCTGCCGACCGAGGGCGACAACCACCTCTATATTGACGACCACGATGACGAGACCTTGGTCACGCCGGCCGATGGGGGTGCGGTCACCGTCACTCTCGACGGCGCACGTCAACACTATCTGTGGCTGCAGCCGAACCCCGGTACGCTCACGATTGGCGAGTACGCGGGCCAGGTCGACCAATGCGGCCAGGTCGGCGTTCGCGAGGGGGACACCTGCACGTTGACCAGC
>PFUG01000465.1 GCA_002789955.1 Deltaproteobacteria bacterium CG_4_9_14_3_um_filter_63_12 | reverse complement strand
TGTTGTCGGCGTTGTCGCAGACCTCGGCCGAGGGGATGCAGCCCACTGGAGGCGGGCAGCCCTCGTCGATCACGGTGTCGCAGTTGTCGTCGACTCCGTTGCAGACCTCGGCGGAGGGGATGCAGGTGGGCGGTGGCGTGCAGCCCTCGTCGACCACGGTGTCGCAGTTGTCGTCGACTCCGTTGCAGACCTCGGCCGACGGGATGCAGCCCACTGGAGGCGGGCAGCCCTCGTCGACGACAGAGTCGCAGTTGTCGTCGACCCCATTGCAGACCTCGGCCGAGGGGATGCAGGTGGGCGGCGGGGTACAGCCCTCGTCGACCACGGCGTCGCAGTTGTCGTCGACCCCGTTGCAGACCTCGGCGGAGGGGATGCAGGTGGGCGGCGGAGTGCAGCCCTCGTCGATGGCTAGGTCGCAGTCGTTGTCGACGCCGTCGCAGACCTCCGAGGAGGGCACGCAGGCTGGGGGTGGGCAGTCCTCGTCGATGAGCGTGTCGCAGTCGTTGTCGACGCCGTCGCAGACCTCGGCGTTGGGGATGCAGGTTGGGGGCGGCGGACAGCCTTCGTTGACGAGGCCGTCGCAGTCGTTGTCCAGAGAGTCGCTGCAGACCTCGGGGTCGGGGATGCAGATTGGCACACAGGCCTCGTCGATGAGGCCGTCGCAGTCGTTGTCCAGAGAGTCGCAGACCTCAGGGGCCGGGATGCAAGCGGGAGGCGGCGGGCAGCCGTTGTCGGCGATGCCGTCGCAGTCGTTGTCGAGACCATCACAGACCTCGGGGATGCAGCCTGCGCAGCCCTCGTCGATGACGCCGTTGCAGTTGTTGTCGACATAGTCGCAGACCTCGGGGTCTGCGTTGGGTTGGCAGGGGAGGCAGGCGATCTTGACGTCCACGC
This sequence comes from Deltaproteobacteria bacterium CG_4_9_14_3_um_filter_63_12, assembly GCA_002789955.1. Lineage (GTDB taxonomy): Bacteria > Myxococcota_A > Bradymonadia > UBA4248 > UM-FILTER-63-12 > UM-FILTER-63-12. The sequence goes on along the minus strand of PFUG01000465.1, from coordinate 2,216 downwards.
GGACGACCGTCCCAGGAGGTGCACTGGTTCCTGCGGCCTTCAGGTCGCTGCAGGAAGTCCCAAAGAGCTCCAGGGTGTTTGTAGTGATGTTAAGTGTCCAACCGTTGACCGGATCGGGCGCGATGGGCGTCAACGTGCCGCCGACGTTCATCATCACCTCGATGCGCGAGAGGTCATCTGCTGGCGTCGGAGTGATTCCGACGAGGCAACTCACGGTTCGAGTCGCGATGGCATCCAGTGCTGCGATGACGCTGGCTGTGTCAGTGATGACGTACCAAGTGCCGCCATAGTCCGGCCCGGTCCCACCCGCATTGGCAATGGCCGTCATGTTGGCGGCTGTGGCCGCAGGGTGTCCCATGACGTAGACTGGAACACCAAGTGTCCAGAGTGCTCCCGCAGCCGTCACCGCTGCGGCTTGGTCGTTGGGATTGCCGTCCGTCACGAGGACGATGGCCACCGGGCGATTCGGAACAGGATCGCCGGGAATGGTGTACCACGCCTGGGTGCGCACGCGGTCGAGTGCCGGGCCCGTCGGCGTTCCGCCTCTCGTGTTCATCGACGTGGCGTACGATGCACGGAACTGCGCGTCGGTCCAACCCACTGCCAGATTGAGCAGTTCTTGGGCACTGTTCGAAATGTTGCCGCTAAACCGCGCCACGCCCAGGTTGTTGTCGGCGGCCAGCTGAGTCGATGCTGCATCGAGGCCGCCCTTGATTTGGTCCCACCGGCTCGGCGGCGCGCATGAAGTGCTGTTGCAGGTGACACCCCAGTCCATGGAGCCGGAGTCGTCGAGGAGGAAATAGAGGTTGGGCTTGATGCGGGCCGACTCCACCATTCCGTCGTTGCAGATGGGGGTCGAGGGCGGGAGGGTGAGCTCGCAGGCGTCGCCGATGCCGTTGCCATCGAGGTCCGCTTGATTGTAGTTGGCCTCAGTGGGGCAGTTGTCGCAGACGTTGCCGATGTTGTCGCCATCGGAGTCCGCTTGATTGTTGTTGGAGACCAGCGGGCAGTTGTCGTCGATGTCGTAGATCAGGTCGCCGTCGACGTCCAAGGTGGAATCGTACTGTGCCGTCTCGCAGGCGTCGCCGATGCCGTCGTTGTCTGAATCGGTCTGATCGAAGTTCATGGTCGTCAGGCAGTTGTCACAAGCGTCGCCGACTTGATCCGAGTCGATGTCGGACTGGTTCAGGTTGGGGGTGTTGATGCAGTTGTCCGCGACGTCGCGGATGGTGTCGTTGTCGGCGTCATCGAGGAGCGTGCTGCCTTCGCAGACGTCGCCGATGAGGTTGTTGTTGCTGTCGGTCTGGGTGGTGTTGGCGAAGAACACGCAGTTGTCGCACGCGTCACCGACGCCGTCGCCGTCGACATCGGTCTGGCTGGCGTTGGCGACCGTCGGGCAATTGTCGGCGCCGTTGCGGACTCCATCGAGATCGACGTCTCCGTCGGGGTTGAGGAGGCCTTCACAGACATCTCCAGTCCCGTTGTTGTTGGAGTCGGTCTGGTCGTTGGAGATGCCAGGGCAGTTGTCGCAGGCGTCGCCAACGAGGTCGCCGTCGGTGTCGAGTTGGTTGGTGTTGGAGGCGTTCGGGCAGTTGTCGGCGGCATTGCGGATGGTGTCGGAGTCGACGTCTCCGTCGGGGTTGAGGAGGCCTTCGCAGATGTCGCCTGTGCCGTTGTTGTTGGCGTCGAGCTGGTCGCCGTTGGCCATGGTTGGGCAGTTGTCGCAGGCGTCGCCGAGGGTGTCTCCGTCGGAGTCGGTCTGGGTGGTGTTGGGGGTATTGAGGCAGTTGTCGAGCGAGTTGATGATGGTGTCGCCATCGACGTCGCCTTCGGGGTAGGAGGCGCCTTCGCAGACGTCGCCGATGCCGTTGGCTGGGCTCGTGTCGGTCTGGTCGTCGTTGGAGACGGTCGGGCAGTTGTCGCAGGCGGAGCCGAGGCCGTCGAGGTCGGGATCTTGCTGACCGGCGTTGGGAGTCGTCGGGCAATTGTCGAGGGCGTTGCGCACGCCGTCGCTGTCGAAGTCGCCGTTGGGGTCAGTGAGGCCTTCGCAGACGTCGCCGACGCCGTTGGCTGGGCTCACGTCAGTCTGATCGTTGGCCACGTTGATGCAGTTGTCGCAGGCATCGCCGTACGAGTCGCCGTCGGTGTTGGTCTGCGTGAGGTTGGGGGTGTTGATGCAGTTGTCGAGGGCGTTGCGCACGCCGTCGCTGTCGAGA
>PFUG01000028.1 GCA_002789955.1 Deltaproteobacteria bacterium CG_4_9_14_3_um_filter_63_12 | reverse complement strand
AACTCAACTCAACTCAACTCAACTCAACTCAACTCAACTCAACTCAACTCAAATCAAATCAAATCAACTCAAATCAACCAGCACGCACCGGTAATGCTGCTGGCGAAGCCGGTCGACGCCGCGTTGCTCGAAGGCACGGTGCGAACGGCGCTCGGCGCGAAGGCGGCTCCGGTCAGTCACGAACAACAGGGGAGCGATTCATGAAACCCAACAAACCCAAGGAGACGGCGACCCGAACCCACCACCGCAGCCCCGCGCTGCTCAAGGCGCCCACCGGCATCCAGGGACTGGATGAGCTCACCGGCGGCGGCTTGCCCAAGGGGCGGCCGACCCTCCTGTGCGGCAGCGCCGGCTGCGGCAAGACGCTCATGGCCATGTAATTCCTCGTGCGCGGCGCGGTGGACTCTGGCGAGCCGGGGGTCTTCATGGCCTTCGAGGAGAACACCGAGGAGCTGGCGACGAACTTCGCCTCGCTCGGCCATGATCTCAACGCGATGGTCGCGCAGAAGAAGCTGGTGCTCGACTTCGTCCGCGTCGAGCGCAGCGAGATCGAGGAGTCGGGCGAGTATGACCTGGAAGGGCTGTTCCTCCGGCTCGGGCTGGCGATTGACGGCATCGGCGCCAAGCGCGTGGTGCTCGACACGGTCGAGGCCCTCTTCTCCGGGCTGAGCAACACCGCCATCCTGCGGGCCGAGCTGCGCCGCCTGTTCCGCTGGTTGAAGGAGAAAGGCGTCACCGCCATCATCACCGGCGAGCGCGGTGAAACCGGCCTGACGCGCTTCGGGCTGGAGGAATACGTGGCCGACTGCGTGATCATGCTCGACCACCGCGTGGAGGGGCAGCTGGCCACGCGGCGGCTGCGCATCGTCAAGTATCGCGGCTCGACCCACGGCACGAGCGAGTATCCATTCCTGATTGGCGAGGGCGGCATCTCCATCCTGCCCATCACCTCTGTGGGGCTGAAGCACGAAGCGGGCACCGGGCGGGTGTCATCGGGCGTGCCGGGTCTGGATGCGATGATGGGCGGCAAAGGCTACTTCCGCGCCAGCACCGTGCTGGTGTCGGGCACGGCGGGCTCGGGCAAGACGAGTGTAGCGGCGCATTTCGCCCGCGGTGTCGCCGCGCGCGGCGAGCGGTGCCTGTGGTTCGCGTTCGAGGAATCGGCCAGCCAGATCACGCGCAACATGCGCTCCGTCGGCGTTGACCTGGACCCGGCGGTGCGGAGCGGGCTGCTGCGCTTTCACGTGGAGCGGCCCACGGTCTGTGGTTTGGAAATGCACCTCGTGACCATTTACAAGCTGGTGGAGCAGTTCAAACCACGGAACCTCATCCTGGACCCGATCACCAACTTCGCCTCACTCGGGAGCGAGACAGAGATCAAGGCGATGCTGGTGCGGCTGATTGACTTCTTCAAGATGCAGCAAATCACCGCGCTCTTCACGAGCCTCACCTCGGGCGGCACGTTCATGGAGGCCACCGAAGTCGGCGTGTCGTCGCTGGTGGACACCTGGCTGCTGCTGCGGGACCTGGAGAGCGGCGCGGAGCGCAATCGCGTGTTGCACCTCTTGAACGGCGTCTTCACGGCTGAGATCGCGGAGTTGCTCAAGGGCTGCGTCCATCGGCCTTTGGCGAAGCCGTTCGAGGTCGGCAAGCTCTAGGCCCTCGTGCACAGCTCGTGAACCAAGAGGGAGGTACCCCATGACTGACACCGAACAGGCGGCGCGGGAAAGCAGCAAGGCCAATATCCTGCTCGTGGACGACAATCCCGCCGGCTTGCTCACGCTCGAGGCCATCCCCGGTGACTTCGGGCACAATCTGGTGAAGGCCGGCTCAGGCAAAGAGGCCTTGCGGCAGGTCATGGCCCACGACTTCGCGGTCATCCTCCTCGATGTGCAGATGCCCGACATGGACGTCGGCTTTGCCGAGCGACCTCGGCGAGCCCGTCCGGGCCCTGGGTACGTGACACGACTCGACGAGCTCATGCTGGCCGAGGTCGATGTCAGCTTCCCCGATGGGGATGAGCAGCGCCTGGAAGATGCGGAAAGCCGCGGCGTAGTCTCGCGCCAGGAAGGCGTGGGTGCCTCACGCAGATAGTCGTCGACGTCGCTCGGGTCGGCCTGGTGGCCGCGCCGCGCGGCGGCGACGAAGGCCTCGATCTCCTCGACGCGCCGCTCACTCGGCGTGCTGGGAGACCACCCGCTCGACGCCCTGGCCGCGCGGTTGACGACCTCGTTCATCAGTCGGGCCTGGGTTGCGTCGTCGAGCCAGGGGATGAGCGCGCGAATCAGCGCGCGCAGTTGCTCGGCGTCCATCGCGTCGAGGTCGGCGTCGACGACCGAGTTGCGGGGACGATCGCCTCCTTTCGTCGACGGCGTGCGGTTCATGCTCTCGTCCAACCTCTCGCGCCCCTCGGGCCCGCCACCCTCGCTCAGCGCGGGGTCGCCTGCCGCTGGCGCAGCGTGAAGCGGAAGGTCGAGCCGCGCCCGGGCTCGCTGGCGACCTCCAGGCGCGAGCCGTGCAACTCGACGAGCCGACGGGCGATCGCGAGGCCCACGCCCAAGCCACCGGTATCCAACGTTGCCCCGCCCGGCTCGTCAAAGGCGTCGAAGAGCCCGGCGAGCCGCTCCGCCGGGATGCCCACACCGGTGTCGACGACGGAGATCTCCACGCCGCCGTCCTCCGGGGCCGGGGTCGCCCGCAGGGCCACCTGGCCGCCGGCGGGGGTGAACTTCACCGCGTTGGCGACGAGCTGGGCGATGGCGTGTGCCACCTTGGGGCCGTCCACCTCGATGACGCGGTGGGCGTCCTCCGGCACCTCGATCGCGAGCACGACGCCCTTGCTGGCGGCATGTTCGGCGAAGAGCGAGCCCGTCGCTCGCAGCAGCTCGGCCACGCACACCGGGGAGAGACAGAGGCGCACGCGCTCGAAGTCGAGGCTGGCAAGCGCCAGCACGTTCTCGATGAGCGCATGCAGGCGGTTACCGGCGTCGAGGATCTCTCCGG
>PFUG01000292.1 GCA_002789955.1 Deltaproteobacteria bacterium CG_4_9_14_3_um_filter_63_12 | reverse complement strand
CTCGTCGCCGCCGAGAGCGGCACCACAGTGTTGATTTCGTAGGGGGCGCCCGTGTCCGTGCCGATAGAGGAGCCGTCCACGAAGAATTCGACCTGTGTCACGTTGCGACCGAGCGCCGGCGTCACGTCGACCAGGATTTGTACGGTTTCACCCTGAGTGACCTGCTTGTTGTTGATGGGCTTGATGAAGTTCACCGTCGGCCCGGAGCCGTCGGCGACGGGAATCGAGCAGGTCTTCGTGTTGGTGAGTCCGCTGTTGTCGGTGACCGTCAGCGAGACCGTATAGGTCGCGGCTGTGGTGTAGGTGTGGTTGGCACTCGTGGCGGGACCTGAGATGGGCGTGGTCGCGTCGCCGAAATCGAAGCGGTAGGTGACGATGGTGCCGTCGTCGGTGGAGCCCGCGCCGTTGACGGTCAGCTGCTGACCCACAGTGCCCGAAGCGGGACAGGACAAGGCGGCCACTGGTGGGTTATTCGGCGCGCTGACGACCACCTGGCAGGTCGCCTGGTCCGTCAGCCCGCCGTTGTCCGTGACGGTCAGCGTCACCGTGAAGGTGTTCACGGTGGCGAAGGTGTGGCTGGTGGCCGACGCTGACCCCGAGCTGATGGGGGAACCGTCGCCAAAGTTGAACGCGAAGAGCACGATGGAACCGTCGTCGGTGGACGACGAGGCGTCGAAGGACAAGGACTGCGCAGTGGTTCCCGAGCCAGGACAGCTCAGGACGGCGTTCGGTGCGCCGTTGGCGGTGGTCGCCATACCCGGAGTCGGGCTCGCCTTGAGCTTGAAGTCGGCGAAGTTGTCGTCGGTGTCCGTGAAGCTCGCGTCGCGGCTCAAGCTCTCGCCGACCGCACCATCGGGCGCCGGAGTCCCTTCGCCGGCGGACACGGTCGGAGGAGTTCCGGTCCCGAAGGTGCGCAGGGCGTGGCCGGGCGTGCCGCCGCGAGTCTCCGCTTCGTTTGCCGGTCGGCCTCGATTCTCTTGCTGGCCGTTGACCGCTAGACAAGAATATCTACGTGGCTGGCCGCTTAGCGAACTTAGTTAACTCTTGATGGGGGACGAATTGAACACGCAGAGAAGAGCGGCGATGAGGGCTCAGAGCAGCATCTCGACGTTGTAGTGCGTGCCCCAGTCGGCGAGGTCCGACACTCCGCGCACCACCCGACCCCCAGAGAAGTTGCCCTCCACCGTGTAGATCTTGGTCCCGTTGATCCCGACGATGATCCCGTGATGGTTCTCGGCAGCCCCTCGGCCTCCGACGATGTCGCCGATTTGAGGGGCAGTGAAGCGGGCGAACTTCGAGCATTGGCCGCTGTCTGTCAGATTCCAAGAAATGGCCCCAAAGCCCGCCTCTTTCGCGCACCACATGGCGAAAATCGCGCACCAACTCTTGCCGTGGGTCTCGCTGGCTAGGCTCTTCTCGGTGATCTGCGACTCGCCGATGCCCACGCCGCGGAAGTACTTCGACACGTGGCGCCAACCTCCGCGCGCCTTCTTGCCGTCGGGACCGACGTCGTTCCAATCCGCGCTCTTGCCGTTCTTGCTCCCGTAGGCGGTCTTGCCGAGCTCGCCCAGCGCGATGCCGACGATACTCAAACGGCGAGGATCGAGCTGCTGCGCGCCCTCTGGAGCCGACGGGAGCAGGCCTCCTTGCTCGCCTTGCATGTTGTTGTAGAACGCCTTCAGGCCTTCGAGACGCAGCTTTAGCATTTCGAACGTCGAGATCGTGCTCTTGGCTTCGAGCGAGGGCATCGTCCCCCAGCTCTGTGAGGCCTCGTTTTTCTTGTGTTGAACCATCTGGTTGTGTGCTTTCCCAGAGAATGCACCCTTCACATTCTGATAGAGGAGGTCGAACAAGTAGGCCTGCGCCCCGCGAGCCTCTTTTGGGAAGCGAGCGGGCACGTCTCTGACCAGAAAGTCGATGAGCCAGCCCATCGCGAGCTCCACCGAGGCGTCTGGCATGGCCATGGTCATCTTCACGCCATCGATCCACTCGCGAAGCTGGGATTTGAGGTCCGGTGGCAGTGTCGGATTGCTCTCGGCCTCGGTGCGGACGGTGTTCAACAGCGCGCTCAACGACCGTCGCTCCTCTTCTGTCCCGGTCGGCTCGGCCCCCTCGGTGCGCTGCGGCGTAAGTGGCTTCTGCTGCACCGTCCCTGCCGGGCTCTTGCCCTTGGTCTGCGTCAAGAGCTCCTCGGCAGACTCACCCGCGACGACCTTGTCGGCGATGGCGTCCGCTTCCCGCTCGAATTCGTCTCCAGCCTGCCCAGTCTCTAACTTCGGGCTCACTCCCTGCCGCTGCTGGACGACATGTGCGGCCTCGTGGGCGGCGGTGTGCAGGTCGGGTGCGGCGTTGAAGGCGACATGGTTGCCAATAGCGAAGGCCTTGGCGCCGAGCGCTTGTCCGGCCTGTGCGGCCTCGCCGCCAACGTGGGCGCGCGCCTGCGACACGTCGTGCGCCCCGAACGAAGCCTGTATCTTGTCGAGGTGGGGCAGGGCGGACCCACCTCCGGCCACACCGCGCTTTGCGACGGCCTCGACGCCCGGTTTCGGTTTGAGGGTTCCCGTCTGTGGGCTGAGCATAGAGTGCTGCTCCGCATAGGGATGTCCAGCGATCGCCTCTTCGAGAGGATTCTGCTGGGCCTGCTCGGCCTTCTCCGCCGACCCTTCCTGAGCGACACCTTTCGAAGTTCGGACTTCGCTCGTACTCATGGGTCAACTGCTAGGCATTGGCGCAGGACCACTCGAGGGAGGGGCTGCGCATTTTGTGGTTGACCCGCAATTCTGATGAGCACACCTGCTCAGGTCAATGTTTGCGCCGCTTCTTTCCGCTTCTTTCGACGTCGCGTGCCCGAGTCGATCTGAGCTATTGTTCGAGAGCCACCTCGCGTCCCTGCGCTCGCAACCAAGGAACCCGACGATGCTCCAGGTCCCAAAACTCCCTGTCGCCCATCTGTTCCTTGTCATGTTCGTGACGGCCTGCGGCGCCTCGCCGCATTCCCTGGAACTCCCGCAGGCCCAGGCCGCGTCGCTCTCCGAGGAAGAGATGAGCTGGCTCGACAGCAAAGCCCCCACTGAGCCCTTCGACATGGTCACCAACGACACCCCGCATGGGGACCGATTTCTGCGCCAGAGAGCCCAGCCAGTCGTCCCCGGCGACCAAGCCCTAGACGCTCTGATCTCCAGAATGCGCGCGACCGTCGACAAAGAGCAGGGCGTCGGCATTGCCGCTCCTCAAATAGGAGTCAGCCGTCGCCTCGTCCTCGTGCAGCGGCAAGACAAAGCCGAGATGCCGTTCGAGGCCTATCTCAACCCCAAAGTCGTCTCGAGGTCAGAGGAGACCGTCGTGGGCTGGGAAGGCTGCCTCTCGGTCCCGGCTGGATACGGCCGGGTCGAGCGGGCGAGGACCATCCGCATCGAATACGAGCAGCTCGACGGCACCCACCAGAGCGACGACGTCACCGACTGGACCGCCCGCATCTTCCTGCACGAGCTCGACCACCTCGACGGCATCCTGTTCATCGACCGCATGACGCCCGACGCATTGCCCCTCATGCCCAAGGACGAGTACCGCGCGATGCGCAAACGAGAGAAGGAAGAGGAAGCCGAACAGGCACCTCCCGTCGAGGACCCCACGCTCGCCCCGAGCGCGCCCTGACCCCACATGTCCGACCATCGCCCAACCCTCCGTGATTACCAACGCGAGGCCATCCAAAGGGTCCTCGAGGCGCGCCGTGCTGGAGTGCGTCGCATGGTCGTCGCCCTGCCTACGGGCTCCGGCAAGACCGTCATCTTCTCTGAGCTCGCCCGCTTGGCGCGCCGACCCGTCTTGGTGCTCGCCCATCGCCGGGAGCTCGTGCAACAAGCTCGCGAGAAGCTGGCGCGGGCCCTCGGCGACGACTCCGTCATCGCCATCGAGCAAGGCACGACCCAGGCCCACGACGAGGCCCACGTCGTCGTCGCCTCCATCCGCTCCCTCCACGAGGACCGCCTGGCTCGACTGCTCGCCGCACGCGACTTCGGACTCATCGTCTACGACGAGTGCCACCACGCTGCAGCCGAAGACAACCTGCGAGTGCTCCGCAGCCTCGGCGCCTTCGACGAGAACTGGGACGGCACCTTGCTCGGCTTCACCGCCACCACGAGCCGTGGGGACGGCGCCGGCCTGGACAAGGTCTTCGAGCGCATCGTCTTCCGTCGCCGACTCTTCGAGATGGTCGCCGACGGCTATCTAGCGCCCTTGCGCGGCTACCGCATCTCCACCGCCGCGGACCTCGTCGCGGTCACGGCGAGGGCCGGAGACTTCGCCGTCGACGAGCTGGCCGAGGCCGTCGACATCGAGTCGCGCAACGCCCTGGTCGCCCGCAGCATCCAAGAACTGGCCCGCGACCGCCGCACCATCGCCTTCTGCGTGACCGTGAACCACGCCCGCAACTTGGCCCGCGCCCTCAACGCCATCGGCCTGCCGTGTGGCATCGTCCACGGCGACCAGAAACTCGACGAGCGCCAGAAGACCTTGGACGACTTTCGCAAGGGGCGCTTGGCCGCGGTGACCAACGTCGGCGTCTTGACCGAGGGTTTCGACGACCCAGGGGTCTCCTGCATCGCTATGGCTCGCCCCACACGGTCCGACGGGCTGTACGCCCAATGTGTCGGCCGCGGCACCCGCATCGCGCCGGGCAAGGTCGACTGCCTGGTCCTGGACTTTGTCGATCTGAGCGCGCTCTCCTTGGTGACCTTGCCGACGCTGGCGGGCTTGCCGCGGGAGCTCGATCTCGAAGGTCTGGCTCTCGACGAGGCCGAACGCACTCTTGGGCAGCTCTGGGACGACCACCCCGGCTTCGAAGTCGAACCTGGCAGCATCACCCTCGGCGAGATCCAGAGGCGCGCCGCGGCCTTCGACCCGCTGGCGCTGAAGGTCGACGACGAGGTTTGCGCTGTGAGCGCCAACCGCTGGGAGAGCCTGGGGTCCCGCGGGCTCGCCCTGCACGTCTGCTGGACCGCACAAGCCGCCCGCAAGGGAAATTTGTCGCTGGTGCTCGTCCTCGACACCGCCGGCCAGCCCGGGGTGCGCAAGGGCGGGAAGCGCTGGCGCGTCACCCTCGACGGCAAAGAGGTGAGCCGCTTCAGCCGCCTCGAGGAGGCCGTCGAAGCCGTGGACTACGAGGTCCATCGCAAAGGCCGCGCGGTCGAGGCGACCGCTCGGCCGAACGCCTCTTGGCGCGACGAGCCGGTTCCGGACGAGCTGAGGCGGCGGCTGGAGGCCTTGTCGCCGCCGCAGCGGGCCGAGAGGTTCGGGGAGGCCATGCGGCTGTGGGTGTTTGCGACGGAGGGGCCGCGGCGGGGACGCTTGACAGCGAGCGCATCGGTCTCGTAATCGCCGTCGAATCGTTGCAGGCTCGTCGGACCACGTTCGAAAAAGAAACCAACCATGACTCAACCCGCGCTCCCCACTCACATTCTGACCATCCTCGCCGTCAAGGACCTGAAAGCCTCTGCCGCCTTCTATGAGGAGGCGTTCGGCTGGCCGGCTCGGGTTCGGGTGCCCGTCTACGTCGAGCTCGAGCTCCCAGACGGCCGCGGGCTCGGCGTGTACCAGCGGGAGAGCTTCGCGCTCAACACCGGCCAACTGCCGGCGCGGGTGCCAGATGGTGAGATTTCGGGGACCGAGCTCTACCTGCGCTGCGCCGACGTAGCCCAGACCATCGACCGCCTGCGGGAGGCGGGGGCGAGGGAGCTGTCACCGTTGGCGCCGCGGGACTGGGGCGACGACGCGGCTTACTTCGCCGACCCAGATGGGAACGTGCTCGTTGTTGCGCGTCCTACGACCTTGGATTGAAACGCCCAAGAACGGGGAGGGTTGGATTCTTTTGACGCCCCTCTGCACTCTGCCAGAATGTGAAAATGTGCGGGCATTGCTGGACTCAATCTGTCGCGGTCGCTACGGTTCTCGCTTCCGACCAGGAGGCCGACCGATGAAACCGCTTCTCCCAATGCTGATGTTGTTCGCTTCACTCGCCGCCGCTTGCGGCGCTGAAGACTCCTCCTCCGATGTGCTCGACACCGTCGAAGGGACACCGTGTGAGCAGGGCTGCCATTGGGATTGTTGGGGCGGCTACGGCTGTCTCGACGGGCTGGTTTGGGCGTACGGAGGTGGAGCCAGGGAATGTTGCCACAGCAGCGATCCATGGCCCGAGGGCGGCCCCAGCTGCAACGTCGGCGTGGCCTACACCTGTGAAGCGGAATGTGGCTATCCCGAGCCACGCTACAGCAACGCAAACTCCCACATGGAGAGCGAGCTGCCCGACCACCTCCTTCGACTCTATTGCGCCGAAGGTCGACCCAAGGCCGCCGGAGCTCCCTGCACCGCCGACCAAGATTGCCGACCGGCCGGCGGAGACCCGGCGCCCCGCCTGGTCTGCGAGAGTGGCACCTGTGTCGAGACCGAGCGCCCCGTCATCGAAGGCCTAGGGAGGGGCTGTGGGTTGGACCTTCTCCCGTTGCCCTCGCAGGGACGCTATGAAACCCAACTTCGCCAAGGCCGAACCTGCGACCTTTGCCTGACCAACGCCGACCAAGACGACTGTCTGCGCCAGGCCTGTACCGCCCGATGCGAGTTCGATGAGGATTGCCCCGACAACTTCTCCTGCGTGCTCCACGGCCCCGAGGACTATGGCGGCGCGGTGGAACAGTTCTGCGTCGAAGTCACCGGCGACGCACGCTACGCGTGGACGGACGGGCTCTCCTGCCCCCCCTGAGTCCTGCTGCCTGCCGCCCGACTCGCCTTGCACGACGAACGCCGAGTGCGGCTCAGGGGTCTGCGACCCGGCGACGCAGCTCTGCGCTTCCTGCGGCGCCGAGAGCGCGGCCTGCAGCAACGACGCGGAGTGCTGCACCGGAGCCTGCGACCAAACAGCGGGCCGATGCGTCGCCCGAGGCGACGGCGCTTCCTGCGACCAAGACGACCAGTGCGCGAGCGGCTTTTGCGATCGGGTCCAGGGGTTCTGCACGGTCTGTATGAGCGACGGTGCGACGTGCGGCGAGCTCGGCGAGTGCTGCAATGGTTTTTGTGATTCCGGAACCCAGAGGTGCCCAGGCTGCATCCCCGAGTTGCTGGCCGGCTGCACCCAGGACTCCGACTGTTGCAATGGGCGCTGCGATCCCGGCACCACTCGCTGTCTGCAATGTCGCCCCCGGACCAGCCCCTGCGACGTCGACGCCGATTGCTGCTCCAATCACTGCGGCTATGCGGGGTGTCTATCGGCCGACTTCGCCACCGAGACGGGGTTGCCCTGCAGCGCCGACGCGGGCTGCTGGAACGAGGCCTGCGACCTGAGCCGAGGCGTGTGCGAGGTTCGCGCCGACGGCGCGCCCTGCTATGTCGATGTCCAGTGCGCTTCGAATCACTGTGGGCCCTACGGCACGTGCGAACCGTTGAGCTGCCGTGCGGACTGGGACGCCTGCGCCGCCCCAACCGGCGCCATGTGCCGGGTTGGGGTGTTCTCGTTTGGTGTTGGGTTTCTTGAGCGTCAACAAAGACCTTGCCGCCAAGCCGCGCCATTGCTATGCACTCTCATCCATATGCGTTCCCAAGGAGAGCTAATGCGCGGGTTGTGGGTCTTGCCGGTGTTGTTGGTGCTTGCAGGGTTTGGTTGTGACGACGGTTCGAAGAGCGAGCCCGTGGACACCTCGGTCGCCGAGGAGACCGCGCAAGATGTGGCCGAGACCAGCGAGGAGGTCGCCGAGGACACCGTCGCCGACGAGGTCGCCGAGGAAGTCGTCACGTGCCCTGACAACACGGCGCCCGATGCGCTCAAGCGCTTTTGCATCTGCCGAGACACCACCTCGACCGTCGTCGCGGTCGGACCTACGGGTGGTGAGTATGTTGGCGCCTATCAGGATCTGCCCGCTGGCAGCGTGCTCTTCGTCAACATTCTCCCAACGCACCCTTTCCACCTCGGAGCGTTGCACGTCGCCTTCGCTGGGGTCGGTTCTGGGACCGCGCACCTTCGATTGGTTAAGTCGTTTGGCGGCTCGTACCCAGACCTGAGCGCAGACGGGGACGTTATTCGTCCCCTTGACGTCGATGTCACCGGAGCGACCTCCAGCCGCTTCTTCGACGTCGACCTCACCGATCAAGACGTCTCCCTGCTGCCAGGCCGACCCTACGCCCTGGTCTACGAGATGGTCGCCAACGGGGCGCCCTTGGCCATCGAACTCGCCGTCGAAGGAGACTTGAGCAACAGCGGCATGTCGCTGCCTGGAGAGCCAGTCCCCTACGGAGTCTCAGGACCCGACGGGGAGGCTGTGAACTTCCGGTTCTTCCTGACCGGCGAGGAGCTCTGCCCCTGGACCGACGAGGAGCGTCTCTTCGAGCCCAGCGGCGTGCAGCCTTTCGATGAGCTCAAATCCGAGCGCGCCGCCTTCGCAGACCTCGACGGGGACGGCCACGACGACTTGATTCTCAACGACGGCGGCGCCCCCCACGCCTTCCGTGGTGACGGGCTGGGCGGCTTCGAGGCCTTCGACGCGTTCCCCGCTGCCGAGCGCGCCAACATGGTCGTCTTCGGCGACCTAGACAACGACGGGGACATCGACGGCTTCGCCTCCACCTACAACGAGATGGACTTCGACGAGGACTCCAAGGGTGTAGGCGGTGGAGACTGCGATGACAGCGACGCCACCGTCCACGTGGGCGCCGTCGAGCTCCCCGACAATGGGCGCGACGACAACTGCGACGGCACCGCCGACAACAACATCGGCGACCGCGACGAGGACCTCGACGGCGTGACCGTGGCCCAAGGCGACTGCGACGACACGAAAGACACCACCTACCCCGGCGCCCCAGAGCTCCAAGACAAGCGAGACAACGACTGTGATCGCTGGGCCGACGAGGACTTCCCCAATCACATCCTCCTCAACGACGGCACGGGCCACTTCACTCGTCTGGAGAGCTCCGGCGTTGAGACCTTCGACCCCACCGCCGCGGCCGCTCTAGGGGACGGCAACGAGGACGGTGTGCTCGACGTCTACTGGGGAAATTGGCTCTACAAATACCCCAACCCGCAGTCCGTTCCGGACGTCTACGTCACCGGCCGTGGGGACGGGACGTTCGTCGACGCCACCGCGACCTCTGGGGTCAAACTGACCTCGGCGCTGGCCACCTACGGCGTCCTCTGGGCCGACTACGACAACAACGGCCACCCCGACATCTGGGTCGGCAACTACGGCTACGACGAGAACCTGCTCTTCAAAAACCTGGGCAACGGCACCTACACCAACCAAGCCCCGGCGCTCGGCGTGAACAAGGACGGCATCGGCGCCTTTGGCGGCAACACCTTCGGCGGCACCTTCGGCGACCTCGACAACGACGGCGACCTCGATCTCTTCGCCGCCAACCTCGCCCACCCTCGCTACCAGCCCCAGAGCGACCGCAGCACCCTGCTCATCAACCAAGGTGCGCCAAATTTCAACTTCGTCGAAGCCACCGTCGAGCTGGGCTTCGAGTACGACGAAGGAGACGTCAACGCCACCTTTGCCGACTTCGACAACGATATGGACCTCGACCTTGTCGTCGCCTCCCTCTACGGCGGGCACTATTCGCGCCTCTATCGCAATGATGGAGACGCCGGTTACACCAACGTCACCTACGAGGCCGGGGTCGCCATCGAAGATTCGGTCAGCCCCGCCTGGTCCGACCTCGACGAGGACGGCGATCTCGACCTGGTGATCTCAGACCGTTCGGGTGCACTGCGGGTGAACGTCTTCACCAATCGCTTCGGCAACCAGAACCATTGGCTGCAGCTGGTCCTCGAAGGCACCACCGCCAATCACGACGCCATCGGCGCCCGCGTCATCGTCATCGCTGGCGGCGTCACCCAAATTCGCGAGGTCGCTGGCGGCGGTGGGCACAGCAACACACAGAGCAGCAAGGTCGTCCACGTCGGCCTCGCCCAACTCGAAGCCATCGACAAGGTGCTCGTTCGCTGGCCCGGCGGGGCGACTGAAACGATCACCGGCCTCAGCCCTGGCCACCGCTTCAAGGTCGTGCAGGGGAGCGGGGTGGGAACTGCCTTGCCGTGAGCGAAACAGAGCCGCGACCCGACCGACTCAACGCTCCTCCATCAGCTCCAAGAGAGCAGCGCTGTCATCGAGGTCGACTCCAGGCAGCAATCCCTTCCCTGAACCCGTTGTCAGACGGATTGTGGCGTGCTGTGCGCTTTCGCGCCGTTGAGCCAGCAGATTTCGAGTGGCTTCTTCAATGACCTCGCCGAGCGTGCGACGGGCTTGCAGAGCGAAAACCTTGAGCTCGGCAAGCAGGTTTTCTTCAATGTTGACGGTGGTTCGCATGTCCTGAGGTTTAGACTCTTACATCTCGATGTCAACATTGGCGCATCAAGATGCACGCCTCTCGAAACCGACCCCAAAGCTCCTCTGCGATCTCGCCTTTCTCTGCTCGCTCTGCGCTGGTCTGGGAGTTCGATGCCGTCTCGGTCTCCCGAGCACAAGGCCTGCGTAGAGGCAGCGCGTCTAAGCCTCGCAGCAAACGCCTCCCATCCCCGCCACGTATTGACGCCCAGCACCCAACCCCTATTGTGGCGCCTCCAGTACACCCACCAGAAGAGAGCGACTCATGGCGAATTTGGACCCACAGGACCTCGCGCAATTGCAGGCGATCGAGAACAGCGAGTGGAACGAGTCGCTGGACTACGTGCTGCGCTCGCAAGGCCCAGAGCGCGTCGCCGAGCTCCTGCGACTGCTGCAGACTTGGGCTCAGGAAAAGGGCGTCCGCTTCCCGTTCACCGCGAACACGCCCTACATCAACACCATCCCGCGCCGCGACCAGCCGAAGTTCCCAGGCAACCGCGATCTCGAGCGGCGCATCAAGTCCATCGTCCGCTGGAACGCCATGGCCATGGTCGTGCGCGCCAACCGAGAGCTCTCGGGCATCGGCGGCCACATCTCCACGTTCGCCTCGGCGGCCACCCTCTGGGAGGTGGGCTTTAACCACTTCTGGCGTGGCCGCACCGACGACTTTCTGGGCGACATGGTCCTCTTCCAAGGCCACGCCGCGCCGGGCATCTACGCCCGCGCCTTCCTCGAAGGACGCCTCACCGAGCAAGACCTGGACAACTTCCGCGCCGAGCTCGGCCCGGACGGAGGCCTCTCGTCATATCCCCATCCCTACTTGATGCCCGACTTTTGGGAGTTTCCCACGGTCTCTATGGGACTCTCGGCCATCACCGCCATCTACCAGGCTCGCTTCAACCACTACCTGGTTGACCGCGGCTTGCGCGAGTCCAGCGGCCGCAAGGTCTGGGCCTTGTTGGGCGACGGCGAGATGGACGAGCCCGAGTCCCTAGGCGCCATCACCTTGGCCTCCCGCGAGAAGCTCGACAACCTCATCTTCGTCGTCAACTGCAACCTGCAGCGCCTCGACGGCCCCGTGCGCGGCAACGGCAAGATCATCCAAGAGCTCGAAGCGGCCTTCCGCGGCGCCGGTTGGAACGTCATCAAGGTCATCTGGGGCGAGGAATGGGATCTCCTCCTGGAGCGCGACAAAGACGGCCTCCTCATGAAGCGCTTCGAAGAGGTCCTCGACGGCGAGATGCAACGCCTCTGCGTCTCCAGCGGCGCCTACGTTCGAGAGACCTTCTTCGGCAAGTTCCCCGAGCTCCTCGGGCTCGTCGAGGACTACAGCGACGAGCAGCTCGTCAAGATGCGCCGCGGCGGCCACGATCCCGTCAAGGTCTACTCCGCCTACAAGGCCGCCGTCGAGCACAAGGGTTCGCCCACCGTTATCCTGGCTCACACCGTCAAAGGCTACGGGCTCGGCGAGGCCGGTGAAGGCAAGAACATTACCCACTCCCAGAAGAAGCTCAACGAGGAGGAGCTCAAGGAGTTCCGCACCCGTTTCGGCATCCCCATAAGCGACGACGACATCGCCTCGGCGCCCTTCTACAAGCCCGCCGACGACAGCCCAGAGCTCAAATACCTGCGCAAACAGCGCGAGGCGTTGGGCGGTTTCGTGCCCAGCCGCAGCGGCGCCGCTGAGCCCATCGCCTGCCAAACCGACTTGCTCTTCCGAGAGTACTACGAGGGCTCCGGCGAGCGCGAGCTGGCCACCACCATGGCCTACGTGCACATGCTCACCAAGCTGCTGCGCGACAAGGAGCTCGGACACCTGATCGTGCCCATCGTCCCCGACGAGGCCCGCACCTTCGGCATGGAGTCCCTCTTCCGGCAGGTCGGCATTTACAGCCACGTCGGACAACTCTACGACCCTGTCGATCGCGGCAGCCTCCTCTACTACAACGAGAAGAAGACCGGCGCCATCCTGGAAGAGGGCCTCAGCGAAGCCGGCTCCCTGGCCAGCTTCATCGCCGCCGGCACGGCCTACGCCAACAACGGCGTGACCATGATTCCGTTCTACACGTTCTACTCCATGTTCGGCTTCCAGCGCGTCGGCGACCAGATCTGGCAAGCCTGCGACAGCCAAGCCCGCGGCTTCCTCATCGGCGCCACCGCTGGCCGCACGACCTTGGCCGGCGAGGGCCTTCAGCACCAAGACGGCCACAGCCACGTGCTCGCCCTCACCCCCACCCCCGTCAAAGCCTACGATCCAGCCTTCGCCTACGAGCTCGCCGTCATCATCCACGACGGCATCACCCGCATGTACTGCCACCAGGAAAACTGGATCTACTACCTGACCGTCACCAACGAGACCTATCTCATGCCCCCCATGCCCAACGAGCCGGGCATCAAGGAGGGCATTCTTGCCGGTCTCTACCGATACAAACGGACGGGGCTCGAGGGGACCAAGGCTCGCGCGCACCTGATGGGCTCCGGCGCTCTGCTCAACGAGGCCCTAAGGGCCCAGACTCTGCTCGAGGAGAAGTACGGCGTGGCGACGGACGTCTGGAGCGTCACCAGCTACAAAGAGCTCTACCGCGACGCCATCGAGTGCGAGCGCCACAATCTGCTGCACCCAGAGGAGGAGGACCGCGTCCCCTTTCTGTCGCGCGCTTTGGCAGGTGAGACCGGCGTCTTCGTCGCGGTCAGTGATTACATGAAGGTGTTGCCTGCGGTGGTCGCCCAGTGGTTCCCGGGACCGTTGCACTGCCTGGGCACCGACGGCTTCGGTCGCAGCGACGGGCGCGAGCAGCTGCGCGACTTCTTCGAGGTCGACGCGCGCTACATCGCGCTCTCGGCCTTGCAGCGCCTGGACCACGCCGGCGACCTCCCCAAGGAGACCGTGGCGCGCGCCCTGACCGAGCTCGGGATCAACCCCGACAAGCCCAACCCCCACACCGACTAGGAACCGACGGATTGGGCCATCTACGACAGCAAGAACGACGAGCAATCTCACCACAGAGAGCACAGAGAGCACAGAGACTGGGCGAAAAAGAAGTTTGATGAGTCTAGCCAGGCGGACGAAGTCAGACGAAAACCGAGCGATCCCCCGACCCTCCGCTCTGTGTTCTCTGTGTTCTCTGTGGTGAGCCAAGATCCCAAGAATTCATCGGAAGTCGGCACCACCGGCTCGATTCCACCTCGAACTACAGAGAAGCAGCATGGGTAAGGAAATCCGCATCCCCGAAGTGTCCGACGGGGTCGTCAAGGGGACCGTCATCTCGGTCTCCGTCGCGGTGGGCGACAAGGTCGAGTTCGACCAGACTTTGTTGGAGCTCGAGACCGACAAGGCCGTCGTGGCCATCCCGTCGCCCTTCGCCGGAACCATCACCGAGATCCGTGTGGCCGAAGGCGAGTCGGTGGCCATCGGCGCGGTGATCATGGTCTGCGAGACCGAGCCCCTCGTAGGGGCGGCCGGCGGCCGCCCTGGATTGGCGACGGCCCCAGACCCAGATCCCAAGGCCGTCGGGGCGGCCGGCGGCCGCCCTGGATTGGCGACGGCCCCAGACC
>PFUG01000224.1 GCA_002789955.1 Deltaproteobacteria bacterium CG_4_9_14_3_um_filter_63_12 | reverse complement strand
AGTCCCCCGGCGGGTCAGGGCAGAGCCCTGCTTCCCTGAAAGGCCACGCTCATAAGCACGGACACATGTGAAGCGTTACACTAGGATCTAGGAGGACGTCGTGGGTCTATTCTCCGACGATTTCGCGCAGACGCTCCGCGATCTGAGGCTTCCCTACCTGACCCTGGGCGAGCTCCGCAGCCCCAAAGAAGGGCCAAACCGCTCGATCTGCATTGCGCGGAGCTCGAGAATCTCATCCACAGTGAGAAAATCCGGGCTCATCGGGCGAGCTTCTCGAACGCCTCAGCGTGGTCATCAGCGACACGCTGTGCGGCGCTTCGAACACGTTGTGCTCGACTCTCTTTCACAGGCCGAATGGCGAGCGCCTCGCCGTCCGTACTCACATCGAGCGTGTTGTTGTCGATGTGGAGCAGCTCCAAGATGGGTTTTTCGATAATGAGGCCGAGGCTGTTGCCGATGCGGCTGAGTTTCTTTTGCATGGGGTGCTCCTAGAACCGGCGGGACGTCCATCGTTCGTACCTGAGTATCGCCTGGCCGCAATGGGGGCATGAGCTTGGAGCGGGATCGTAAGTGTCGGCCCACAGGGGGGCTTGTTCGGAGTGGGTCCGAATCGAGGTCCCTCCACGCCCGCGTCGGACGCAGGACTCACAAGCCCCCGGCAGCGCATGACACAGACCTGATGCGCTCGAGGCGAGCTGGAGGACGCTCAAAGCTTCAGTTTACAGGGCCAGCCCGGCCTCTTGGGGTTTGCCCGACCAGGCCCGCAGCTGCTGCACGAAATTCGCACCTCGGGGGCCATCGGAGCGCCGACGGAAAGTCAGCTCAAGGCGCGAACAGTGCTCTTCGCCGCCAAGGCGATGGAGAGCTGGGAAGTTCGCCACAATCGCACGATCGATGGCCTCCACGACGGGAGTGACCTCGCACTGCATTCGCTCACCGCAAGGGTCCGGGCACCAGATCGAAAGCTCGGAGCGACGCTGCTGTCCAAGGGGTGGGCATAGCTCCGGAATCGGGCCAATGAGCTGAGCCTCGTGGTTGAGCTGGTGTTCGGCGATACGAGAGTGGTCCTGGGGGGCGACCTGCCCCGGGTACGAGGCTCCAGAGGTGTGATGACTGCCTCAGTGCCAAGAAGCGAGCAAAATCCGCTCGCACCCTAACCCCATACGATCCCCAGCCTAACCCCAACCGCGCCGCGGACGACCCTTGTCCGTGCCACGTGTCAGCATGGGTCTCGCCCCTCCGTCAGGTTGTGAGTGCGCCCCCTCGAAGACTACTCTCCCCGTGTCTCTTCGAGCGCTCAGCAACCCCCACCTGCGCTCAACCACGACGGATTCGCTTGCCCAGCGCTCGACGGCCAGTAAAAAAACCAGGAGCCCCGCCCCCATGCCCACCCTCACCCTCGCCCAGCTCGAACGCCACCTCTTCGGCGCCGCCGACATCCTGCGCGGCAAAATGGATGCCTCCGAGTTCAAGGAGTACATCTTCGGCATGCTCTTCCTCAAACGCTGCTCCGACCAGTTCGAGGCGCGCCGCGAGGTCATCATCCAAGAGCAGCTCGCCCGCGGCCGCTCCCAAGACGACGCCGAAAAGCGCGCGGACACTCCAGCCTTCTACGAGACCTTCTTCGTCCCCGAACGCGCCCGCTGGTCCCACTTGCGCGACGAGGTCCACGCCAACGTCGGAGATGGTCTGAATAAGGCCCTGGGCGCCCTCGAAGAGGACAACCCGTCTCTCGAAGGGGTCTTGCACCACATCGATTTCACCCGCACGGTGGGCAAGAGCCGACTGCCGGACAAGAAACTGCGCGAGCTGATCCAACACTTCAACAAGGTCCGCCTGCGCAACGAGGACTTTGAGTTCCCCGACCTGCTCGGCGCCGCCTACGAGTACCTCATCGGACAGTTTGCCGACTCGGCGGGCAAAAAGGGGGGCGAGTTCTATACGCCGCGAAGCGTGGTGCGCATGATGGTGCGCCTGGCCCAGCCCACCGAGGGGATGCGGGTCTACGACCCGTGCTCCGGCTCGGGCGGTATGCTCATCCTGTCGCAGGAGCACGTGGCCGAGCACGGCGGCAACCCGCGCAACCTGGGCCTCTACGGGCAGGAAGACAACGGCGGGGTCTGGTCCATCTCCAAGATGAACCTCATCCTGCACGGCATCCCCGACGCCGACCTGCGCAACGGCGACACCCTCGCCGAGCCCCTGCACACCGAGGGCGGCGAGCTGATGCGTTTTGACCGGGTGCTCACGAACCCGCCGTTCTCGCAGAACTACAGCGCCGAAGGCATGGCCTTCCCCGAGCGCTTCGCCTACGGCTGGTGTCCCGAGTCCGGCAAGAAGGCCGACCTCATGTTCGTGCAGCACATGGTCGCCGTGCTGCGCCAAGGGGGCATGGTCTGCACGGTTATGCCGCACGGCGTGCTGTTTCGCGGCGGGGCCGAGCGGGAGATCCGCAAGGGTTTTATCGAGGACGACCTGCTGGAGGCGGTCATCGGGCTGGCGCCCAATCTCTTTTATGGAACTGGAATTCCGGCCTGCATTTTGGTCTTGCGAGCCCGGGGCGCGAAGCCCGCCGAGCGGCGGGGACAGGTCCTCTTCATCAACGCCGACGCCGAGTTCCGCTCGGGCCGCGCGCAGAACTATCTGGAGCCCGAGCACCTCGAAAAAGTCATCAACGCCTTCGAGCGTTTCGAGGACCTCGACGGCTTTGCGCGCCGCGTGAGCCACGCCGAGCTGGCCGAGAACGACTACAACTTGAACATCCGCCGCTACGCCGACAACGCCCCGCCCCCCGAGCCCCACGACGTGCGGGCGCACCTCCTGGGGGGGGTACCCAAGGCCGAGGTTTCGGCCCAAGGGGACCTGTTCGCCGCGCACGGCTTCGACCCCAAGCACCTCTTCGTCGAACGAGATTTCTCCTACTGGGATTTTGACCCGCGCCTCAACGGCGACGGCGACCTCAAACGGGTCGTCGAAGAGGACGCGGGCGTGCAGGCCCGGGAGCGCGCGTTCAAGGGCGCCTTCGAGGGCTGGTGGGCCGAGCATCGAAGACTCCTCGAGGTCTTGCCGGGCGGTAAATATTTGACCGCACTGCGAGCCACACT
>PFUG01000344.1:3104-5319 GCA_002789955.1 Deltaproteobacteria bacterium CG_4_9_14_3_um_filter_63_12 | reverse complement strand
GAGCTGTCTCGTCGTGAACTCATGGTGGCAACGGTGAGTCGGGTTCTTTGTTTTCTCACCTCTTGGATGGCTCGCGGCTTTGGTTAGCCGCTGCCGCGACGGGGCTCTTTTTTTGTTTTCGAAGCGGCCCACCTCTGGCACGGTCTCGGGCCTGAAGCTCCTCACTCCTTCGAGCAACCCCTTCGAGGCCCGAACATGTCCGAAAAGACCGACCTGCGCGACGGCGAAGTCGCCTACCTCCAAGGCTCCGCCGCCCTGCCCTACGCCCTGAAGAACATCGGCGGCGTCTTCTCCTGCACCTGCCCCGCCTGGCGCAATCAGTCTCGCCCCATCGACCGGCGCACCTGCAAGCACCTCAAGGCCCTGCGCGGTGAGGAGGTCGAGTTCGACCGCATCGGTGAGCCGTCGGAGTGGGAAAAGGCGCGCGAGAAACGCAAGGCCACCAGCGCCAACCCCGACGCCGCCAAAGACATCCCCGCCCTGCTCCTCGCCCACAGCTGGGACGGCGAAGTGGAGCTGAAGGGCTGGTGGATGAGCGAGAAGCTCGACGGCGTGCGGGCCTACTGGAACGGCGAGAGGTTCCTGTCGCGGGCCGGCAATGCGTATTTGGCGCCGGCCTGGTTCGTCGAAGGTCTCGGCCCCGAGCCGCTCGACGGCGAGCTGTGGATTGGCCGCGGGCTCTTCCAAAAGACGGTCAGCGTGGTGCGCCGGGCGGACGGCGGCGAGGCCTGGCGGGGGGTGCGCTACGTGGTGTTCGACTTGCCGGCGAGTGTCGAGCCGTTCGAGGCGCGGATGGCTCGGCTGCGGGCCCGATTCGACGGTGCGGGCCACGCTCATGTCGATGTCTTGGAGCAAGTCCCCTGCGAAGGCAAAGAGCACCTGCAGGCCGAGCTGGCCCGGGTCGAAGGGCTGGCCGGCGAGGGCCTGATGATGCGGGAGCCGGGCTCGCGCTACGTGGCCGGGCGCAGCACGACTTTGCTCAAGATCAAGTCGTTCTTGGACGCCGAGGCGCGCATCCTCGAGCATCTGCCTGGGGCGGGGCGCCACAAGGGGCGCTTGGGGGCCTTGCGCGTCGAGCTCCCAGACGGCATCACCTTCTCGGTCGGCACGGGCCTCTCGGACGCCGAACGCGAGGCGCCGCCAGCCCTCGGCGAGATCATCACGTTCCGCTACCAGGAGCTGTCGACCGACGGCGTGCCGCGCTTCCCGTCCTACGTCGGGGTGCGCACGGACTTCGTCTGGCCGGCCAGCAAGAGCAAAAACACGCCTCGGGCGGCGGCGCCAAAGGAGAGCGGCACGGCGAGCACTTTGGTCGCACAGCCAACCCCAACGGCGGCCTCCGGAGAGGGCTGGACGCGCACCTTCGAGCTCGTCGACGACAAGAGCGCCAAGTTCTGGGAGGTCGCGGTCAATGGCGCCTGCCAGACGGTGCGCTACGGACGCATCGGGACCGACGGACAATCGAAGACCACGGCGTTCCCGTCGGCCTCGGCGGCGCAGGCCGACGCCGAGAAGGCCATCGTCGGCAAGACGAAGAAGGGTTACGTGGAGCGGTGATGCCGAATGGAACCTTCGGCGAACCGGCGAGTCACCTGAGAGGATAGAAAGAGCTTTGAATCAAGCCCAGGGCCATGGCCCTGGGCATCGGCCCCTCGGGGGCCGAACAATCCTCAGCCCAAGGTGCAACCTTGGGCGAACCGGCGAGTCACCTGAGACGGCGCACAGCACCCAAGAGGCGAGAAAATCTTCGGGCACCGTCTCTTGATGGTCGGCTTCTATTTCACCACGAAGGACACGAAGAGCACGAAGAGGTCGTTTTCTCCTTCATCTCCTTCGTGTTCTTCGTGGTGAAATTCGGGGGCCGAACAATCCTCAGCCCAAGGTGCAACCTTGGGCGAACTGGCGATCCCGAGCGATCCTTGCTTTTTTCCGCCTTTCCCCGCCTCATATGGTTTCCATTGCAAGTCTGCATCCCCCACCCCTTCACACATTGGAAACACTATGAGGACGCACCACCCGTCTCCGGGTCGAGCGAGACTACTGTCTTGTTCGCTCCTTTTCGTCGTATTGCTCCTCCCTCAGCTCGCCGCCTCGCAGACGTGGCGACCGCCAGCGACCGGCCCCTTCCTGCGCGAGGTCGTCGCCGTCGACGCGTCTGGTGAAGCGAACTGGCCCTTCGGCAGCGAAGACAACGCCAAGGACGGCGCGACCTTTG
>PFUG01000344.1:0-3072 GCA_002789955.1 Deltaproteobacteria bacterium CG_4_9_14_3_um_filter_63_12 | reverse complement strand
CCGCCTCGACATTCGTACGGTTTACGCCGCCTCCGACGCCGACCGCTTCTGGCTGCGCGCCTACTTCGCCGAGACCCAGGTGACGACCTTCGAGACCACGGTCCTCTTCGTGTTCATGGACTCGGACGACAACCCTGCGACGGGCTCGGGCGCCGACGCGCCGGACATTTTTTCCGAGTTCACCGCGGATCCGACACCCGGCGGCTATGACACGGTCATCGGGGTGCAGGGCGACGGCAGCGTCTTGGGCGTCTGGAGCTGGGAGAACAACCAGAACCGCTGGGGCAAGCTCAACGTCCGTGCGGGCGAGGTGGAGGTGGAGTCGAGCGTGGACCTCGACCCGATCTTGCTCCTAGGCGAGGACCACGCTTACCTGCAGATGAGCGTCGACCACATCCTGACCGGCCTCGACGCGGCCTGCAACAGCACGCTCTTCGTGCGCTCGTTCAATGACGCGACCAGCGTGCGCTACGGCGACCTCAACGTCGGCCCGGCGGTGCCCTGTGTGGCGCGCGACGTCAACGCCGACGGCAGCCCCGACATCCTGCAGAATCCGACCAGCGGCTGCCGCACCAACGCCGATTGCCCCGGCCAGGGCGTCTGTCTGTCCAGCGGCGTCTGCCTGATCCGCTACCAATGTCGCGCCAACAGCGACTGCGCCGCCGACGAGGCCTGCACCAACGGCAAATGCGTGCGCGTCGTCACGACCCAATGCACCGCGAACGCCGACTGCAACAAGCTGCTCTGTGAGCAAGGGGCCTGCGTGCCCTGCGCCGCCAGCGGCGCGCGGGCCTGCGCCAGCGGGCTGGTCTGCGCCCCCAACGGCACCTGCACCGACCCCGGCACGGTGACTCCGCCTCCGAACCCGGCCGGCCCGTCGCCAGACGTGGTGCAGGGCGGCGCCTGCATGTGCTCGCTCGCCTCGACGGCGCCGGGTTCTGGAATGTCCCCTCTGCTCCTTTCGCTCGGTTTCTTGCTCGTAGGGCTGCGAAGACGGCGCACGGCAGCCGCCGGTCGTGCGGAGGCAAAGCAATGAAAGGAGTCTCCTTGCGCCACGCGCTCAAGTTCTCGCTCTTGGTCCTGGTCTTTTGCTCGGTGCCTCGAACCGCCGCCGCTCAGACCGACCCCATCGACACTCAACGTTTCCGGCCGCACGCCACCTACGACGGCCTGTTGGCGCTGGAAGGCGCTCAGGTTCGCTTTCCAGTAGACCCCTGGAGCGTCGGGTTCTGGCTGAACTACGGCTACAACCCGCTGGTCATCGCCAACGACGGCGACCTCATCACCCGCGTCGTGAGCGGCACCGTCGCCTTCGACGCCACCGTGGCCTACACCGTGACCGACTGGATCGAGCTGGGCTTCGGCCTGCCGCTGGCCATGCTGATGGGCGAGGCCGACACGTCGACCGCCTGCGCACCGGGCGTCTGCCCGAGCGTGGACGGCTCGGAGGGCGCGCTGGGCGACCTGCGCTTCGTACCCAAGTTCATGGCCATGGACGACCGCCTCGACGGTCTCGGCTTAGCACTCGTCACCGAGCTGCGCGTGCCGACCCACACCAGCGACTTCTACGGCGGCTCGACCATGGTAGTCTTTGCGCCGCGGCTGGTCCTCGACCATCGGCTCGAGGGCAGCGGACTGCGCTTGCTCGGGAACCTCGGCGCGACGCTGCGCGAGACGACGACCTACGCCAACATCAAGGCCGGCAGCGAGCTCGACCTCGGGCTCGGGCTCGCCTATCGACTGGACATGGGCTTCTCGCCGGTGGAGTTCGCCTTGGACGTCAATAGCCACCTCGGGCTGGCCGAGCTGGACAAAGAGGAGTTCGCGCTGGAGACCCTCGGCGCTGTGCAGCTCTACGCCAGCCGAGACGTCAAGCTCAGCTTCGGAGGCGGCGTCGGTGTCGTCGGAGGCTACGGCACACCGACGTTCAGGCTCCTGGGCGGCCTGACCTGGACTCCCTCCAGCCGTGACGCCGACGGTGACGGGCGACCGGATCATCCCGAAGACGAGCGCATCGAAGAGTATCGCAACCCCGACCAGGACGGCGACGGCAAGGTCGACGAGGAGTTCGACCACGACGGTGACGGCAAGGTCGACGAAGGTTACGACGAGAACGGCGACGGCAAGCTCGACGACGACGCGGCCCGGAACGAAGCCGCCAAAGACCCGGACAAAAACGGCGACGGCAAGGTCGATCCGCAATACGACAAGAACGGCGACGGCAAGCTCGACAAGGAGCTCGACGAGGACGGCGACGGCAAGCTCGACGACGACGTCGTGCTCGCCGAGGCGCTCGCCTCGGGACAAGACCTCTGCCCCGATCTGCCCGAGGACTTCGACGGCATCGAAGACGACGACGGCTGCCCCGAAGGCGACAAGGACGGCGACGGCGTCGTCGATCTCTTTGATCGCTGCCCCGACGAAGCCGAGTTCATCAACGGCTTCGAGGACGACGACGGCTGCCCCGACGAAGGACCCGCCCAGGTCGTGGTCGAGAACGGACAGATCAAGGTGCTG
Source organism: Deltaproteobacteria bacterium CG_4_9_14_3_um_filter_63_12 (assembly GCA_002789955.1). GTDB lineage: Bacteria > Myxococcota_A > Bradymonadia > UBA4248 > UM-FILTER-63-12 > UM-FILTER-63-12. The sequence goes on along the minus strand of PFUG01000344.1, from coordinate 555 downwards.
GCGACCATCAAGTTCAAGACCAACTCGGACGAACTCGAGGACGAGTCGGCCGTCATCCTCGACCAGCTCGTGCTCACCATCCGCGCTCGCCAGGACATCCGCGCCGTCGAGATCGGCGGACACACGGACAGCACCGGGTCGCATGACCTCAACATGCGCCTCTCCCAGCTGCGCGCCAACTCGGTGAAACGCTACATGGTCGAGCACGGCATCCAGGCCAAACGGCTCCAAGCCATCGGCTACGGGCCTGACAAGCCCATCGCCGACAACAAGACGGATGAGGGCCGCGCGCTCAATCGGCGCGTCGAGTTCATCATCGATCAGCGCTAACTTGGCGCTCGCGAGCGCAGGGACGCGGGGTGGCTCGCTTCGAGCCCTCTCGCGTCCCTACGCGCGGTTGGGTTCTTTTGCTGGCCGTTGACCGCCAACATCGAAATCGACGTGGTTGGCCGCTGAGAGAAGTCATTTACCTTTGGGTGTTGAGAGAACTCCACGCCACCAGAGGATTTTTTACCTTTGGGAGTTGAGAGAACTCCTCGCCAGAGGATTTTTGGA
>PFUG01000469.1 GCA_002789955.1 Deltaproteobacteria bacterium CG_4_9_14_3_um_filter_63_12 | reverse complement strand
GAGCTGCGCACGCCGCTCAACTCCGTCATCGGCTTCACCGGCATCCTCCTGCAAGAGATACCGGGGCCGCTCAACGCCGAGCAGCACAAGCAGCTCGGCATGGTCCGCTCGAGCGGTCGCCACCTGCTCTCGCTGATCAACGACGTCCTCGACATCTCCAGGATCGAGGCGGGCCAGCTCGAGCTGCACGCCGAGCGCTTCTGCTTGTCCGACGCGGTGCGGTCCGTCGTCGTGCCGCTCGTGGCTGAGGCCGAGGCCAATGGGGTGGCGCTGGAGCTGGCCGAGCCCCTGGCTCAGATTTCGCTCTGGGGGGACCGCCGCAGGCTGGAGCAAGTCCTGATGAACCTCGTGGGCAACGCGGTGAAGTTCACCGAGCGGGGACGGATCTGGGTCGAGTACCACCTTGCCCAAGGTCTGGTCGGAATTTCCATCTCGGACACCGGCCCCGGGATCCCGCCCGGGCAGCTCGAGCGGATCTTCGAAGCCTTCCACCAGGTCGATTCCGGGCGCGGCCGGCGCTTCGAGGGCACGGGCCTCGGGTTGGCCATCTGCAGGCGGCTGATCGAGGCGATGGGCGGGCGCATCCGGGTCGAGAGCGAGCTGGGCGCCGGCAGCATGTTCCGGGTCACGCTGCCGCTGGGGCGTGCGGAGGGAGCGGATCGATGAAGCAGCAGATCCTCCTCGTCGAGGACAACGAGCACAACCTCTACCTGCTCACGTACCTGCTCGAGCACGCCGGGTTCGAGGTGAGCCAGGCCCGGGACGGCCGCACGGCCATCGCGTGGGCCACGGCACACGAGGCTCCGGCGCTCGTCATTCTCGACATCGAGCTCCCGGAGATGGACGGCTACGACGTTGCGCGCACCCTGCGCAGCATGCCAAGGTTCGAGGCGCTGCCGATCGTGGCGGTGACGTCCCATGCCATGGTCGGGGATCGCGAGCGCGCCCTTTTGGCCGGGTGCACGGAATACCTGGAGAAGCCCATCGACCCGGAGACCTTCGTCTTGCGGATCCGTGAGGAGCTCGACGCGGCGAAGCGTCCGGCAGGGGGTAGATGATGGCAAGGTTGCTGGTCGTCGATGACAACGGGGATAACCGGTACCTGCTGCGCTCGCTGCTCCAGGGCCACGGCCATGAGGTGGTCGAGTCCGGCAACGGACAAGAGGCCTTGGACCTCGCTCGTGACAACCCACCCGACTGTGTCGTCACCGACCTGTTGATGCCGGTCATGGACGGCTTCACGCTGTGCCGCGAGTGGGCGCGGGACGAGCGCCTGGCGAGGCTCCCCATCGTCGTGTTCACGGCGACGTACACCGACCCTCAGGACGAGCGGCTCGCCCTGGGGCTGGGCGCGTGGCGCTTCGTCAGAAAGCCGGTCGAGCCGGATGCCTTGGTCGAGGTCATCGAGGAGGTGCTTCGAGCGGCCGGTGATGAGAGCGTGCCACCGCCACCGTGCGGCGAGGATGAAGCTGGGCGGCTGCGCCTCTACAACGAGCGGCTGGTCAGGAAGCTCGAGAACAAGATGCTACAGCTCGAGCAGGCCAAGCTCGCCCTGGAGCGGCAGGTCGCCAAGCAGGAGAGCACGGCCGCGGCCCTGGCCGAGAGCGAGCGCCAGACCCGTCTCATGCTCGAGAACCTGAGCGAGGGGGTCCAGCGCGTCGATCCGCAAGGCCAGGTCGTGTTCAACAACCCTCGCCTGGAGCAGCTGCTGGGCTACGAACCGGGCGAGCTGCTCGGCCGCAGCGTGTTCGACCTGTTCGACGGGCGCAGCCAGGCGCTGGCCCGGGCAGGATTGGCCGCGAACGCTAGTGGGCAAGGCACGCGGCTCGACCTGGTGCTGCTGCGCAAGGACGGTGCGCCCATCGACGTCAGCATGAGCGCGGTGCCGGTTCGAGACGACAAGGGCCGGCTCGAAGGTTTCCTCGCGGTCATGTCGGACATCGGTGAGCGCAAGCGATTCGAAAGGCTGCTCGACATCCGGTTGCGCCTCTGGGAGCATGCCGCGACGCACACGTTCCAGGAGGTGCTCCGCCAGACGCTCGACGAGGTCGAGTCAGTGACCGGCAGCGTTGCGGGGTTCTTCCACTTCGTGGAGCCAGACGAACGAACGCTGACTCTACAGGCCTGGTCCACGCGGACGGTAGCGGAGTTCTGCAAGGTCAGCGGCGGCGGCATGAGCTACCCCGTCGAGCAGGCCGGCGTCTGGGGCGACTGCGTGCACCAGCGCAGCCCGGTCATCCACAACGACTACGCCTCCTTGCCCCACAAGAAGGGCCTGCCCGAAGGCCACGTCCCGGTCACTCGCGAGTTGGTCGTACCCATTTTCCGCGAGAACAAGATCGTGGCCCTGCTCGGCGTCGGCAACAAACCCACCGACTATACGGAAGACGACCTCGAGCTCGTGCAGTTCCTGGCCGACGTGGCCTGGAGCATCGTCGAGAACCGACGGACGGCTGAGCAGCTCATCGAGGCGCTGGCCTTGTTCGAGGCGGCGATCGAGAACACACCATCCGTGGCGGTCCAGGGTTACGAGGCGGACGGGACCGTGCGCCACTGGAATGCCGCCGCGGCGAAGCTCTTCGGCTTTTCGCGCCAGGAGGCGGTCGGGCGAAGAATTCAGGACCTGCTCGATGAAGCTCCGGAGACGGGCTGCTTCCTGACCATCAAGGACGTCTGGACGATGGGACGAGCTTCGGTGCCACAGGAGTTGGCCGTTCAGACCAAGGCAGGGGGGATCCGCTGGGTCTACTCCACCCTGTTTCCGGTGTTCGTCGCGGGGGCGGTCGTCGAGGTCTTCCGCATGGACGTCGACGTCACCGAGCGAAAGCAGTCCGACACCCTGATCCGGCAACAACTCGAGGAGATCGTATCCTTCTACGACACCGCGCCCATCGGACTGGCGGTCCTGGACACCGATCTGCGTTTCAGACGGATCAACGATGTGCTCGCCGCGCTCAACGGGATCTCGGCCGCAGAGCACGTAGGGAAGACCGTCGGGGAGCTCATCCCCAGCCTGGAAGCGCAGGCAAGAGCGGTCACCGCCGAGATCCTGCGCACCGGCCAGCCGCAGACCAACATCCAGCTCACGGGTGAGACCGCCAGCAGACCCGGAGAGACCCGAACGTGGTTGGAGAGCTGGCACCCGATGAGGGGCGCCAGCGGAGAGATCGAAGCGTTCACTGTCGTCGCGGAGGACATCACCGAAGCCGAGCAGATGCGCGCCCTGCTCGCTCAGTCGGACCGCCTCGCCACCGTGGGCCTGCTCGCCGCGGGAGTGGCGCACGAGATCAACAACCCGCTGGCCTATGTGCTCTACAACCTCGAGAGCCTGATCGACGATCTGCCGCGGGTCTTGGATGCTTTGCGCCGGTCCACGGACATGGGCAGCAAACGGCTCGGGGACACGCAGTGGGCCGAGCTGATGGGAGCCGGGCACGAGTTCCTGAGCCCCGCGGCGCTCGATGACCTCAACGAGCGCCTCAAGCAGGCCTTCGAGGGCTCCACGCGGATCAGGGACATCGTCCGAGGTCTCGGGACCTTCTCACGTGTCCAGGAAGAACGGCTGGCCCCGACCGAGCTGATGCACCCGATCGAGGCCGCCATCAGCATGGCGTCCAACGAGATCAAGCACCGCGCCCGGCTGGTCAAGGAGTACGGGAAGAGCGAATCGATCATGGCCAGTGACGGCAAGCTGGCCCAGGTCTTCCTCAACCTGCTGATCAATGCGGCCCACGCGATCCCCGAGGGTGCTGTCGAGGCGAACGAGATCCGGGTCCGAACGTGGCAACGAGGCGGGGAGGTGTTCGCCGAGGTTCACGACACAGGGCAAGGCATTTCGAGAGAGCACATCCCCCACCTGTTCGAGCCGTTCTTCACCACGAAGAAGGGCGGGCGTGGAACCGGGCTCGGGCTGGCGATCAGCAAGCGGATCATCGACGGATACGATGGCAGCATCGAGGTGAGCAGCGAAATCGGCAAGGGCACGAGCTTCGTGGTTCGCCTGCCCGTTGGCAGGCTCGAAGAACCACGAGTCCCGGTCGCGATCTCCGAACCGTCACCACAGCAGCCTTCGCGGGGCCGGCTCCTGGTCATCGACGATGAGCCTGCTGTTTGCTCGGTGCTCACCAGGATGTTGGGGCCGCACAATGATATCGTGGAGGTCAACTCCGGCCGGCAGGCGATGGAGCTCGTCGAGAAGGACGCCGGCTTTGACGTCATCCTGTGCGACCTGATGATGCCGGATGTCTCCGGGATCGACTTTCACGCCTGGCTCTCCGAGCGGAACGCCGCGCTTGCGACCCGTGTGGTCTTCATGACGGGGGGGGTATTCTCGCCGAGAGCGAGCGAGTACCTCAGCCGCTCGGCGAATATCAAGATCGATAAGCCCTTCAAGGCTGCCAGCGTGAGGCGATTGATCGGCGAACTCGTCATCGCCGCGCGGAGCAGGAAGTAGGCGATGGTGTCAGCACGGAGGTGTTGCCGGCTTGACGCCTCCCGCACCAGCTCGGAGAACTCATCGCTCTCAAAGGTTAACGTCGAAAAAGCGCGACGCCGCTGGCCACAGTCGCGAAAAAGGAAACCTAGCTCGAGTCCATCTTGAAATTGCGTGTTTGCTGAGAACGGTGGAAATGCGACCGAACTCTGAACTCTTCCCAAAGGACATCTTGTGAGTGCCCGTTCGAAAATGCCCCAGGCGCAAGGAGCCGATGACCGAGCGACGCAGGCCACGCACCGGTACGCCGAGGAGCGAGGGAGGAAGGCGACGCCGCAGATGGGGGTTTTCCGGACGGGCACTGGCTCGGTCTCACCACTGCGCCAGAACGATGGCGAGCTGATCGTCGGTAACAAAGAGATCGTCGACCTCGTCCTGCTCCAGGAGCCACTCGGAGACGGCCTCTGCGCCGTCATCGGGACGCATCTGCTCGCAGGTCAGCAGGACCGGCGCAAAGCGAGTCGCCAGCGCGACGAGGTCGGCGTCGTTCTCGAAGCTCAAACCACCGCTATCGAAGAGCAACTTCAAGAACCGCGTCGCGGACTCGACGGCGACCGGATCGCCATCGTCGTCGTCGTCCCCGAGGTCGTCGCTTCGCAGGATCCGCATCAGAACGTTGTCGATGAGGGGATCACTGGGGCCTCTGGCAGCGAGGAGCTCCTCGTTGTCGTCGTCGAACTCCTCGACACCAAAGAGCGCGAAGTCGATGAGCAGGCAGCACGGTTTGTCGTTCTTGGCAAAGCCCCAATACGACGCATAGATGCCGTCGCCGACGCCGCTCTTGAAGACCCCCGCGCGATGTCCGCCGCCGAGGTCGAAGATCGCCCCATGAGCTTTCTTGAACACCGAAATCTGGTCGTCGGCGCCGCTCTCGAGGTGAGGCAATGCTTTCAGATCCACGAAGCAGGCGCTCCCGGTCTCCACCGCAAAGCCAATGATCTCGCCGTCGTCGAGCTCGTCGGGGTCGTCCCCAGGGACGGTAGCGAGGCGCCAGCGGGTCGCAGGCAGCTCGTTGAACTTGAGCACGGCGAAAGCGACTCCTAGGTCGCTGACGCCGAGGAAGAGCGGATACTCGCCAGGTTCGACGTCGAGCTCGAAGGGTAGGGCTTCCTGCGGCGCCAACGCGTCACAGGTGACGATGGAGCCCGAGGGCAGCGACAGCGCACCCAACGAGGTAATGTCGACCGACTCCCCACCGATCTCCTTGAGCCCTGCTGTGATCGAACCTAATTCGCCGAGGTAGTCTGGAATCGTCATCGTTCCTCCGTTCGCTGGGCGTCAGTACGCAAGCCGAGTGCCCGAGTCTTCAACACTCTCTGACCTCGATCTGTCAACAGATCGTCGGAGGCGTTCTCCAGCACAATGGCAGCATCCCCACGAAAATTCCGGTCGAAACGTGTCTGTGTAACTTCATGCAATGAATGAGAGACACGGCTGGTGGACGCAAAAGTCGGGAAGATTTGCTCTGCGCAGGTCGGCTCCTTGGCCGACGAGCCCGCAGTCTTCGAGATGCTCTCTCGGGAAGGCCCAGCTGCTCACCCTGGCCTCGCCGATAGACACGCCAGACGAGTGACACTCGCGCGCGTCAGTCGAACTTCAGTCTGGGCTTCGCTACAATACCCGACATGATTCGCTTGATGCACGCCACGCTGAACCAGCTCCGCGTCACCGAGGTCAACAGGGAAGGAGTCGACACCTTGGTGATCGACGAGGACCTGCTGCGCCGCGCGGGCATCGTCAGGCTCGAGGAGATCGAGGTCGTCGACGGAGTCAACGGCCAACGCTGGACCACCCACGTGACCCCCGCAACAGCCGGGTCCCGCCGCGTCGTGGCCTGCGGAGGCAGCGCGCTGCTCACCGCGGTCGGCCACTCGCTGCGGGTCTCCGCGTTCGTCCTGCGCACCCAACAGCAACTTCGCGAAGATGGACACTCCGCTCGGCTCGTGATGACCAACGCCAACAACGAGGTCCAGCGAGTCCTCAGGCAGCAACTCTCTCCCGACGACGACGTCATTGAGTTCAGCCGCACGGTCGACGCCAAGTTCGGCCTCGCCGAACCAACTGACTCTAAGGGCTCATGACCGCGTCGCCGCACATCGCGCTCGTGCACGTGCCCTGGGCGAACCTGGAGCGCCCGTCGCTGCAGCTGCATTTAGTCCAAGCTCTGGTGGGCCGGGGCGCTCGGGTGCACTACCTCAACCTCGAGCTGGCGCGCATGCTCGGCCCCGCGACCTATCAGCTCATCAGCTTCGGTGCCGCTCGCTTCGTCGGCGAGGCCCTCTTCGCCCGCGCCCTCTTCGGGAGCAAGCCCCCGACTGCCTCGAAGCCCTGCACCAAGCCGGCGACCTCGGTATCCCCTTGGCATTTCAGGTCTACGTGTCTACCATCGACGAACGGCTCGGCGCTCAAATTTGAATGTCTTGAGGGCTGCCGGGCGGAATTGAGAATCCCTATCGAATGGAGACGATGATGCTAAACGTGACAGAGAAAGCGCTCGAATTTTTGACTGGAGTGATGGAGGCGCGGGGGCCAGGCAAGGTCATTCGTGTCCTCATGGCCGGCTTTGGCTGAGGCGGGCCCCGTTTGGGGCTGGCTCTGGATGAGTCAAAAGAAGACGAGAAGACCTACCAATTCAAGCAGCTCTCGTTCGTGATCGACGACAACGTCCTGCAGATGGTTCGCCCCGGGCTCGCCGTGGAAGTGGACTACGACGACGTCTGGCGCGACCTGAGTATTCGCATCCGCGGTGTGACGAGCACCTGCTGAGTCACTGTGCCAAGCGAGGTTCTGGTGTTCTGTGATGTGGCCGCGCTCCGGGCTCGCATGGGCGGAGCCCATCGTCCCCTCAGTCCGCCAACACCCACTCGGGCGAAGCTGACCCGCACCACAGCCAGCCAGAACCCACGTCGCCGTTGAGCTGGCACGTCGACGCCGACGCCCTCGGCCGCGAGCTCGACGTCGACGACGTCCCCGCGGACCTGCGAGGTCTCGTCGAGAACGTGCTCCGCAACCTCTCCTGAAACGGCTTTCAGCGCTTCGGGAAGAGCCCCTCCAGGCCGGTCCCGAAGCCTTGGAGGTTCTTGTTCAGCTCTTGGACGTCGTCGTTGAAGTCCTCGAGTTTCTTGCTGGCGCCGCCGATTCCGTCGTTAATCTCGTCGAGGGTTGGGATGGGCAAGGCGCCGTCGCACCCTTCTGCGCTGCCCCCCATGCATTTGGCAGTGTCGTCGACCACCCAGTCGGGCAGCGGAATGCAACGCTCCAGCTTCGGCTCGGCGCCGTCGGGGCAAGCGCTGGGGATGCCGATGCAGTCGTCCTTCTGGGAGGACCAGCTCTGGCCCGGCCAACAGCAGTGTCCTCTGGTGTCCTCGGTGATGAGCTGGCCTTTGGCGCAGGGATTGATGGCGCTCACCAGCGTCTCGGGCGCTTGGGGCGCCAGGACAGGAGCGAACTCACTTGCGGGGAGGGGTGTGGGCACCGCTGGAGCACTGGCGACGGGCTCCTCGCCAGGCTTCTCTGCCGCAGCGGCCTCGACGGCCTTTTCGCGCGGCCAGAGCAGGAGGGCGAGTCCCGTGCTTAGGCCGCCAATGAGGAGCAAGGCGACGACGATCGACAGGGCGAGAGGCAACCGCGCTCCACTCGAGGCTTGCACGGTGACTGTGCTCGGGATGGGGTGCGGAGCCGCTGCGCGTTGGGCCGAAGGGGCGGGAGTGACCAGCGACGCAGAGCCCGTCAGGGGCTGAGTGTGAGGGTGAAGGGGCAGGTCTTGGGTGCGGTTGTGGCCCAACGCCGCCTGCTGCTCGCAGAAGTGCTCCAGGGCACCAGCCATCTCCTCTGCCGAGGCATAGCGATGCTCGACCTGCTTTTGAGTGGCCCGCCAGACGATGTCTTTCAAGGCGCAGGGGATGTCGGCTGGAATGTCGGGAATGGGCTCGGTCTGGTGCTTCATGACGACGGCGAGCGGGCTCGACGCCTCGAACGGTGCGCTGCCGACGAGCAAGTTGTAGAGGACCGAGCCGAGCGAATAGAGGTCGCTTCGCCCGTCCAGGGGATCGCCCCGGCCTTGCTCTGGGCTCATGAACTCGGGCGTTCCACACACCATGCCGATGCGCGTGATCTGGGTGCGGGGCTCGTCGATGGCCATCTTGGCGATGCCGAAGTCGAGCACCTTGACGAAGTCTGGGTCTCCCTCCTGAGCAACGAGGAAGATGTTCTCTGGCTTGAGGTCGCGATGGACGATGCCTTTGTTGTGGGCCTCGCTGAGGCTGCGCGCGACCTGTGCCGCGATCTTCGCGGCCCTGACGGGGTCGAGGTGGCCCTCTCGCTTGACGAGTGCGCCGAGGTCTTGGCCGTCGAGCCACTCCATGGCGAGATAGAGCGTGCCGTTGGGGTCGATGCCGTAGTCGAAGAGGACGATGGTGTGGGAGTGCTGCAGCTGGCTGACGGTCTGCGCCTCGCGAGCGAAGCGCTTGGCGAGCGTCTCGTCGCTGGCGAGTTCTTGTCGCATCACCTTGAGGGCGACGGGGCGACCGAGCGGCAGCTGCCTCGCCTCATAGATTGACCCCATTCCCCCCGAGGCGATGAAGCGAACGATCTCGTAGCGCCCATCGACTCTATTTCCAGGCTCCAGCTTCGTCATCGCGTCCCCCTCGGAGAGGGATACTCGCTTGGCCCGCAACCGGCGTCAAGGTGGTCCACCAGTATTCACCGTTGTTCGCAATGGACGGGCTGGGTGTCGAGTGGACCTGGGCTAGCGCGAGAGGTGATAGTAGCAGTTGGGGAAATGGTGTGGCCGGCCGTGGTGGGCGACCGAGGTCACCGTACAGCCCCCCCTACAGATCTCGCCGAACTCACACTCTTTGCAGTTCCCACCTAGGTCTTCGGGCTTGAACTGGCGGTTGTAGGCGAAGGTGTTGGCGTCGTTCCAGAGCTCGACCAGGGAGCGCTCGCGGAGGTTCCCTTCGACGAACTCCGTGCGCCCGTTGAGCGTCGAGGGGAGCGAGAGGCAGCCCTTCACGTCGCCGTGGCTCTCGATGCCGACGACGTCGAGCCCGGCGCGGCAGCCGACCCAGAAATTGACCTTCGCCTTGGAGTCGCCGCGCAACACCTGCTCGTCGTCCCCATAGTAGCCGATGTTGTCGGCCGCGAAGACCTTGGGCAGCTTGCCCGAGCGCGCCATGGCGCCCAGCCGGGGCATGAGCTCCAACATCGACTCGTTGGGCAGCACCAGCTCGGGCTCATCGGAGAGGTTGCCGGTGGGCACTCCCTGCTGCACCTGCCAGACCCGCACGCCGTGTTCGCCCAGCAGCGCGTGGAGCGCTTCGAGATCGGCGAAGTTGAGGCGCGTGATGTGCGTGACGCTTCCCACGCGCAGGCCAGCGGCCACGCAAGCATCGATGCCGTCGAGCACCTTGTAAAAGGCGCCCTCGACCCCACGGATGCGGTCGTGAGCGGGCTGCAAGCCGTCGATGCTGAAGGCGATTTGGTCGACACCAGCGTCCAAGGCTCGCTGGGTCATCTTCGGCGACCAGGTCATGCCGTTGGTGATGATGGCGACGGCACGCCACCTCGCTTGAACGCCCGGACCAGCTCGGGCCAGTCCTTGCGCAACGTCGGCTCACCGCCGGCCAGCGTCACTTGCTGGCAGCCGAGCGAAACCAAGTCGGCGACGACCTGCAGGGCTTCGGCGGTGGTGAGCTCGTCCTCGCGCGGTTTGCCCGCTCTGGAGCCGCAGTGGCCACAACGCAGGTTGCAAGCGAGGGTGATTTCCCAGGTACAACGTTTGGGTTTGAACCCCAGCTCTTCGAAGAGTCTCAACATGAGTTCGCGATCCCTAAGTCAGAATCTCGCGGCCAGGGATGGCTGCGGCTTGCGCGCAGGACGTGCGCAACACTCTTTGAAGAGGCTGGGCATCGCTACGCCTTTTCGATTTCTTGAGCGTCGGCACTCGGCGCCGAGCTCGGACAGCGAAACGTCAGGCTCGACTCCCTGCGGCGAGCCCGACGGTCCCTGCGCAGCGGTGAGGTCAGGGCATGGTGTCTGGCTGGATGCCATAGAGGTCTACAGGAGGGTTAACCTCTTCGTCCATGTCGTCGCCATCGACGGTGTCCACCAGGATGCCGTAGACGTCGACGGGGGGACTGGTGACCTCCTCGTCGGTGACATCGGTCGGAACCCCATACGCGTCGGACGGAATGTAGAGGTCGTCCGAGGTGTCCGCTTGGATGCCGTAGAGGTCGACGGGCCCAGTGACGTCATTGTCTTTGACATCCGCAGTGTCATCTGGAGGGGGCGTGCCGTAGAGATCGGTCGAACTGCAGGCCACGGCCAAGCCCATCGCCAATCCGACCCCCACCGCCTTCATGCCGCGAGCCGCTTTCGCTTTGCGCTTGGCGATGTCGTCACAGACCTCTTCGAGCAGCTGCATCGTCTTCTTTGGATCCATATCTCCCCCCTTGGAAAAGTAGAACCATTGAAGAATGTCAAAGGTGGCGAGCGGCGTCAATCGACGGTTGTTTGCGAAGGACGAAGCGCCCGCAGATATTGGGGCTGCGGTAGTCGCTCTAGCCCTCTGCGTGAGCTCGTCGAGAACCGAGTGCACCTGAACGCACACGACCTCGCAGTGGTTGTAGGTCTCCAGAACCAATCGGTTAAAGCGTTTCTGGAGAGGCTCGCTTCGGTGGCGGTCAGCTCAGATCCTTGAGCTGACCGTCATGAATTGGATTGGAGTCTCGGCTTGTGCGGTCAGACTTTGCGCAGCTCAATGTGAATGGGATGGACGTCCCAGAGCTCCGACGCGTACTCGCGGATAGCTCGATCGGAGGAGAACTTGCCCATGTTGGCGAGGTTGTGCACGACCTTGTTCAACCACAGCTCGGGGTGTCGATAGACGGCGGCAAGATCCTTTTGTTTCTGCACATAGTCGTCGAAGTCGGCGCAGAGCAGGTATTCGTCGTGCTTTCTGAGGTGATGAGTGACGGAGTGGAAGCGCGTGGGGTCGTCGTGGCCGAAGACGCCGTCCTCGATGAGCTGCAACGCGCCAGCCAGAATCGGGCTCTTGGCGATGTAGACGGCCGGATCGTAGCCTTTGGCCTTGAGGTCCCCGACCTCAGCGGCGGTCAGGCCGAAGAGAAAGAAGTTGTCGGCGCCGACCTCCTCACGAATCTCGATATTGGCGCCGTCCAGAGTGCCCAAGGTCAAGGCTCCGTTCATCGAGAACTTCATGTTCCCGGTGCCGGACGCCTCTTTACCGGCCATCGAGATCTGCTCGGACACATCTGCGGCCGGGATGATCTTTTCGGCCAGCGACACATTGTAGTTGGCGAGGAACACGACCTTGATTCGACCCCTCATCAGGGGGTCGTGATTGACGATGCTGGCGACATCGTTGATGAGCTTGATGTGCAGCTTGGCGTTTGCGTAGCCGGGCGCGGCCTTGCCACCGAAGATGAAGGTGCGGGGGACCATGTCGAGGCTGGGGTCGAGGCGCACGGCCCGATACAGCGCGATGATGTGGAGGCAGTTGAGGAGCTGCCGTTTATATTCGTGCAGACGCTTGATTTGCACATCGAAGATCGAGTTGACGTCCACCTCGAGGCCATGACGCTGGAGGATGATCGCGGCCAACACTCGCTTGTTTTCGGCCTTGATCTCGTTGAGTTCCTGATGGAAGTCAGGGTCATCGGCGTACTGGGTGAGGTTTCGCAGCTCGTAGAGGTCCTGAATCCACTTGCGACCGATGCGTTTGGTGATGGCCGCGGCGAGCTTGGGGTTGCATTGGAGGAGCCAACGTCGGGGGGTGACGCCGTTGGTCTTGTTGTTGAACTTCTGCGGCCACACCTCGTAGAAATCGGGTAAGAGCTTGGTCTTGATGAGCTCGGAGTGCAGCTCGGCGACGCCGTTGACGCTGTGCGAGCCGGCGACCGCCAGGTGCGCCATGCGCACGTGCTGAACCTCGCCCTCCTCGATGATGGACATCCGGCGCTTCTTGGCGTTGTCGCCCGGCGAGTGGATGTGGACCTGCCGCAGCATCCGGTCGTTGATCTCAAAGATGATCTGGAGGTGACGGGGCAAGAGTTTTTCGAAGAGCGGAACTGGCCACTTCTCCAGCGCCTCTGAGAGCAAGGTGTGGTTGGTGTAGGCGACGGTGCGTTCGGTGATGTCCCAGGCCTTCTCCCAAGACAACCCTTCGATGTCGACCAAGACCCGCATGAGCTCGGCGACGGTAATGGATGGGTGGGTGTCATTGAGCTGCAGGGCGACCTTATCGGGGAAGCTGTCGAAGGTGGAGCTGGTGGCTTTGAAGCGCCGCATGATGTCGTGAATCGATGAGCAGACGAAGAAGTACTGCTGCTTCAGTCGCAGCTCCCGACCTTCGAAGGTGTTGTCTTTGGGGTAGAGCACCTTGGAGATGCTCTCGCTCATGGCCTTCTCTTCGACGGCTCGGCGGTAGTCGCCGTCGTTGAAGACGGTGAGGTTGAACTCGTTCGAAGCCTGAGCGGACCAGAGTCTCAAGGTGTTGACGGTGTTGTTGTTGTAGCCGGCGATGGGGGTGTCGTAAGGGACCGCAAGCACCTTCTGAGTGTCGATCCAGCGATTGACCAGGACGCCTTCGTCGTCGACGAGCTGCTCGACTCGCCCATAGAAGCTGACGGGGACGGTGTGCTCGTGGTGAGGGATCTCCCACGGCGTGCCCCTTCGCAGCCACGCGTCGGGGCGCTCCATCTGCCAGCCGTTCTTGATCTCCTGTTTGAAGATACCGAACTCATAGCGGATGCCGTAGCCGTAGCCCGGCAGCTCGAGGGTAGCCATCGAGTCGAGGAAGCACGCAGCGAGTCGCCCGAGGCCGCCGTTTCCCAGTCCTGGATCGAGCTCGTGCTCGAGGATCTCGGCGAGGTCATAGCCATGCTGGGCGAGCATCTCCTTCGAGACATCATAGATGTCCATGTTCATCAAATTGTGGCCGAGTAGGCGCCCGATGAGGAACTCAGCCGAGAGGTAGTAGACCCGCTTCACGTCTTCGCTGTAGTAGCGACGCTGGGTGATGATCCAGCGGTGGATGAGGCGATCCCGGACCGCGAAGGCCATGGCATGGTAGAGGTCCAGCGGGGTCGCTGAGATCGTATCTTTGCCACAGGAATAGTAGAGGTGGTCGAGGACCGCGCGCTCCATGGTGACCGGCTCCATGCCCGTGCGATCGTCCTCGACTTGAATTTCGACGCGTCTGTCGTCCATTCTCTTCCTCACTTTTGGAATCCTTGCCTCGCTTACCACAACCGATTTTGCGCGTTATTTCAAACAGTTGTATCGCGAAAATCGGTCGTCCGCTCGGCAATTCTTGGGGCGAGTGGCGAATCGTCGGCGCACAAGACGACGCTGTCAATGAAACCCGTAGCGCGCGAAAATCCGATCGGGGCTCTGGGGATCGGTTTGGGGCTTGTCAAACACGACGCCTGACTCAGCGAAGGGCGCGAGAGTTTGCAAGAACTCATCGGTGCGCCCGAGCTTCTCCAGGGGATTGGGCAAAAACAACGCTTGAAATCCGCATCTGC
>PFUG01000583.1:2814-3013 GCA_002789955.1 Deltaproteobacteria bacterium CG_4_9_14_3_um_filter_63_12 | reverse complement strand
TTCGCGCTCGACCGCCAGAAGAAACGCTAGGTTCACACCTCGACGATGAAGATCGACGAGATGTGTACAAACTCCAGGCCCAGGGCAACGCCCTGGGCATCGGCCCCTTGGGGGCCGAACAATTCCCAGCCCAAGGCGGATCCTTGGGCGAACGGCGTCTGCCTACTGTGTACAGTCTTCGCTCAGCCACGCCTCTGCT
>PFUG01000583.1:101-2797 GCA_002789955.1 Deltaproteobacteria bacterium CG_4_9_14_3_um_filter_63_12 | reverse complement strand
GACCTGAACCAACCCCCCTAGGCTCGTCACCGTCTCACCCTGCGTCGAATGCAGCGACATGACCTCTTCCCAGCTCGTCGGGACTCTGAGCGTCAGGTTCTTTGCGGCCGTGCTGCGATTGAGGACGACCAGCGCCGCTTCGCCGGCGCTGGTCGTGCGGCTGTAAGCGAAGACCTGGCTGTCGACCCAGAGCGTCTCGCGCACCCCTCGCCGCAAGGCCTTCGAGCAGCGCCGCAGCGCAGCGAGCCGCTCGACATGGGCGAGCAGGTCGGCCTCGCGGGGGGCGAGGGCGTCGCCGAAGCGCATGGGACGGCGGTTGTCGGGGTCTGTGGCGCCGGGCAGTCCGACCTCGTCGCCGTAGAAGATTACGGGCGCTCCGGCTTGAGTCAGCACGAAGGTCCAAGCCATCTTCGCCAGCGCGTAGGCGCGGTCTTCGCCTTCCGCTGGCGCGTCCGGCGGCGACCCGCGCGGGTCGTCGACCGCGTCGCCGTTGACGTCGGACAAGAACCGGGCCACGTCGTGGTTGCCCAGGAACACGCCCATCACCGCGCCTGTCCCTTCCCAGGCCGCTTCGCTAGCGGCGAGCTCCGACGCCAGGTCGGTCATGGGGAGGCGGCCGGCCAGGCAATCTCGCAGCCGCCACATGGTCGGGAAGTCGAACTGGCCCGAGAGCGTGTCAGGACCTAAGTAGTATCGAATGGTTCCCTGCTGCCCGGGGCGGCTGTAGGTCTCGCCGATGAGGTAGGTCTCCAAGCCGCCCGCGCCGATGCGCTCGCGCACTTGGGCGCGGAGGTGGCGGACGGCGAGCCGCGGCATCATGGGCACGGCGTCAATGCGCGCGCCGTCGAGGTCGAAGCGCTCGAGCCACCAGACGGTGTCGTCGATGAGCTGCTCGACGACGGCTTGGTTTTTCCAGTTCAGGTCCGGCAGGAAGGGGTCGAACCAGCACTCCTGGAGGTCGGTCGCCCACGAACAGGTGACCCCGCAGCTGCAGTCGCCGTCGGGGTGAGCGAACCAGTCGTCCTTACTGTGTTCTTGCCAGTAGGGGTGCTCGAGGTGGACGTGGTTCGGCACGGCGTCCATGAGCACGCGCAGGCCCCGTTGGTGTGCGGCGGCGACCACGGCGTCGAGCGCAGCTTCGCCCCCGAAGCGGGTCTCGACGGTGCGCGGCTCGGAGGGCCAGTAGCCGTGGTAGGCTTCGGCCATGACCGCCTCGCTCTTGCCGAACTTGCCCTCGGGGTTCTCGTCGACCGGCGAGAGCCACAGGGCGTTGACGCCGAGGTCTTCGAAGTAGCCGGACTCGATGGCCTCGACGACGCCCCAGAGGTCGCCGCCCTGGTACTCGGCGATGCTGGCCATGTCATCGAGCGCGCCGCCGCCTCGGCGGAAGCGGTCGATGAGGATTTGGTAGAAAACCGCGTCGCGCCAGTCGAAGGGCTCGGGCTCGATCCAGAAGGCGAAGCGTCGCTCGACTCGGCCGCCCTGGGTGTCCCCTGCCGCGACCTTCAGCCAGTACTTGCCGGCCGGGAGGTTGTACGCAAAGACGGTGACGTGCTCTTCGTCGTCGACGGTGACGAGCGGATGGAAGCCGATGGGCATGAGGATGGCGTCCACCGACTCGAGGGGTGCATTGGCGCGGCCGCGCCAGAAGGTGAGCTGAGCCACGAGCGCGCCCACCGGCGAGGTGTCTGCGCGCTCGACCTCGAGCGCGGGCTGGTCGCAGTCGGGGACGTCGACGACGGACTCCTCGCGGTCCTTCGCCCCGTAGAGCGTCAGCGGGTTGTAGGGATCCAAGTGGGTGGCGGCGCCGTCCCAGAGTCGGTAGGTCTGGAGTCCGGGAGGCAGCTCGAACGCAGCTTTGAAGAGCCCGTCGCCGTTTGTGTCGACGAGGGGGTTGGCGTCCTTGTTCCAGCCGTTGAAGTCGCCGACGAGCGCGACCTCCTCGAGGTCGGCCGAGCCTTCGAAGAAGAAGGGCAGGGCACAGGGGCGGACGTGGCCTTGGCGCGCTGCGGGGTCGCCGCAGGCGGTGAGGAGGAGGAGGAGGGCGAGGAGGGCGGCGGCTGTGAGTCGGCCCCCACCCCCCGACCCCCTCGCCCGAAACGGGAGAGGGGGAGTCCAGTGTTTGTTGCTATTATTGGGATTGCGGTGCAATCGAGGGACCGCGCGGCCCCCACCCCCCGATCCCCTCGCCCGAAACGGGAGAGGGGGAGTCCAGTGTTTGTTGCTATTATTGGGATTGCGGTGCAATCGAGGGACCGCGCGGCCCCCACCCCCCGACGCCCTCGCCCGAAACGGGAGAGGGGGAGTCCAGTGTTTGTGGTCGTTGAAGAGCTTGCTGTGCAACCGAGCGTCTGCGGTCCAGACCTCATGAACGACACCGCAAACCCAAACGGAGCCTACGAAACCTCCCCTCGCCCACGAAGTGGGAGAGGGGAAGAGAAGGGGTGACGGCCACGTCACCATCCGCCACAGAACGGCGCGTTCGCCGAGGGGTTCTCCCGCTCGTGCAGCGCGATGATGTAGGCGCCAGCGCCGAAGCCGACCATGGGGATGGAGCCGTCGCAGTCGGAGTTGTTCTTGTCAAAGAGCTCGGCGATCAGGTTGTAGTTGACCAGGGCCTGGGCGCTGACCCAGTCGACGAGGGCGTCGGCGGTGGCGGTGCGGCCGGCGCGGCGGTTGGCGATGGAGGCGCGCAG
>PFUG01000583.1:0-80 GCA_002789955.1 Deltaproteobacteria bacterium CG_4_9_14_3_um_filter_63_12 | reverse complement strand
CGAGTCGTAGGCGCCGCCATCGTCGTTGCGGAAGTAGCCGCGGCCAGTGGCGACGCGCAGGGCGCTCTCATACATGTCGA
>PFUG01000517.1 GCA_002789955.1 Deltaproteobacteria bacterium CG_4_9_14_3_um_filter_63_12 | reverse complement strand
GTTGCGGCGAAGTGGCCCACAGAGCTATCGGAGGATAGCGTCCCCTGCGTTTCTGCCCAACAAACCTAGCTTCACATCGCGTCGACCGTCATGAGCACCAGCCGCCAAGACAATCTCAGCTCCGACTCTCCGCCGTTCTGGGCGGAGTCTCTGTTGGAGGTTTTTTCGAAGCCACGCGAGGCCTCGAAGCGACCCGGCGTGGAGCACGCCCTCGAGAGGCTCGAGTGGCCGCGGCTGTGCGAGGCGCTTTCGCAGCGTTGCGCGACGGAGGCCGCCCAGTTGTTGGCGCTGCGCCACGTCTTTCTCGACGAAGTGAGTTGGCTCCAGCGCCGGCTCGCCGAAGTGGTCGAGATGGCCAACCTCATCGCCCAGGGCTATCGGCCCCCCATCGCGCCAGTGGCCGCCATCGACGCAGACCTGGAGCGGGCGCTGCGCGGCGGCGCCATCAGCCTCGAGTCGCTCAAGGCCATCGGCGACGCGCTGCAGGCCATGCACGCGCTGCGGCGCGCGCTGGCCAAACAGGTGGAGCTGGCGCCCATGGCCTGGCAGTGGGCACAGACCATCGCGCCCTTGGAGCCACTCGACGCGCGCATCAACAACATCTTCGGCCCAGACGGCCAGCTCGCCGACCACGCCAGCCCAGAGCTGGGCATGCTGCGCAAGCGCGTGCGGCGGCTGCACGAGGGCCTGCGCAAGGAGATCGAGGAGCGCGCGCACCACAAGGACACCGAGGACCTGCTGCAAGACGCCTACTTCACCATTCGCGAAGGCCGCTACGTGCTGCCCGTGAAGACCCAGATGCGCACCCGCATTCGCGGCATCGTGCACGCCACGAGCTCGTCCGGACAAACCGTCTTCGTCGAGCCGCAAGACCTCGTCGCCATGAACAACCACCTGCGCATGGCCGACTTCGACGTGATCGCCGAGGAGAAGCGCATCGTCGCCAGCCTCAGCACCGAGGTCGCCAAGCACGCGCCCGCCATCGCCGCCAACTTGCGCCGCTATGTCTACCTCGACCTGCTGCGGGCCTCGGCCGAGCTGAGCTTGGACCTCAAGGCCACGCCCGCCGCCATCACCAAGGCCCGCATCGATCTGCGCCTGGCGCGCCACCCCTTGCTGGTCCTCAAACACCTGGGCGACGAGAACGCCGAGACCAGTGTGGTGCCCAACACCATCACCATCGAGCCCGAGACCTCGACGTTGGTCGTCTCCGGCTCGAACGCTGGCGGCAAGACCGTCACGCTGAAGACCGTCGGCCTGTGCGCGCTCATGGCGCGCGCCGGCCTGCCCGTCAGCGCCGCCTCGGGCAGCGAATGTCCCCTCTTCGAGGCGGTCTACACCTCCATCGGCGACGAACAGTCCCTGGCCGACGACACCTCGACGTTCTCGGCGCAGATCAAGGACCTGAGCGAGTTCGTGGAGGACCTGGATGGCACCAGCCTAGTGCTCCTCGACGAGCCCTTCGCCGGCACCGACCCCGACCACGCCGCCGCCCTCGGCATCGCGCTGCTCGAGCACATGCACGAGCGCGGGGCGCGCGGGGTGGTGACGACCCACCTGGACCGCACCAAGGTCTACGCCATGGAGCACGACTGGCTCGCCAACGCCTCGGTGAGCTTCGACGTCGAGCACATGCGACCGACCTTCAAGCTGCGCCTGGGCACGCCCGGTGGCTCTTCGGCGTTGCGCATCGCCACCGCCATGGGGCTCTCGGAGTCGATCGTCGAGCGGGCCAAGGAGCTGCGGCTGCAGGACGCGACGGGCGACTTGGAGCAGGTGCTCAACGGGCTCGAGGCCGAGCGGCGGGCGCTCGAGGCCTCTCGGCGCGAGCAAGAGGCCGAGGCCGACCGCGCCAGAGACCTACAAGAGCGGCTGGAGGAGTCCTTGCGGCGAGCGCGCAACGCGCAGCTCGACGCCCTGGGCGACGAGGCCAGAGCGTTTCGCGAGGAGCTGCGCGACGCCCGCGAACGGCTCGCTGCCCACGTGCACCGCATGCAGCTGGGCGAGACCGCGGCGGACGCCCTACAGGCCGAGGAGATGCGGACCATCCGCGAGGAGCTCGAGAGCGTCGACAGCACATTGAGCGAAGCAGAGCGCGCCGTCGACGACGAGGCGCATCCTCGCCACAAAGTGCCCGACGAGGCGCTCGTCCCAGGACTGACGGTGTGGAGCCGAACGTACAAACGCGAGGCGGAGGTGCTCGGAGTCGATGGGCGAGGTCGAGTCGAGCTGCGCATCGGTCTGATGGCGACGATGGTGAAAGCCGACGACCTGAGGATGGTCGAGGTTGCGCCCCGCCCGAAGACACTCGCCGAGGAGAAGAGCAGGGGGACTGAGGCCGCGCCGCGCAACGTGCACCGTGGCGGAGCGACGACGTCTTCGAAGCGTCATCCGCGGCCCGTCGAGGTGGCGCCACAGCTCGACTCGGAGAACCGTCCAATGATCCCGCAGACGCCTGGCAACACGTGCGACCTGAGGGGAATGCGGGGCGACGAGGCGGTGGAGCGCGTCGAGTTCTTCCTCGACGAGGCGCTGCGCGGCCAACAGCCCACGGTGCACATCATCCACGGGCACGGAACCGGCATCTTGAAGCGGCTGGTGCGGGAGTACCTGGCGACGTCGGTGTACATCGACGGCTTCCGGCCCGGCGAGCGCACCGAGGGCGGGGACGGGGTCACGGTCGCGTGGCTAAGGGATTAGCCCTGTCGCCCCTATAGGCCCAAGGAAACGTCGTTCTTGGGGCAGGCCCCCGTGCCTGCCCCTGTATTTGTTGGCCTGGGAATGATCGCCGAGGTGCAGAGTCTATGGGGGCGACGGCCCAACCCACCTCGCGCCTTTTACAAGAACTCGCAGCCAGGGATGGCGGAGAGTCGTGTAAACCCGAAGGGTTGCGCGCACGAAGCGCGCAACAGCCCATCACAAAAGCCCAAACTCCCCCTCTCCCGTTTCGGGCCCGTTTCGGGGGAGGGGGTTGG
>PFUG01000421.1 GCA_002789955.1 Deltaproteobacteria bacterium CG_4_9_14_3_um_filter_63_12 | reverse complement strand
CCGTGGTACACGCGCCGCCATCGCCGCAGGGCCCACAAGAACCTCCGCAGTCTACATCGGTCTCGTCCCCGTTGAAGGCACTGTCGCTGCAGCTGGCAGTGGCGCAGACGCCGTCGCCGCAATAGCCCGTGGCGCAGTCGCTCGGCGCGACGCAGGCGCTCCCTGCGGCCAGGTGCCGCAGCTCCCGCCGCAGTCCTTGTCGGTCTCGTTGCCGTTCTTGATGCCGTCGGAGCACGAAACGGAGACCTCACTGTCTGTGTCGCCGAGGCTCACAGCGTCGGTCTGGGAGCCGCCAGCGCCGTCGACGCAGCTGCCCAGGAGGCCCGCCAGCGCGCTCCAGGTGGTGAGGAGAAGGATAGGTCCCCATGGAGATTTCATCGTTGTGCTCCGTTTCAGGTCGCCGTCGCGACGTTCTCTGCAACTCGCATTTCAAATGTCGAGGCTCAGCGCCACGACGTCGAGGGTAGATTCTCGGGCGCAGGCTTTCCAGTGGTTTCGAACTGACCCTTCGCGATTCATCGCGTCTGAGCCCGAGAAAGCCCGTCGAGTTAGCGGCGACGGGCGGCTAGCATTCGCCACGATCGCGGCCAGCTCTTGACCGCGATCGCGGGAGGGCCCAAGTTCCGCCGGTGCGTTTTGTTGAACTGCCTCGCAACTACGCTCAGTCCGAGGTCGCGCGCTGTCATCCTGGCCGTGCGCAGCGATCGCAACGTCGCGGCCTCGGTTTTGGTGGGCGGCAACCCGGCGGGTCGCCGCGATCCTTGGCGTTCGGGCTCGCTGGATTGGCCAGCGACGCGCGGTGCTGGCTCGCTGTCGGCGTGCTCGCGGTCGCGGTCATGAGCGCTCAGGGCCGCTGTGGCGCGGCGGACTGAACGCGCAGCCGCTCAGGCGGGAGATGAGCGTCGCGTTGCCGCGACGCCGCCCCCGGCAGCTTGCTGCTGGGGGTACGGTAGCCCCCTCGCTCGAGGCGCGGAGCGCCGACACAGCATTATTAGCGGCTGCGTAGCAGGAAGATCTGTACAAACTCCAGGCCCCCGGCAGCAAGCTGCCGGGGGCTAATGCTGTGTCGGCGCTCCGCGCCCTGGAGTTTGTGCAGATCTCTTTGCGACGCAGCCGCCAATAGCTCCTCCCTCCCGTCAGGGATGAGGCCAACAGACCGGCTTCGGCCTCACCCCGGCCCTGCGGGCCGGCAGCGTCGCGTTGCCGCGACGCTCGCCTCCGCGATTTTGGCCGAGCTCTGGCCGAGATCGCTGCGGTCACCGGCCGAAGACGAACCAGGGGCTGTAGACGATGCCTGCCACGTCGACGCCGTCGACGGCTCGTGACTGGCCCGCGAGGTGGCCCGAGCCACCGTTGGCGCAGCCGTTGGCATCCCAGCAACTCTGCAGGCCAACGCCGAGCGCCAGATCGTCGTGGTAGCCCGTGCCAGTGCAGCCGCTGTTGGCATCGCCGAGCAGGCCGATGGCCGAGATTGACCGCGTGTCATTGATGCCGAGCCAGTAGCACGAGCGGGCGACCACGGACGAGAAGCCGAGCGCGCTGATGAAGTCGGTACGCGCTGTATCGCTACCAGTGTCGATGTATCCGAACGAGCCGGACGAGTACTGGACGTAGCTCGTGTCGGTGTCGAAGAACTCGAAGAGCGAGATGCCGAGGGCATGATTGAACGTGTAGCACTGGCTGGTGTTGGCGTAGCAGAGTTTGATCTCGTTGGTGTCGAGCTGGCTGTACGCTTCGGACTTGAAGTCGGCGGCTCCCAACGTGACGGGCACAGTGCCGCTGGTGACGGTGTCGTACCAGTTGGGGCTGTTGTTGCCCCAGAAGGTCGAGTTGCCGTCGGCCGTCAGCAGCAATGTGAAGCCGCCTCCGGTCATGTCGCAGTAGGCGGCGAACGGCGCGCTGCCGGTCGGATCGATCGTGTAGGCGCCGTCAATACCGCTCGGGCCGGCGTTCTGCACGGACTCGGCGAGCAGCGCGGCCTCGCAGCTCGCGTACACCGGCGGGCCGGCGTCGTTGGTCGAGCAGAGCACGTGGCCGGTGATTGACATGACGCCATTCGCATCGTTCCAGTGTCCGTAGTCGCAGACACCGCCGTTGATGAGATAGATGGCGTCATTGGTGTTGTTGTCACCGTTCGGCTCGAACCCGAGACAGCCCGCGTTGTTCGAGTTGCTCAACCAGAAACCGCATGACGCGCCGCCGCAGCGGCCCTCCCATGTGTAGAGACCGGTGGCACCGTTCGTCTCGGGAAACACGTTCACGAGGTTCGGCGGAGCGCCCGCGTTCCACGTGCGGATCGCCTGTGCGTGAGCACGCGTCCGTGGGACGATGACCTCCATGCCGCGCGCGGCGCAGAACGCACGGTATGCGGACTGCACGCCGACCAGCGAGGCGTCGTCGAAGCGCACCATCGTGTATCCGGCGCCGCCGTCCGAGTCCATGTCGCAGTGGACGAGCACGCTGCCGCCGATGCCGGTGTCGATCGTGTAGTCGCCGGTGGCCGTCGTGGGTCGCGCCGTGAGCAGCGCACGGCAGGACGTGAAGTAGGTGCATGTGCGGCCGTCGCCGCTCGCTTCGGCCGGGCATGCGCAGGTAAACGACCCTGTTGTGTTCGTGCAGGTTGCGAGCGCATCGCAGTCATCGGTGCCGAGCGTGCACTCGTCGAGGTCGGTGCAGGTGACGCCATCGCCGGAGAAGCCAGAGTTGCAGGCGCAGGTGAAGGCGCCCAAGGTGTCGGCACAGGTGGCGTTGGCATCGCAGTTGTCGGTGCCGAGCGTACACTCGTCGTTGTTGGTGCAGGTGACGCCGTCGCCCGAGTAGCCGCCGTTGCAGGCACAGGTGAAGCTGCCGGCCGTGTTGGTGCAGGCGGCGTTGGCCGAGCAGTTATCGGTGCCGAGCGTACACTCGTTGTCGTCGGTGCAGGTGACGCCGTCGCCGCTGTAGCCAGCGTTACAAGTGCAGGTGAAGGCGCCGACGGTGTTGGTGCAGGTGGCTTCGGCGGCGCAAGTGTCCGTGCCGAGCGTGCATTCGTCGGCGTCGGTGCAGGTGGTGCCGTCGCCGCTGTAACCGGCGGGGCAGGCACAGCTGAAGCCGCCAGCGCTGTTCGTGCAGGTGGCGATGGCGGCGCAGTTGTCGCT
>PFUG01000198.1 GCA_002789955.1 Deltaproteobacteria bacterium CG_4_9_14_3_um_filter_63_12 | reverse complement strand
GTGGTGTTCGACTTGCGGACCTTCTTCTTCGAGTCGCCGATGAGGCGCGCCAGCACCAAGAGGAGCAAGGCGTGCACGGCCTCGTCGTAGCGTCCGGCGGCGGCCAGCTCGTCGGGGTCGTCCAGCGGACCGCGCAGCACCTCGGCCACCAAGTCGCTGACCTCCTCATCGTCGTCGGCCTCGGCCTCGTCTTCGTCGTCCTCTTCCTCCTCGACCTCGTCCTTGGAGCGGTTGGCAAAGAAACGGATGAGCAGCGCGATGACGACGATGACGGCGATGACCAGCAGGGCCCAGCCCAAGACCTGCCCGAAGGCGCTCATGTCTGGGGCCGTGAAGTCGCGCTCGGGCGGCGGCTCGGGGCGCTTGCGAGGGGGCTCGTAGTCGTTGCGCAAGCGCAGAGGCCGACCGCTGCCGCCCTTGTCCTTGGCGCCGGGCTCCTTGTCGGGAAGCTCGGTCTGGTAGTCGTCTTCCCAGTCGCCGCCGTCGGCGGTGTCCTCGCCAGCGGGCTTCCAGTCCAGATCCCACCACTCGCCCGACTCGCCGCGGGCCAAGCGCCCGCCTTGTTCTTCGCCTTCTTCCGAGCCACTCCCGCCGTCGCCGTCGCCAGAGAGCTTGCCGCTGAGCGAGCCGCCGCCGCCACCGGAGCCGCCGCCGCCGTCTTCGTCACCCCAGACGCCGCCGGACCCGCCGCCAGAGCCCCCACCCGAGCCGCCGCCGCCAGCACCGTCGAGGTCGAAGGGATTCGAGGAGCGGTCGGGGGATTTGGGCAGTTGAGTCTGGTAGTCGTCGTCGAGGAGCTGCTTGACGCGGTCGTCTTCGGCCGCGGCGTTGGTCGCGCAGAGCGCGGCGAGGCCGAGGGCGAGGAGGCAGGCGCACGAGGCCACGGCGAGCGCGCGGAGGGCTCGGTGGGGTGTGGATCTGCGCGTGGGGCTCCTCGGCATTCGTCGTCGACTCCCTGTGGACCGGGGTCATTGTAGTCGGCGGGGGCGCGAATGCCAGGGTGGGGGTGTGAGGTTTGTGTGAGGACCAAAAACGGCCCCACTCGCGCACGTCGACAAATTGCCTGGACTCAAAATGGCACACCGGATACGGTTCACCAGTCCTTCTGTTAAGCGTCTGAATGCGATTGTTCTTTCTGTCCGGCGCTTGCCAAGCTCGTTCAGATGAATCCCACTGCACAGGCCGTTGCAGCCCCCCTGGAGTCTGTATGGTGCCCCCGATGCGACTGAACCCAGGTGAATCGATGAAGCACTTCTTTCTAGTAGGCCTCACCTTGCTCCTCGTGAGTGCCTGTAGTTCGAAGGAAGACAAGCGCGATGCTGCCCTCCTAGATGCCGACGGGGACACCGCGAGCACTGCGGACCAGCGAGACAGCACGACTCCAACGGATACGCGCGACCAACAGGAGCCTGAGGTCGACAACTGCCACACCGACTGTTTCGGAGGTGTGGGGTGCACCAATGGCATCGTAACTGAGTACGTCTGGGGGGCCGGCCCCTGTTATGGCGATTGGGATGAGATCTGTGCGGGGGCGACGCTGTTGACCTGCACCTCGGGAGCCTGCGGCCCTTCAGACCCCCGCTATGGAAGCTGCCTCGAAGGCTTCTCGTCCTATTTTGGGGTTCAGGCGCCAGAGAATCTATTGAGGCTCTACTGCGAGGAGGGCCGCCCCAAGGCCGAAGGCGATGCCTGCCTGACCGATCAGGACTGCCGTCCTTCTGCCCAGGATCCGGCGCTGCGCTTGATATGCGATGACGCCACCAGCACCTGTACACCCGTTCCACGGCCCGTGCTCGACAGCCTCGGAACCCACTGTGGAGTCGCTGTCCCGCCCACCGATGCCTATTCAGACCAGCTCGTCGGCGGCGAGACCTGTGAGCTCTGTATCATTCACCAGGGGGCAGGTGAAGCCTGCATCAGTCAAGCCTGCACTGCACGCTGCGAGTTCGACGAGGATTGTCCAGACGGCTTCATCTGCACCTGCTGGCCGGGTGATGAACAGATCGAGCAAGTCTGCGTGAAGAGGCCTGACGAGAATCGCTGGAGCTGGAGAGCGACCACATTGTCCTGTTCGACGGTGTCTTGCTGTGGGGCGTTGGATACCCACTGCGAGCGAGACCTCGAGTGCTGCTCTGGCCATTGCGACAACTCCAGTAACCTCTGTACGCACTGCAGCCCCAACAAAACAGCCTGCAGCAACGACCTAGAGTGTTGCTCTAGGTATTGCGACCCAAGCGGACAATGCGCCCCTCAATTGGATGGCAGCCCATGCGAAATCAACGAACACTGTGCCTCCGAATACTGCGATTTGAGCACTCACACGTGTTCGTCATGTAAAGCCGAGGGAGGAAAATGCTGGTTCGGCGACGAGTGTTGCTCCGGAAACTGCGACCGCGTGAAGCGCGCGTGTGGTGCTTGCAGTCCCAACGACCAAACATGTTACGTTGGCACCGAATGTTGCTCGGGGCTCTGCAACCTCCAGACGCAGCGCTGCGCCGCTTGCCTTCCGTCGGCCGTGGTGGGGTGTGGGACGGACTCCGATTGTTGTTCGGGCGTCTGCGACCTGCAGACCACCCGCTGCGCGCCTTGCAAGTCAGCCGGCGGCACCTGTACCTCGGGCTCTGAGTGCTGCTCAGAGAGCTGTGACGCAGATGGAACCTGCGACACCCTGGCCTGCAACGACTATGGGACCTACTGCGGCCAGAACTCCGAGTGCTGCTCCAATGTCTGCAATCCCGCCTCACACCTCTGTACCCTGAGCTCTGACGGACAGAATTGCACCAGCAATGGGGAATGCATCTCTGGGAGTTGCGACCTCACAGGAAGGTGTGGGACGGGCATGTACGCGTGTTCGAGCTCAGGAGCGTGTTCGAGCGATGGGTATTGCTGCTCGGGGGTTTGCGACAGCCACACACAAACCTGCCTCGCCTGTGCCCCCGAGGGCACTGCTTGTTCGACGGACGCCTCCTGCTGCACAGGCCGCTGCAGCCCCGCCGGAATCTGTACGGTGCCCCAATGCAATTGAACCGAGGTGACTCGATCGATGAAGTGCTTCTACTTGCTAGCTAGTGTAACGCTTCACATGTGACCATGCTTATGGGCGTGGCTTTTCAGGGAGGCAGGGCTCTGCCCTGGCCCGCC
>PFUG01000197.1 GCA_002789955.1 Deltaproteobacteria bacterium CG_4_9_14_3_um_filter_63_12 | reverse complement strand
TTCATGCGCTCGGTCATCAGCCAGCAGGCTGAGAGCGAAGAGATGCCTTAGAATCATCTGGAGACCAGGCCAGGAACACAATGCCGCTCAAGATCGACCTCAGAACCACCTATAGCTCGAAGCTGACCTCGAGAGGAATCTCCGGGCAGGAGGCCAAAGTTTATGGCCGAGTTCTCGACGAGCTCGGCGACTTTCTAGCAAACCGTGACGCTTCGGATTGGCGCCCCTCCGACCTCGACCTCTTCATGAAGGGCAAGAGCCCAAATATCGGTGCCGCCGATCGCTCCATCTACGGTGGGGCGCTGAGCATTCTCCTCGAGATCTTGGACAAGGCCGCCCTCAAAGGAGCCGAGCTGGACTTCGATCGAGCCCCCCGAGCGAAAATCCCCACTGGCTCTCGGAATCCCACGTCCAAAGAAATCAAGGGCCTTCCTGGCTCGATGCCCTCCCTGAGGCGAGCCAAGAAGCTCGACAACTCTGAGGTGTCTGGCCGGGCTGCGTCCTCTGGTGTGGCCTTCGTCAGCTCGCAATCCAGCACCAGCTCCAGCGGCTCGAGCCCAACCCTCGACAGCCTTTCAGGTCCCAACCTCGACAGCGCTTCAGGTCCCAACCTCGACAGCCGGTCGCGGCCCAATTTTGGCGCGAGCGAAGAGGAGCAAAAGTTCAAGCTGCGGCCAGTCACTCGGCCCGGCCGCGTTCCATCGCTTCCCTACGCCGACACCGCCGCCCCACACGGCTCGCATGAGTCGTCGACCTACGTGCTGTCCGACCCCGACGAGGTGTTCGAAGGCCCGAGAAGAAAACGCAGGGGATTCCAAAACCGGCCACTCGAAGAGGCGCTCCCCGACATTCCCGACTTCGAGGACAGCCTGCCCCCGGAAACGGCCCAGTTCGGCCTCGAATCGCATCGGGTCGAAGACCTCGTCCAGCCAAACTCCGAGGGCCCGAACAAGGGCACGAACACCTACTTCATCGACGAGAACGAGGACTACGGTCAGCCCGAGAAACCACAGGTCGCTGCTCCAGACGCCGAAGCAGGGCCGCAAGAACGTACTCTCGGCGCGGTACAGGTCGGCGCCTGGAGGAGCTCCTCGAAGATCACCAAGATCAACGGCGGGCTGCTCGTCGGCGACCGCTACGAGGTCCCCGAGAGCTTCGACCTCGTCGGGCTCTCGTACCGCGAAGTCAAGACCTCCAGCGCCTCCGAGCAGTTCTTCCAACAACATCGCCTGGCGCCGATCGTCTTGTTGGTCGGCATCTTCGGCTCGGTCTTCCTGTTCTTTGTGCAGCCCATCGCCGCCATCCTCCTGACGCTCCTCACCGGCGCGGGGTTGGCAGCCTTTGCCGGCGCCTTTGTGACCTTGCTCAAGCTCTCCAAACAGCCTCTCACTGCGACCTCTTCGACTGAGGCTCTTGTCGGCTATATCGCAGCACTGCGCGTAGGAATGTTCGAAAGAGCCAAAGCTTTCCTGGCCCACCCTGGAGACTGCGAGCCGTTGACCATCCAAGAGCTGCGAGACGAACAGCGCGGAGGACTCGGTCGAAGATTCAACGCAGCCTCCCCCAAAGCCTTGGCCATCTTTTGGTCGAAAGCCATCGCGAACCTCGACCGCTCGGAAGGCGGCCCCCTCGGACAACGCCTGGCACGCCGTTTCAAGCCTGCAGAACTTGACTGCGATCTGCTGATGAGCAGCGAAGACGGGCTCATCGACGTGCTCGTGCTGCGCGGACGAGCCCTCGACGACTACGCCATCATTCCCGTGGTCAAGATCGGCGAAAGCTGGTTGGTTGCCGATGGCGAGTGCGTTTTGAGCTCGAGTCGCGTCGAGGCCGTGAGCCGAATCAGCCGACGGCACGCTGAAAAGTCGATTGACGACAACGCTTTGGTTCGCTCGATCAGCCGGTTCAACCTCACCCGCACGGACATCAGCCGAGCGTTGCTCGCCGGAGCGTTGACCGAAGAACAGGCGCAACTGCTGGTGCAGAAAACGACTCCGCCAGTTTGAGGGGACAGTTGGACATTGGCCGCTCCCATTTGATGACCGATCCCCCCTGCTGGAGGAGAGCCATCTTGTTGCCCGCGTCCTGCACGCAACCCTTCGGGTTTACACGACTTTTCTCCATCCCTGGCTGCGAGTTCCTGTCACCACGGTGGGGTCGAACTTGGCCTCCTTAACCCCAACAACCGTGCTGCTCCTCGATTCGTTCGGCGCGGACTGGTCGTATTACTCGAGCTTCGTGGTGCTCGCCCTCGCGGTCATCGCGGTCATCGCGCTCGCCCTCTGGTTCCTTATCCCGTCCATGGGCAAACCCCTCTCGTCGTGGGTCGCGCAGAGGCGAGAGAATCCGGACACCGAAGAGACACGACGGCTCCTAGCCGCTCGGGCGGTCCTTGGGACGTTGGCCCATGACGTCCTCAAACATCGCCTGCTCGGTTTGGTGTCGTTGGTGCAGTCCCTCGACCTCTTGGAAGAGAAGGCGCGCGAGAGCGAGCCCGGCATCTTGCTGGCCGACCATACGCAGCCCCAGAAGTGGGAAGGGCTGCGCGCCGAGCTCCTGCGGCTCTGCGGCGCCCGAGCGGCTCCCCGAGACCGTCTGTGGGCCCGTTGGCATGAGGCGTTCGTCGAGGTCAGACGCGTTGCTGGCGGAGGCATCGTGCCCCCTTGGGCCGACGCCGCCTTCGAACGCACCGAGCGCACGCTCAAGAAGCTGCGCCGCATGGTGCGCGGCTTCGTTGCAGGGGAGCGAGAAAGTGCCCTGAGTCCCAACCGCGTGCGGGCCCTCGAGCTGGGCAAGATCGAGAAAGTCCACTCCGTAGTGCTCGCCATCGCCGAGGGCTGCCGGCCAGTCGTACGACCGCAAGCCGTCGTGGACGAAGCGCTCTCCGCGGTCAGCGCGTTGGTCGGCAGGAAGGACTCGAAACGCAGGATCCAGAGCTTTGTCGCGGCCGAAGGCGCGTACCTCGCCAGCGCCCCGGGACGACTCATCGCCACCAGCCTCGAGCGGCTCTTCGACAACTCGCTGCGTCTGAGCGGACCCGAGAGCCCGCTGGCGCTGCTGGCCGAAATCGAGCACGACGAGCTGTTCGGCGACGAAGTCCTGGTCTTTCGGCTGCTCGACACCCTCTCGAAGATCCCCTCCGCCGACGACTACGGAACCGGCTTGCGGGGCGTCAAGCGAGAGCTCACCGAGTTCGACTGCGGCCTGACCTTCGCCAAGGTGACCCCATCGGAGTCTCTCACCGAGGCCTTTGGCGAGAGCTCCCTGCGCTTCGTCAAAGAGGCGCGCATCACCGTCCCCATTACGCCTTGTGAGCCCCTGCCACGAGGTCGGCGCGTCGTCTGGCGCGCCCTGACGGTGCTCCCCATCATCGTCCTCCTCAGCGTCATCGGTTTTGCCGCCATCAGCCGCATTCTAGGCGGTGCCCCCGTCCACTTTGCTGGCGGCGGCGAGTCCGTCGTCGAGTTTCGCGTGGACGTCGGAAACGAGCTCAGGCTCAACCTCTGCGAGGGCGGCCAGAACCCCCGCATCGGCCTCGAGCTGGACCCCACCGAATGCCGGGCGCCTCGTTGCACTTTGGCCGCAGCGGTGGAGGCGATGGAGCCTTGTCGCGACGGCATCATGGTCGCGGGATGCCCAGGCGTGTTCTCGTGGGTCCCCGAGCCAAGAGACGGGAGTCGGCAGGGAACGAGCTATGAGCTGCTGGTTTCTTGCATGTCCCCAGGTCCCCCACAAAGTGAAGACGAGCGGCGCCTACGGCTGGTGGTCTCGCGGCCCAACAGCGCGCCGCGTTTCGAGCTCTTCCAGATTCTCGAAGGGGAGTCCGAGCTCCCCATCCCCATTCTGCCCGGCCGCAGCGCCGAGATTTCCGCCGGGGGCAACGTGACAATCCAGGCCTACGCCCTGGACGACGACGACGACCCCTTGCTCTACCAGTTGGTCCCCCATGACAGTCGAGGCGAACCCAAAGAATCTTTCGACGGCCGCTTCAGCTTGGGCGAGCTCGAGTGGTCGCCTACGGGAATTTGGGAGGCAACCCTCTCGGTCAGCGATGGCGTGGCTCCCCCAGTAGAACAGAGGATCCACTTGGAGGCGGGGCGGCTGCGGCCAGTTCACCTCGAGACCCTAGTGCTGCGCAACGAGACCTCTGGGGAGACCCTCTCCTGCGATGCCCGCCTGTGCGAGGTCGAAGACGACCAGTCGTACACGGCAGAGTTCAACATTTGGTTCGATCCACTCTTGAAGCAAGTCGACGAGCGCATCGTCCTGTCGACCTCGGAAGAGTCGCCAGTGGTCGTCGTCCCGAAGGGCATTCCCGGGGTCAAACACGCAGCGCCCGATGGGCTCGGCATCCCAGAGATCGGCGAACTGTGGGAGATCAGAGCCCGCTACTCTGACCGGACGTTGGCGATCGTCGAACTGGCCGGGCTGCCCGTCGACTCCCTCGACGGCAAGCGCAACTACAAGTTCGAAATCAACGTGTTGAGCCTGGACTCGAGCGATCCGCAGTATTGGATGTTGAAGCTGACGGTCTCCGAGACGAGCAAGCGCACCGAGCCACTGGACATCATGCTGGTGTTGGTGCGTTCGGGCTTCTCGAAGCGTCCTGCCATCGAGGTGAGCAGCGAGTTGGTGAGGCTCTTCGAGTACGACAGACCCTCCAACCGTTCGAGAGAGAAGGTCCAATCCAGAGAGAAGGTCCAAGTCTTCCTCTTCGAGGACGCCCTCCTGGATGAGATGGCCCCACCGGTCATTGTCTGCGACGATCCAGAACTCACGACCGCCTTCGATGAGCCTGTGATGAAGCGCGCAGGAGACCGCAAATGGCTCCTCTCCCTCTCCTTGAAACCTGGTTGCATCAATGGGCTGGGGGGACCGACAAGTCGCTACGGTTCAGTCAACTCACGCACCTGTCGTGTGGACCTTTCCACCGCAGACAAACTGCATCGGACCAGTCTCAAAGTGCGCCTCGAAGACCGGGCGTGTGTGCCGATGATTGACCGACTGGAGCCGGACGTGGATCGAAAGCTCAACGAAGGCGAGGTGATGAGCTGGCAGGTCGAGGTCTCGGACCCGGACGGCGATCTCGAACAAGCCGGCGTGGTGGTCAAGGGGAGCACCAGCTTCAAGTTGCACCTGGAGGCGAATCCCGCGGCCTCCGGTAGTCATCTGACTGGGACGTTGTACGGGGCTGTTTCTTGTCAGGACCTACGCACCCCATTGTTCCTCGAAGCCCGAGACCGCAGCGGTTTCGTGACCCGACAGCAACTCGAGGTCAACGTCTTCTGTCCGTCGCTCATCAAGACCCAAGACGGTCACCAGAAATTCGAGGCCGACGAGGACGAAGAGCTCTCCATTCCCCTCGTGGCGGACGACGCGGTCCGTCTGGCGGTGGTGGAAGGCCCTGGCACCATCGACGACAATGGGGCCTACCTCTGGCGAGCCCATTGCGACGATGGCCGCGGTCCTTTGAGGGTGATGATTCGAGGGGAGCACGACGAGCTCTACGGCGATCCGCTCGAGCTGGAGGTCTTGGTCAAACGCTGCAAAGCGCGCTTCCACCTCGAGGAGAAGGGCACGTTGATCCCGACTGACGAGCCCTTGCGACTCGAGGCGTTCACGGTGCGGCGGCTCCGCATCATTCCTGAGCGCAGCCTCCCAAAGGAGCTCAACATCGACGTCTCCCTCAGTCCAGAAGGCGAAGAGCTCTCGATCACAACACTTACTGGACAGCCGGATATCTTCGATGTGCGATGCCGGCGTGAAGGGGAATCTCGAACTCTAGTGGTCACGGCGGGACCCAATGAAAACAACGAAGACACGCTACTCCCTACCGAGCCATTCGAACTTCCCATCGAATGTGTCCCTCGTGGCACCCCACAGTGATCACAAGCGAGGGACGCAGCGAAATCGATCGCGAGCGCAGAGACGCGGGGTGGGTCGAAGCGCCCCCCCTCGGTGCTGTAAAGCGAGCAAAATCTGCTCACCAGCTCGTCTGTTTCGAGCGGGTCGATCAACATCATTGGTTACGTTGCGAGTTGCGTCGTTGCCACCAAAAGGGCAATCTGGGCAGTCACTCAGAGCGACAATCCATCCATTCAACGTCGATTTGATGAGCAATTTGATGTCAAAGCACCGCCACACAGTCGATGCCCTGGTCGTTCCTTCGACGGGCCAAGGAAGGCGTTGAGATGCGTACCTTCCTTATCGACGACAGAGGCCCTGCGGGCGAGTACGCGCATTTTCTGAAAGCTCATCGCGAGCAGTTGCCGCTTTTGGAGCTCAGAGTCTTCTCGAGTTGGGCGGCCGTGACAGGCCCGCTCGCCGAGAGTCCTCCACAGTTGGTGCTCCTCGACATGCACTTCGACGACGGCCCGATCGAAGACCTGTGCGGAGATATCGAGGCCTTGGCGGCCTCTGAGCGCTTCGGTGGGGATCGCGCAAGGGCCGAAGCACAGATGCGCAGACACCAAGGTGTCTTCATGGTCCAAGCCCTGAGGGACGGCGACTTCGCGGGCCCCATCATCCTTTTTGGCTCTTTGCCCAAAGCCCAGGCCGAGAGGCTATTGGAACGTTACGCTCCGCTGAAGATCGTCGAGGGATTGATCTTCGAGGCCGTGCGAGAATCTCTGACCTGGGCGAGGGATTGGCGCTAGACTCCTCGCATGAGCCCTTCCATCGCGGGCGGCTGGAATCCACTGTCTCGTTGCGAAGTTCTAGACGCAGTCGCTTCGTGAATGTCTCTCCTGAATCAGGGTCCTTTCGATGGGTGACCAACCAAACGCTGAGTCCAACGATAGTCAGGCCGCTCGCCCTGGGCTAGTGCTGCTCGACTCCGAGCTGCGCGTGGTTTGGGCAAGTCGCATTGCACTGTCCATGATGCACGGCGCTCTGTCGATTGGTTGTAGGCTCAATGAGCTCGAGCTGGAGCCCCGCGTCGACCTCGACAACTGGTCGCGAGCGCTTCGAGGTGGAACGTCTCCAGAGCCACTCGAAGTGCTCTTCGAGGGCGTAAGCTGGGAGCTCGCCGTCGTTGAAGGAGAGGCCGAGCACGGTCACTTTCTCGTCGAATTGAAGAGGGCCGTTTCCCTCGGACCAGACGACGAAATGAGGTTGCTCGCCAAAGGCATGGCCCACGAGTTCAACAACGTCCTCCATCTGATTCTCGGTGGCGTCCAATGCCTCGAGACCAGCCCGCCCGCGCTGGCAAAGGAGTGGCTCGTTTCGGTCCGATCTGCGATCAACCGTGGTCGCCGCTTGATGAATCGCGTTCGACCTTTCCTCCAAGATTCGACCGAAGAGCCGCAAGTCATCGCTCTGAAGCTCCTCCTCGAGGGAGTTGCCGATACCGTGCGCCACGGCCTCGGCTCGACGCGGGTCAACCTCTCGGACGTGCCCGATGTGGACGTGCCGGTCGATGCCGCCAAGCTCCTTCGGCTCTTCCTCGTCTTGATGCGCGACCTCTACAACCGACAGAGTGGGACGCTCAGGACCATGACGCTCACCGCTTCGCTGGAGGGCACTGAGCTGAGGATCGATATTCTTGCCGCCGACAGTTCCGCCGGGTTTGAGCCCATCGCCAGCGATGACGCTCAAAGTAAGGACGTGCGGGCGTTTTGTGACAGTCTTGGGCTGGCACTCGAAGCCACCGCGGATCGCACCGGGTATCGGCTGCTCTTCGGCCCTCTTCAAGGCGCCAAGGCTTGCGATCCCAAAGAGGCGCTCGGCGTGCTCATTCACCTCGAGCCCTCGGCTCCTGCCTTGGTCAAAGCCCTCGAGGCGTTGGAATTCACGGTCCTGGCTACCGATGGGGTCCACGCCAAGGGTCTCATCGAGGACTATGACGAGGAAATTGACTACTTCGTCCTCGAGCTGCCCGACGACCTCGAACAAGCCTTGGTCTTGGCCGACTCCCTGCGAAAGCTGATGGCCGATCGCCCCATCATCGCCATCTCCTCGATGGACGGCGTACTCGAAGCGATCAGCCAAGTCGTCGAGCCCGTCTACGCCGTGCTGAAGAGCCGCATCGACAAGCTCGGCGAGACCATCGGCCGAGCGCTGATGCGTTGAGCTCGCAGCCTAGGCAAGAAACAGCAGGGCGAGCGCAGCTTGGTGTCGGTCCTCGCTCTACGGCCGACGCTTTGGGTCGCACCGCCCTGCGGTGAACGGCCAGCAAAACCCACTACTTGGTGGCCAACGTGCGTGCCAACCCGACGAAATTGACCGCGCCGTGTTCCGAGGCACACTGCAGTCGACGTCTGTGGTTGTCGGCCCTACACCTCACAGAGCGTCGGTCAACGTGCACTCTCCCACAACTGGTTCCCAATAAGTTCACAGGATTTTGTCACCACAGGCATCGAACCGATGCCGAGCGTGAAGAACCCCGACTCGAAGAAGAGAAGAGGTCGAAATGCAAGGACAGCTCACATTGCCGTTGTTCGAGGAAGAACTCGGCACCAGTCTTCAGATCATTGATGTGACCGAACCTGAGCCGGCAGACGACTCATTGGGTTGGAGTTGCG
Organism: Deltaproteobacteria bacterium CG_4_9_14_3_um_filter_63_12; assembly: GCA_002789955.1. Taxonomy (GTDB): domain Bacteria; phylum Myxococcota_A; class Bradymonadia; order UBA4248; family UM-FILTER-63-12; genus UM-FILTER-63-12. The sequence goes on along the minus strand of PFUG01000197.1, from coordinate 35,620 downwards.
CAGCGGACGTCGCCGACGAGCTCGGCGTGAGTGTTCGCCACGTCCGGCGACTGGCCACGGCCGGTCTGTTGGAGAGACGCCGGTTCGAGGAGAAGAGCGTCTACCGAATCGCTCCGACACTCCCAGAACCCGAAAAGGTCAGCTCCGAGTCGACGAGTCGCTGCAAGACCAACGACCGCTCGCCCGACACCCACCCCAGGCTCTTGGACGAGCACACGGGCTCGGCCGAAATCCCTCAACCTCCGCTCGAGCCGCCCCCTGCCAAACGCATGGAGGAGACGATCATCATCAGCTCAGAGGACGTCGAGTTCCTCGGACCCGAAGAGCTCGTTTCGACCGAGTTGCTCGCCACGAACCGAGAGCTCATGAAGCTGGTCGATGGGGTGCTGAGTCGGTGGACCGAGGTCACCCAAGAACGTGGCCGCGCCTCGGATTCGTTGCACACCGCGCTCGACAAGGCGCTTCAGCTCCAGCAGTGCTTAGGCCTCTGGCAACACCACGCCGCGGCGCTCGAGAGAGAGATGCTCCAGAATAGCTTCACGACGACGCGCGCTTTGGACCTCGCCGACGAGGCCGTCTCCTTGGGCTGGTCGTCCTTCAGGCGAAGGCGAGCGCTGAAAGAGCGTCTCGAGGGACTGCGCACTGGCTCCTGACGAAGGCACCAGAGAGTCGGCGCGCGCAACGAACTCTTTACGGCTCGGTCGTCGACGTCCTCGTGAAAGTGCCGAGCTGACGGCCGATTTTCGCACCGAAACTCATCGAAATGAGGCGAAAGTCGGTCGTGGGGAAGCGAGGGAATAGAGTCCAAACGTCGCGGCGGAGAGTGCCCTCTCCTATGCTGGCACCGCTCTTGCGGTGCTCCGGGCGAGACTCGGTGGATGACCATGACGATCATTTCGAACCGTGGGTGGACTGATGGCAGGAATCATCTCGGGACTTCTCAGCAAGGACGACATCTGGTTGTGGCGTCGATGGGTAGGACGAAGGACCGTCCTGCAGCTCGGCGTCTCGCCAGTCATGGGAACGGACTCCCAGCTCATCCCTGAGAACCTCTATTCCGGAATGAAGATCCGCAACATACCCGTACGGCGACGCAAAGCCACAGTCGTCCAGTGACCAGGTGTCCCATCTCGGGGCATCGTCGCCCCGAATGCGGTGCACAGGGTACACCTCCGCATGCGCCTCGAACGTCACATGGGGCGTCACCGCCTCAATGGGTCAGCCGTTGCCTAGGAAAAGACGGCGTGCGTTCGCGGCGGTGAGTGCCTCGATCTCGACCGCCTCGCAGCAACGGAGCGCTGCGATGGCCGCAATGACGTCCACCAGGAAAGCCGGCTCGTTGAGCGCTGGCTTTCTGTCGTTGGGGCATTGGTCGGGGGCATCGGTCTCAACGAGGAAGCAATCTGCTGGGAGAGACGCCACTGCGCGCTGAGAGCGACGGCCGGCGGTCAGGATCGACGCCGAAAACGACAGGACGAGCCCCAAGCTCAAGTACTGCTCGGCAAGCTCTAATGAGCCGGCGAACGAGTGCACCATTCCGCCTCGCTGAGGGAGCCCATCTCGCCGCAGGACCTGGAGAACCTCTTCGTGAGCTTTGATGACGTGCAAGACAACCGGCAGGTTTCGTGCGCGAGCGCTGGCCAGCTGTTCTTTGAAGGCGAGTTCCTGGAGTTCGAAGGGGGTGGCTGGGGCGAGCCGTGACCGATCCAGGCCACACTCGCCGAGCCCGACGACGGGGATCTGTTCGAGCAATGCTTCGAGCGCGTCGAGCCGACGTCGCACCCCAGCGAGATCCACACACCTCGCGGCGACCCAGGGATGGAGGCCCAGTGTAACGCCCACCTGCGGCCAGGCCGAGAGAGCGCGGAGCGCGCTGGTTTCTAGGGGGTCGACGCCAGCGACGACGCACCCTTCGAGCCCGGCTCGGACCGCGCGCGCCAGCGTCGCCTCGGGATCCGCGATCCGGGCGTCGTCCAAATGGCAATGTGCATCAAACATTGGCGGTTCCCTGTGGGGATTGCCACGTCCGTCTACCGTCCGGCGGGCTCTGGGAAGAAGCGGAAGATCCTCTCTGTGAGCACTTTCGGGAACTCGAGGTAGGGGGAGTGCGCAAATTGCCGTGGCCGCTCGATGAGCGCGTGGGAGGGGAGGTGCGACTCGAAGAAGGCGATGTGCTCGGGCGGCAGGAGGCGTTCGTCTTCGCCCCAGAGAAGCAAGATGGGCATCGTCAGCCGCTGCAGCTCCTCGGGCTTGACGAAGTGTTCGGAGCGAATGCTCTCGAAGAACTGCTTCAGCTGCGGAGTTCCGAGCTTCTCAACCAAACCGCCAGCGAGCGCCCGCGCATACCACGGGACGTCGTGGTACATGAGGCTCAGGAATTCGAGGGCCTCGGCAGAGTCTTTGAGTTCGAAGCGGCGCAGAAACGACGGCAAGGCTCGAGAGTCGAAGGGGGCGCCAGCCGGCGAGGAGAGGATCAGCGCCGCGACCCGTTCGGGGTGGTCGATGGCGTGCCGCAGCGCCATGCCGCCGCCCAAGGAGTTGCCGAAGACGACGATGGGTTCCTCGCTGATGGTGAGGAGCGCCTCGGAGACCGCTCCAAACGCCAAGTCGGGGGTGAGCGTTCGCTGGGCGTCGAGAGTGCTCTCACCGTGGCCTGGGGTCTCGATGGCGGCGACCTTGCGGAAGCCTCGCTTGAGACCGATGAGCATTCGCGAGTAAGGCGTGAGGTTCGACCCAACGCCATGCAGCACCGCGATCGGCGCACGCGTGCCGCTGCCTTTGGCTTCGCTGACGTGCACTCGGGCGCCCTGGGCCAAGACCCAGCGGCTTTCGAAGCCTCGGCGGCGCAGCATCCAACGCGCAGATTTTTCGAGCGTGTTGAGTATGGACACCAGCTCGCCCACCGTCTTCATTTTTGCTGGCCGACAGCCCTAGGCACCGCCAGTTCGGCTGGGCGCCCTCAAACGCGACACCCTCCAGAGACAGCTCACTCGCTGTCTGCTTCCTCGCCGCCTTCTTCGCCGTCTTCCTCGTCGTCTTCGTCATCCTCATCTTCGTCGACTTCGAAGATGATCAACAGAGGCAGCTTCTTCTCGAGGGCCTCGTTGGTGCGAGCGCTGAGGACGAGCCAGCCGTATCTGGGCTCGGCGAGTGGATCCTCGGCGGGATCGAAGACGATGTCATCGAGGTGTTCCTCGAGACCCTCTTCGAGGCCGAGGGCGGCTCTGAGGTCGTCGAGCTCACGTCGCAGGCCGACTGCGGAGCCGACGGAGAAGTCGAGGTCCGCGTCGTCTTCTCCCTCCATGAGGAAGACATCGGGCATGTCCACGGGGACAAAGGCGGCGAACGTGGTGTCCGAAGAGTGCAGGATCTGTGGGAACCGCTCGGACTTTCCGTGCTCTTCGAGCTTGTCGAGGATCTCGTGGGACCAGGGCTCGTCGCCCATCTCGAAAGCGTCGAGGGTGTCGTTGAACTCCAACCACGCAGCGGCGGCGCGAAGCCCGTAAATGCAGTAGACGTTGACGCCGTCGGCATCGAAGTTCGGTCCGCGCGAGACGGTCTCGTCCCAGGTGACTTCGAAACCAGCCTCAGTGGTCAACACGGACTGGAGCTCGGCGAGCGTCTCCTTCAGGTCTTCACTGCTGTGTTCGGGGTCGGCCCAGAGCTCGGTCAACGGCATCACAACGATCTCGAACATGATATCTCCTCGTCTTGACTCGGCGGGGCCCCGAGTTTGAATCGGCGGAGTCTACCTATGCAGAGCGGGAAAGCAAGCACCTTTCGGGCAAAACCTCGGTGAGTCTTCGCAAGTCAGCCGCTTGAAACCAAGCCCAAACCCTCATACAAGGCCGTTGAGCCCCTCGCCCCCTTGCCCTGAGCCGTCTCCGATGAAGACCCTGCAACCCACTGTCCACAGAGCCGTCGTCGTCTGCTCAGCACTCCTGTTGGCAAGCGCTTGCGGAACCCCACCTTCAGGTCAAACGCCCATGCCAAACCCCGAACAGGCTCAGGCCGAGCAGCGCCTCGCGGCGCTCCTCGACCAACTGTGGGAGCTCGACGCGAGTCGCTGGCCCCTGGAGGCAACTTACCAAGGCGATCGGCGTTTCGATCGGACTCTTGCCGACCCCTCGTCAGAGGCCGCTGACGCCTACGCCACCCAGGTCGAGGCCATCGCCGAGCAGGCACAGGAGATCGCCCCCGAGCTTCTCGCTGACGCCAGCCAAGACACCCGCGCCATGGTCCTGCTCGCCGCCAAGAACACACGGGCGATGCGGGCCTGCAAGGTGGAGCTCTGGAGCATCGACGGCCTCAGCGGACCCCAGGTCGACTACCCGATGATTCCGATCTTCCACACGATCCGGAGCCAGGAAGACGTCGTTACGCTCGAGGCTCGCTACGCCACCATCCCGCACCAACTGGAGCAGCTCAAAGCCAACGCAGAGAGCGGGCTCGAGATGGGCTTGACACCGGTGCGGGTCAACCTCGAGAGAGCGCTCAAGCAGCTGGACGCGATGCTCGTGACCCCCCTCGACAAGGATCCCCTGCTCGCCTTGAGCATCGATGCGGGCCTCACGGTGGACGTCTCCGCCGTGCGCCAGGCCGTCGAGACCGAAGTCCGGCCGGCGCTTGCCAGCTACCGAGACTTTCTCCGCGACGTGGTACTGCCCGTGGCCCGCGAAGAGGTCGGGTTGGGAGCGCTGTCCGTCGGCGTGGCCTGCTACCGCGCTCAGCTCGACTACCACATCGGCGCCTCCTACAGCCCAGAGGTCCTGCATCAGGTGGGTTTGGACGAGCTGAGGTCGGCGCAGGTGGGGATGATGGAGGTCGCTGAAGAGTTAGGGCTTGCGGCGCAGACACCCAGAGAGGTCATCGACGCCTTTCGGGACGACCCGAGCTCCTACGCGCCCGACGCCGAGACGTTGCTCGAGCTCAACGCCGAGACGTTGCGCCGCGCGGAGGCCGCTGTGCCCAGAGTGTTTGGCCACCTGCCGAGGACCCCGATTCGAGTGCACGAGATGGAGTCACACCGCTCGCAAGACGCGCCGGCAGCCTACTATTACGAAGCCCCGGACGACCTGAGTCGCCCCGCCTACTACTACGTCAACACCTACCTCCCCGAGACGCGGCCGCTCTACGATCTGGAGGCGTTGGCCTTCCATGAGGCCGTTCCTGGGCATCACTTGCAGATCGCCTTGGCCAAAGAGGCCGGCGACGTGCACCCGTGGCGACGAAAGGCTGGCCAGACCGCGTTTGTCGAGGGCTGGGCGTTGTACTCCGAGCTGCTCGCCGACGAGCTCGGGCTTTACACCAGCCCGACGACCCGCTTCGGCATGTACAACTTCCAGGCTTGGCGAGCCGCGCGGTTGGTCATCGACACCGGAATTCATCACTATGGATGGACTCGCGCTGAGGCCCTCGAGTTCCTGCTCGCCAACACCTCGCTTCCCGAACACGAGGCCGCCAACGAGGTCGATCGCTACATCGCCTGGCCCGGCCAAGCCCTCGCCTATATGGTCGGAAGGCGGGAGATCCAGAGCCTGCGCCAAGAGGCCGAGCTGGTGCTCGGAGACCAATTCAATCTGTCGGAGTTCCACGACCGCCTCCTCGCTGGAGGCGCCATGCCTCTGACGTTGTTGAGGGAGAACATGGAGCGATGGCTGAAATCCAAGCAGTGAACCAAACCATCGCAGCGATCACCCTCGAACCGCTCGCTGCCGACCACCTCGACGGCATCATGTCGTGGATCAATGATCCGGCGGTCACGTTCTACTTTGCGAACTTTGGGAAGGACCTTTCTCGAGAGGAAGAGGCAGCCTACATCGAGAAGATGCAGTCGTCGTCGGACGATCGCTTGTTCTCGGCCTTTGGAGACGTCGACTTGCAGGGAGCTCCGGCGAGTTTGCCTCGGTACCTGGGACAGTTTGGGCTCTCACAGATCTATTGGCCTGCCCGCACTGCCCGTCTGGGTGTCATGATGCCCGCCTACGCCGGGGGTCACGGCGTGGCTGCCCGCGCCTGTCAGCACCTGTTGGAACGCGCCTTTGGCGAGCTCGGACTCAACAAAGTCTGGCTCATCGTTCGGTCCGACAACGCTAAAGGCCTTCACCTGTGGACGAAGGTCGGATTTCGCTGTGAGGGGGTGCTCAAGCAAGAGTATTGGGCGCAAGGTCGATATTTCGACATGCTCCGGATGGCGATCTTGGCGTCCGAATTTGCGGTCTCTTAAGGGCACACCGCAGCCGAGCCCAAGGAGTCGTCCGGGACCGCCCGGGACCGCCGGGACCGCCCCCCTTGCATTGCATCCACTTTTCCCTATGTGCTAGATTCCGCCGTTCTGTAGTTGGTGCTCCCCATGACCCAACGGTTTCTTGGGAGCCTGGCTGTTTTCGTCCCTGTCTCAATGGCCTCACCCTGCTGCGACGCTTCCTACCATGAGTTGAGAGGAGCCCTGTTGCAGTGCGGTTTCCCGCGAATTGGAGCAGCCTTGAAAGCCTGTCCCGCCTGTTATATGCGCTTCCCGGACGACGTTGGATTCTGCCCGTTTCACGGAGCGCGGATGGTCGGCGTTGGGGAGTGGTCGTCCGGTGGACTCGAGGGGCAGACCTTTGGAGGGTTCAAGCTCGAGAAGTGGCTAGGAAAAGACTCACTCGGAGAGTTCTACCGTGCTTCCAAGGGCCGGCAGCAGTACACCGCCCGGCTCTTCTTCCCGAACGTGACCGTCGAACAAGGTCGTGTCGACGCCATGCTCGCCCAAATGGAGAAGCTCGTCGACGTCACGCATCCAGCGTTGGTGCGCGTGAATCACTGCGGCAAGGAGAACGGCCGGGTCTTTGCCGTCAGGGAGTGGATCGAAGGGCGCTCACTGCGTTCGACCCTCAACGGTGTCAAGTTCCTCGAGCCCCATGAGGCCACGCCCATCGCGCGCTTGATTCTGGACGGTCTTAGCGCCTTGCACGAGCTGGACATCGTGCACGGGCACCTCTCCCTCGACGACATCTTTATCGAGAGCAGCACCAACGGCAAACGCACCCTTCGTTTGACCGGGGTCGGGCTCTGGAACTTGTTGGCTCTCGACACGCCAGACGACGTTGCCAAGGACAACCCCGAGCTCTACGAGGCCATCGCAGCCTTTATGTCTCCCGAGGCGATTCGGGGCGAGAAGATTGGTCCAGTTGCAGACGTCTACAGCGCAGGTGCCATCTACTTCGAGTTGATGGCCGGCAAGCCCCTCTTCGGTGGCACCACACCCAGCACGATCTTCAAGCGACATCTCGCCGAGGAGCCCATCCCAGTGGCCCTCGCCAGACCGAACTTTGACGCGCCCGAGGCTCTGCAGGACCTCCTCAACCTCGCGCTGGGGAAGACCTCGAGCCAGCGCTTCCAGTCCGCAAAGGCCTTCAAGGTCGCTCTTGGCGCTGTGGTCCAAGCCAACGCTGACGAGGTCGAGGGGTTCTTGCCCGATTCCCTGCTCAGGGAGCCGAACGCCAAGCCCACACAGGTCGCCAACCCCGATAGAGCCGACGTCGCGCCGGCCTTGGTCGGTGAGAGTCCCATCAAAGATTCGGCGGGAGGCAATCCTGCGCTCGTTGGCGAGAGTCCCATCAAAGACACTGGTGCCACCACCATCGACCGTGTCAAAGGCTCGCCAGCAGTCACCAAGACGCCTGCCAAAAACACCGCCGTTTCTGGCGAGAGCCCGATCAAGGACGCTTCGAAAGACGACGTCCCTGGTGCCGACGGCTCGATTGTGAAGAACGAGCGGACCCTCGAGCCCGTGCCGAAAGCCGCGGACAACAAGGTCATTCTCGCGCTACCCGAGCGAGACAAAGACCAAAGTGTCGCCGAGCCCCAATACTCCAAGTCGAAGAAACACCGGACGGATCCCAAGCACAAGAAGCTCGACTCCCAGCCGGCAAAAGAAGAGGCGCACATCGCTGCGGCGAAGTCCACCCAGCCGGACGCTTCAGCGAAGTCCACCAAACAGGACACCTCCGTAAAGCCGGACGCTTCGGCAAAGTCCACCAAGCCGGACGCTTCAGCGAAGTCCACCAAGCCGGACGCTTCAGCGAAGTCCACCAAGCCGGACGCTTTAGCGAAGTCCACCAAGCCGGACGCTTTAGCGAAGTCCACCAAGCCGCACGCTTCGGCGGAGTCCACGACAAAAGACGGCCGGCCGAGCGACCCGCCCATTCCTCTGCCCGAAGTCGATGACTCCTGGTTCTCGTCGACCGGCGGCGATGACCTGACTCATGCGGCCTTCGACTTCGAGGCGGAGGAATATGCCCGAAGGAGCAGCCGGCGCACTAATCTCCTCATCCTCGCAGCCATCGCCGCAGTGATCCTTGTCTTCGTCGGTTGGATCGTTTTGTTCAACGAAGTCGAGGCTCCCGTCGAAGACCAGGAAGCCGCTAAGGAGCAGCAACGCGTGACCGCAGAGGTCACTCGCCTCACGCAAGCGCTCGAAGGCGCGCTCAAGATCAATGACTTCACGAGCCCGCAGTCTGCCGTCACCCAACTGATGGAGTTGAGGACGGTTGCCAGCGACGAAGAGTTCGAAGCTGTAAGAGCCCTCTTCCTCCAGAAAGGGGAGGACTACCTCGACGCTGAAGAGAAAAACGCTCAGTCTCCGCTCCTTTTCAGGGACATCCACTGGCTCGTCGCCCACCGCCCAAAGACCGCTGGTGCCGCCGCCACGCTCACCGCAAACCCCGCTCACAAGCCCATCGCATCGTCCCTCACCGGCGCCGTCGAGAGCATGATCTGTGGCGCGCAGCGTGGGGTCAAATCCGCCAAAGTGACCCAATCCGCAGTGGACGCCTGGGACACCATCGCTTTGACCTGGGGGCACCTCGCCGAGTTTGCAGGCAACCCCGCCGACCAAACGAAGTTCGAACAAAGAAGAGAACAGGCCAAACGCAACGCGGCCCTCTTCCAAGCGAGGCTCGACGCGGCGCCAGGTGAGCTCAGCCTCGACCTCGAGGCATTGAGCCTCGACCTCGAGGCATTGGGCCTCGAAGGCGAAGACAATGACCAGAGAGTCGCTGACGCCTCGAACCCGACCGGCATGACCCCGACCGACCTGGACGAGACCGACGTGGACGAGACCGACGTGGACGAGACCGACGTGGACGAGACCGACGTGGCTCCGACCGACGTGGCGCCGGCCGACGTGGCGCCGACCGACGTGGCGCCGGCCGACGTGGCTCCGGCCGACGTGGCGCCGACCCACGTGGCGCCGACCAACGTGGCCCCAACCGACACAACTCCGAAGGACACGCCCAAAGACACGACGCCCCAAGACACAACGCGCAAAGACACAACGCCCAAAGACACAACGCCCAAAGACAAGACGCCCAAAGACAAGACGCCCAAAGACACGACGCCCAAAGACACGACGCCCAAAGACACGACGCCGAAGGACAAGGTCGTCAAAGAGGATCCGAAAGCTCTGACCACACAAGGCTACGCGGACCTCGACGCGGGCAAACTCAGCGACGCGCTTGCGGCCTTCCAAAAGGCGCTCGACATCCAACCCAAGTCTGCCGATGCCTTGTTTGGCATGGGTGAAGTCTATTGGGGCAAGACAAACTTTGACTCGGCAGCCAAGTACTATTCGAAGGCCGTGGACCAGTCCCCCAAGAAGGCCGCGTACCACATCAAGCTCGGGAATTGCTACATTAAGCTCAAGCAATACGAGGACGCGCTGAAGGCCTACGAGAACGCGGAGAAGGTTGCCAGAGACGACAACACCAAGGTTTCGGCGCAACGCGGCATCGACCTTGCCAAACGCAAACTCGGTCAGTAGGAGCGGCTCTGGAAGCGAATCGCCCGGTCACGACGCTCGCGCCTCGAACACGGGGAGAGGTGCTCCTGTGGCTGCGCCGCACTCGACCACTGCTGCTCACGCTCGGGCTCATTGGACTGTTGTCGTGTGCTCCACACGCGGCGAAGGTCGAAGGCTGCAATCCGCCCCACGAGGGGAGCGACGCCCCGCAAGAGGCCCAACCCCCACTCGCCCCGCCGCCACCGCGGGTTCATCTCATCCTCGAGCCAGTGCTCGCGCAGCCGGTGCAACCTGACTGGTTCCGGTCGGTCCTCGATGAGACCAGGGAAATACGGCGGTTCAGCAGCGCCTTCGGAACGCACCACCCAGCGCCCCCCGACCGGCACAAGAAGCGGCCGAAACGGCTGCGCCACACGATCCCCTATGGCTTCGTGCGATTGCAGATCGGCGCCGCTCCCGCCGTGGACCTCGAGGTCTACGAGGCCGATGGCGGCATGCGTCTGGAGGCCGTACGAGCCTTCGCAGACCTACTCGGATTGAAGCGCATGACCCAGCTCGACCCCCGCCTGCTCGCCGCGCTCTACGCCCTCTCCAGAGACTTCGATCGGACGCTTCGCATCCCCGCCGTACCGCTCGCCGTCACCCACCCAGGAGGCCCCGCTGTCGACGTCTTCCTCGACGGGATCTCCACTTGGAAGCTGGCCGAATACTGTTGGACGATGCTCGATTCTGTCAGCGTGGGCTATCGACCTCGTTCGGGGCTTGTTCACCTCGAGGTCCGAGACGGATTCAGGGTCTCCTGGGTCGATTTTGCTTCCGCTGGGAGCGCCGGGCGAGAGCAGCTCACCGCCCTCGCCGAAAGCAAGCCCTCCCCCCCGCATCTCGAGGTGGCCTCGTTGTTCGCGCGGCAGAAAGCCCCTAAGGACTCCAAGCACACGCCCCCACCGCCCAAGAAAAAGAAGAAGGGCAAGAAGAAGTCGAGCAAGAGTAAAGGCCGGCGCTGATGGGAACGCTGAGCCCACTCCCGATCGACAGCTTCCTAGAGCCCATCGCCGGAACGCTCTCCCGCGCCCATCTGGTCCTGCGTGCTGCCGCCGGCGCGGGGAAGACGACGCGAATCCCACCGCGGTTGCTGGCCGACACCGAGCTGCAGGTCGTGGTCGTCGAGCCCCGGAGAATCGCTGCCCATGCGGCGGCGAGCCGAGTCGCCGCAGAGCGCGGCTGGCGAGTCGGCGAAGAGGTCGGCTACCGAGTGCGGCTCGAATCGCGGGTCAGCGCAAGAACGCGGCTGCATTTTGTCAGCACAGGTGTCCTGCTCAACGACCTGCAACGCGATCCCTTCTTAGACGCCGTCGGTGTGGTCGTTCTCGACGAGTTTCACGAGCGCAGCGTCGAGGTCGACTTGATTCTGGCCATGCTCAAGAGCGTGTCTCGGACCAGGTCGGACCTGCGCATCCTCGTCATGAGCGCGACTCTCGAAACCGGGAAGATCGCGGCCTTCCTGGGCCCGGAGACCGCAACCCTCGACTGTCCAGGCAGCGCCTTTCCGGTCGAGGTTTCCTACGCCGCTTACGCCACCTCGCCCCCCTGGCGCGACCTCGCCGAGCGAACGCGGCAAGCCACCCTCGAGGCGCTCGCGCAGACCGATGGAGACGTCCTCGTATTCTTGCCAGGCGTCGCCGAGATCGCGGAAGTCGAGCGGGGCTTGGACCTCAGAGGGGTCGCGAGCGCAGGGACGCGGGGTGGCTCCCCTCGAGCCACCCCTGTGCCGGGAAGCGAGCGAAATCCGATCGAGGTGCTGCGGCTCCACGGCACGCTGTCCCTTCGAGAACAAGAAGCGGCTTTGGTCCAAGGGCCCAGTCGAAGAGTGATTCTGGCCACCAACGTCGCCGAGACCTCCCTCACGCTCCCGAACATCGGCGCCGTGGTCGACTCGGGCTTGGTGAAGCTCATGGTTTTCGACCCCTCCCGCGCCGCCTCGAGACTCGAGGTCTGTCGCCTCTCTGGTTCCTCCGCGGAGCAACGGATGCGCCGTGCCGGGCGAGTTTCGAAGGGCCGCTGTTATCGGCTCTGGAGCTCGGAGGAGCAGCGCAACCTGATCCTGCAGACCCCTCCCGAAATCACCCGCATCGAGTTGTCGTCCACTCTGCTGCAGCTCTTCAGCTGGGGCGAGTCGGACCCCTCGGCCTTCGACTGGCTGGACGCCCCTCGCCCGGAGCATGTGGCGTCTGCGCTCCAGACCTTGGTTTGGCTCGGGGCCATAGAGGGGAGGACACATCCCGCATTCTCAGGGGAGAGGTCGCACAACACCTATGGGCTCACTGCGTTGGGCAGGCGGCTCGCCACTTTGCCCATGGCACCTCGAGTTGGCGCCATCTTTCTCAGGGCGGAGGCGCTCGGGGTCGACCCCGACTCCATCGGCCGGCTCTGCGCGGTGCTCTCAGAGCAGGGCCGCGCCGCGTCGAACGAGGCCGACCGGCCCGATTCGTCGAGTGACATCATCGATGAGGTCGAGGCGCTCTCGAGCGTGCAGCAGTCGGACCGCCACCGATGGATTTCACGGATCGCGCAGCAGCTCTCGAGGCTCGCCAAGCCCAAAAAGCACGCGGCGAGCTCCCAAGAGGCCATGCGCAGAGCGCTGCTCGCCGGCTTTCCAGACCGGGTTGCCAAGCGTCGGAGGCCCCGTTCGAGCACCGCCGTCATGGTTGGACGCAAGGGCGTGACGCTCGAGCGCAGCAGCGCCGTACGCGAGGCCGAGCTCTTCGTTGCCATCGACCTGATGGGTGCCCAGAGCAAGGCTGACGCGGACCTGCGCGTCTATCGTGCTTCGGCCATCGAGGCGAGCTGGCTCTCCCCCAAGACCGAGGTCGAGGTCGTAGAGTTTGACGCGGTCGCAGAGAGAGTCGTCGCGCGTCGCGAGCAACGCTACCGAGATCTCACGCTCACGTCCGCGCCCACGGCGGTTCGCCGTGGAGAGGCGGTCGAGGCGCTGCTGATCGAAGCGGCTCGTGCCCATCCGAGCAAGGCTCTAGGGCTCGAAGAAGAGCCGAACCGGACACTGATCGCCCGATTCGACGGCCTCGCCAAGTGGATGCCAGAGCTGGGGCTCGTACCGCTCGACGAGACCACTGTGAGCGAGCTGCTGCCGGCCATTTGCCGGGGCAAGACCTCGTTCGAGCAGCTGCGCCAAGTCGACCTTCTCGGTCCGCTTCGGGAGCGCTTTGGGCATGCCATCGAGCGGACCCTGCACCAGTATGTGCCGACCCACCTCATGTTGAGCACTGGCCGCTTCGAGCTCGAGTATCCACGCGACGCGCTCCCGATCTTGAAGGCGCGGATTCAGAGGCTCTTCGGGGTGTTGGAAACCCCGACCATCGCCAACGGTCGCGTCCCTCTCCAGCTGCATTTGTTGGCGCCCAATGGCCGGCCGCAGCAGCTCACCACCGACTTGAAGGGCTTTTGGGAGAACACCTACCCGGAGGTGCGCAAGGAACTCCGCGGCCGATATCCGAGGCACCATTGGCCGGAAGACCCGACTCAGGCTCCGGCGACCAGTTCACGGAACAAATCGCGGTAGAGCGGGAGGACTGCGTCGGCGGCGAAGCGCTCGGTCAAGCGGCGTCTGTCGGCCCGCAGCTCGATGCGGCCGTACGTCCAGGCCTGGCAAAGCGCCTGCAGGTTCTCGAAGAGGTCCTTTGAGTCCTGGTAGAGGAACTCTGCGGGGTAGAGCTCGGGATAGACCAAGCGACGTGGGACCAACGGTCGGGCGCCGAAGTGGGTGGCCTCGAGCATGGACAAGCCGAAAAACTCCTGGTCGCTGGTCGAGACGGCGATGTGCGAGCGGCGCAGCAGCGCCTCGTAAGCCGCGCGAGAGGGCAGGTGACCCCAGGAGACGACGCGCTCACCGAGCCACTCGCGGGCGTGCTCGAAGACGGGCGGTACATCGGAGAACTGCTGACCGCAGACGGCCACGCGAAACGGCGTGTCGGATTGGATGAGGACGCGCAGGGCGGCGAAGAAGAGCTCGGGGTTCTTGTCGTGTTCCCAGCGATGGTTCCAGAGGATTAGGGGCCCGCGCTCCCGCTCTACATCGAGCTCCTCGAAGTCCAGGTCTGTAGGGAGGGACAGGGGCAGCGGCAAGACGCGGCTCTTCTTGCGGATTTGCACGAGCCACTCGACAGGGACGTAATCGGGCATGAACGAGAGGAGCTGTTTGGCGCCCTCGAGGAAGGAATCTCGGTTGTGCTCGCTGTTGAAGCAGACTCGCTCGGCGGCCAGGGCGCTGACCATCTGGAGCAGCCCGAAGTGCAGCTCCCGCTCTCCCTTCTTATGTCGAATGGGGTAGTGGAACTGGTTCTCATGGAAGTACAGGACACAGGGAGTCCGGGCGAGCCGCGGATTGAGTCCCTTGAACTCGGCGAGGGGAACAAAGGAGCTGCAGAGCAGGACGTCGTATTCCTGCTGCAGCGTCTCTTGGTTCTTGAGAGTGAACCAGCTCGCCGCACCGTACATGCGCCACTTCCAGTTGCGGGCCGGCAAGGTCAGGCGTGTCCACTCGAAGTCCAGCCCTGCGACCAGCTGGTCCCCGAAGTACTGGTGGGACCCTCCTTCATAGGGCTCGACGTAGAGTGCTTTCATGGAGCCTTCACAGTTTGACGCGGCGCAGCGCAGTCACCGCCTCGTCGAGGCCGTCGAGCGTGAGCGGATACATGTCGAAGAGCGCGCGAATCATCTGAGTCGAGGTGATCTGCCAGTATTTTGGCGGCTCTGGGTTCAACCAGACGTTTCTTGGGAAACGGTCAGCGATGCGCTTGAGCCATTCGATGCCGGGCTCGGGGTTGTCGTGAAAGTAGTCGACGGCCCCGCCGGCGACCTTGAGCTCGTAGGGGTGCATCGCGGCGTCCCCAACGATGACGCAGAACCAGGTGCGGTCGAGGTCTTTGAGGAGCTCGGCGGTGCGGAGCCCTTTGCCGGAGTCCATGTTCTCGTAGAGCGTCTCGTAGGGGCAGTTATGGAAATAGAAGTGTTTGAAGGCTTTGAAATGGGTGGCCGCGTGAGCGGCGCTGAAGAGTCGCTCGCAGAGGAGGGTGTAGGGGGTCATTGACCCGCCCACATCGATTAGGAGCAAGAGTTTGACGCTGTTCTTTCGTTCGGGCTTGAAGATGAGCTCGATTTCGCCTGCATTTCGCGCGGTTTCATCGATGGTCTCATCGAGGTCGAGGACATCGGGGCGGCCATCTCGAGTGAGTTTTCTCAGCTGTCGTAGGGCGACGCCGATCTGTCTGACATCGAGGACGCGGTCGTTGCGCAGGTTGTGGAAGCGGCGCTTGGACGCGACCTGCATGGCGCTGCGGGCGCCCCCGGTGCCTCCGACTCGCACGCCGCCTGGGTGCTTGCCGCCGTGTCCAAAGGGGCTGGTTCCGCCGGTCCCGATCCAGCGGCTGCCGCCGTTGTGCTCTTCTTCTTGTTCGGCGAGGCGCTCTTCGAAGAGCCTTTTGAGCTCCTCGAGGTCCATGTCGCCGAGCTCGTCGAGGAGTCGCTCTCTGACTTCTTCGGGGGTGAGGTCGAGCCACTGTAGGGCTCTTTCGAAGAGGGCGTCGAACTCCTCGTCAACGGCCTCGATGCCCTCGAAGTACTCGCTGAAGCACTGGTCGTAGCGGTCGAAGTCCCGTTCGCTCTTGACGCAGAGCGCTCTGCAGAGGTGGTAGAAGCCGAGCAGATTTTGGTCACCATGGCCACGGGCGAGGGCATCCATTAGGGCGAGCCACTCATTGAGGCTGACCTTGAGTCCTCGTTCTCGCATGTGGAAGAAGAAGTGGATGAGCACGTGTGGCCTCCGTTGCTGCGTCGAAACATAGCACGATCCGCGGCGCCTCCGGTAGCGCGGCCAGGGCAAGATGAGCACCGAGGTTCAGCGGCGCCAGGGGACAGACGGATCGGATTCGCTCGCTTCTTGGCGAGATGGGGCTTGCTCGACGCGAGCGAGCAGGCGTGTCCGCGCTCGCGTTTGGAGTCGCGGGCGAAATCCGAGCGGTCGTGGGCCGCTCTTGGGGGGGTGACGAACATGTGGTGTTTGTCATGGGATTTCGGATGGTTGTGTGGATAAGTGTGTTTTTGGAGCGAATTTTAGGGGAGAAAGGGTCGAAATGGAGGTTGCAGGTCCCTCGGACATCCGAGCGGAAAAAAGTATTGATTTTGGATTCTTACAACCCATCGCGGTCGCAACACGAGTGTTTGTGTGGGAAAGAAATTTTTTCTTGGAAGTTCGGCAGTAGTTTTCGGGCCTTATGTGGACTCGTCCACTAGGCCCCAAAAAACCGCGTTGACACATCCCCGGCGGCCCATTAGATTGCTTTTTGTGAACGCCGTGGTCCGGTAAGGATGACCTTCGGGTCATCGACAAGTCGCGCTCCCAAGCAAGAGAGGAGGGGTGGCAACACTTCTTCTGGGAGATGCCGCGTGGGGCTTTGCTTCTCGCTGTGTCGCTTTCGACGCAAGTCGGCTCGAACGAGGGAATTTGGCTTGGTGGATGTGCTTGGTACTGCCAAGCTTCAGTCACTCAGGGCCTAGGTCGACACAGCGGAAGAAGGGCCGATGGTCCCAATCATTCGGTCGAGCAGTGTTGCGGAGCTTTTCGGGTCGACATTTAGATCACTTTCCGTTCGTTCGCGAGTGAGAAGTAATCTGGATGTAATGATGTAAAGTAACAATACATCGCAAGATTGAAGGGGCTATGGATCCCGACTCCAAAATGTCGTCCGCGCAGGTGATTTCGGTCATTTGCAGGGTCCGATGCTCCAGCTGTTTAGACCTTTCGGGGGCTGTACGGTTGGGGTGAGTGGGCGTGTTATCACGATTCGTGTTTCTTGTTTGGTCAGGTTTTGCTTGTGTTTGAGCGTCTGTCGCGTGCGACCGAGTTCTGGTGGAGTTGGCTCGCTTGTCCTCCTCCCTTGGATCTGCTTGCAGGTTCGTAGGTGAGTGATGGGTGGACCGTATGGCTCCGCTGGAATTGGGAACCCGGGCAGGTGTGAGCAGGCAGGACACCACTCAGCGACCATTGAGTGGGGCAAGGCAAGGCTCAGCAGGTTCCTTCTTCGGGAGGCGCTGGCTGGGTTCTGGTAGGTTCGCTCTTCGGAGGGGACATATCGGAGAGACCGAGGAGAGATGCACGGCTGCTCGTTGGGCCAGGCGAACGGTCGAGTGAGGTCAGCAACTCACGACTTTTTCTTCCGGTGTCGACGAGGCGAGTTTTGCGGGGTGTGCTTGCACATTTGGCGAAGCGCGAATTGGAGGCTCTGGGGGGGCGGTTGCGAGCAGGCGAGTCTCATGAGTCGGTCGCCGCGTGTGGAATCTTCGGGTTGCACACAGGTCCTTTCCTGCTTCTCTCGAGCCCACCTTCGGGCGCGTTCGGTGAAGCGGGGTCCGGTTGGAGACGCATGAAATCCCCTCGGGGACGACATTGACTTCCACCGGGTCTCTCCTTGATGCGAACGGCTCCACTCGTGGAGACGGGCGCCCAGAGGGGAGGTGACGGAAGCGAATCGGTTCTAGGCATGACTGTCGGAGCAGGTTGGTTCGAAGTCTTTATCGTTGTCTCACTGGTTCATCTGGAAGGCGACGCTTTGTTGGAGACTACCAAAGTGCGGGCTTGCCCGAGCCGAGGTGATTCCTGGCACGCGTCGAGGGAAGGAAGAACAAGGAAAGCAACGGGCTAGACGGACGGCCAGCAGGGGGTGGGCTCAGGCCCAAACTCGAATGCTCGAGCTCGAAGCCAGTGAGGTTCTTCGGATCCAATCGGTTTCGAAACGATGGTAAGTCCGCTTCGCTCTTTGAACCCCATAGATGGCGCCTGTATGAAACAGAACAGGCAAGATGTCGGAAGAGTAAACCGCCGAACCGTTAGAAAACGGCAGGGTGGAAGGTGCCGGGTGTGGTAAACCCGGGTAAACCGGATTCCGATGTTGATGTCATCAGAGGGGCGGCAGACTCAGGAAGGTACGGAGAGTTACGACACGCTGCTTAGGTGGCGGTTCCGACGGGCGCAGCGAGCAAAGCACTGGCTCAGGTAACACGTCGAACACTTCGAACCGACGAGAGTGACGCTTGGAGACATCTTAAGGTTGCGGTTGGTTCCCTCAGGGGACGCCCAGATGGAAGGTGACTCACGGAAAACCTCAAGGCATATCGAACTCAACGTTCGAGAACTGCGAAGAGGGATGGTCCAACCCATACGGCCATACGTGAACCACTACCGACGAGAACCGAGACAAGAATCCATAGCGGCCTGAGAAAGACTTCGGTCTCTTTCAGATAGCTTTCGCCGGATCTTCGCGGAGGACGCGACCCCCCGGCTACCGTTCACAAGCGAAATCCCCGGTAGGCTTGCCTACTGGGGATTTTGCCGTTTTCACTCCGTGAGCCTCCCTGCAGAGACGCCCCACAGCTCATCGACCAGACCACATGGTTTTTGGCCGCGCTTGGGTGATGACCTGCACGTCCGTCTCCTTCTTGAGCAACACGCCGAGAAATGGGAACGAATCGAGCACTCGGTCCTTCGATACCCCGCCGCGGACCAACGCCGAAAGCCAATCCACCAGCTCGCTGGTCGACGGGCGTTTGCGGATCTCCGGCTGCTCACGGATCCAGTAGAAACGCTTCATGCACGCCTCGAGAAGCGCGTCGTCGAGCGAAGGGTGGTGCACCCGCACGATCGTCTCCATCAGGTCGCGGTCCGGAAAGGCGATGTAGTGGAACACACAGCGCCGAAGAAACGCGTCGGGCAGCTCCTTCTCCGCATTGGAGGTGATGACCACGATGGGGCGGATTGCCGCACGGATCGTCTGATTGGTCTCGACGATCGTGAACTGCATCTCGTCCAGCTCGTGCAGCAGGTCGTTCGGAAACTCCATGTCCGCTTTGTCGACCTCGTCGATGAGCAGGACCACCTCGCGCTCGGAAGCGAAGGCCTGGCCCAGAGGACCGAGCTTAATGTAGTTCCCGATGTCGCTCACATCCGCACCACCAAACCGGCTGTCGTTGAGCCGCTGCACTGTGTCGTACACATAGAGCCCGTCGCCAGCCCTGGTGGTCGACTTCACGTGCCAACTCAGCAGCGGCGCACCCAAAGACTCACTGATCGCCCGGGCGAGCAGTGTCTTCCCTGTTCCGGGCTCCCCTTTGATGAGCAGCGGCCGCCGCAGGGCGACCGAGACGTTGACCGCGTCACTGAGCTCGCTCGACGCGATGTAGTTGGGGGTTCCACTGAATCTGTTGAATTCGGCTACCGACATGCTATGTCCTACTCGGCGATGAGGTGTCGAAATCCCTCGGGAGTGAGGGACGAGAGCTCCGCGGCGTCAACGTGGGGACATTGCCTCGCTTACCCACGAGCGAGTTTCGCGTTCTTCTGAAGAGTTGCCGCGCGAAAATAGGCCGTCCATTCGACAAATGGCGAAGTTTTCGAAGAGCAGTGTTCTCGCTCAGCGGCCGGGCACTTGGACTCGAGATGCCTAGCGCTGTACGCCAGCAAACAACGTCTCACAGCGAGCGCAACATGCTCCCCTGTCGAAATCGAACCCACACCCGGTACGGCTCGTCCGCCCGTGCGGCTTGGTGTCGGTTGGGAATCATTACGATCCTATCGGGCTCGAGCACAACCTTGCCTGCGGCGGCGAACAAGCTGGCCATCCTCGTTGCGTCGAACACGACAAAGATCATCCCTTCATCTGAAACGATCGCCTTCGCAGCCTCCAGAAACGCAAAGACGTCGCCGTGAAGCGCGTGCGTCGAGCGGTGCACGGACTCGAGAGAGCTCGCTCGGCCCCAGCCCGAAGGAAAGAAAGGAGGGTTCATGACCACGACGTCCGCTTTGCCGCCGAGGGTGGAGACGAGCGTCCGCAAGCTTTTGTCCTCCCGCAGGTCCCCTTGCTCGGCCCGCAAGTGCCCACGCTGATGGGCCTCGAGCGTGCGACCGAGACGTTCGACGGCGTCGCTCTGCAGCTCCAGGCCGAGCCCGATGGAGGGCTCGAGAAAGGCGTCTGCGATCAGCAAGAGGGCGCCGCTGCCGGTCCCCAGGTCCACCAATCGCTCGCACTCCACGCCATCGAGAATGACGCTCAAGGCGAGGTTCTCAGGGCGGAATCGATACCCCTTTCGGGGCTCGATGAGGCCACTCGATAAATGACCGGGCCAGTCGCGCCCGGTTTCGGCCCACCACTCCCCGGCGTTGAGTTCGGAAGGGGTGATGGTGTGTACGACCTCGTCCGTCCGCTTCAGTTGTGCGAGTCGGGTGTCCAGCAAACTAATCATCGACAAGACTCAGCTGCGCCATCATCTCGACGTGAGGAGTCATGGGGAACATGTCGAAGACGTCGAGCTTCTCGATGAAGACATGGGGAGCCAAGAGCCCAACGTCTCTCGCCAAAGTCGTTGGGGCGCAGGAGACGTAGAGCACGGTCTTGGGTTTCAGGGCCGCGACCGCGGACATCACCTCGCTGGCACCGGTTCTTGGTGGATCCATAATGACCATGTCGAAGGCGCCCTCGAGCTCGTGGGGCAACCCAGCCCTCAGGTCGGCCTCGACGATGCGAACAGACTCACCCAGCCCGTTGAGCTTTATCGTCTTGCGCAGGGACTGCACCGCAGGGCCATCGAGCTCGACAGCGACGATGGTTCGTCCCGAGCCCGTTGCGGCCAAGGTCAGATTGCCGGAGCCCGCGTAGAGTTCGAGGATTCTTTTGGGCCTGAGACGGTCGACGGCCTCGGCCAGCCGCTTTCTGAGCTTGTTGTTCATCTCGGGCGAGGCCTGTCCGAAGGTTCCGAGCTTCCTCGCCGAATGGACACCGCGCCCCAGAATCTCGGTTCTCTCGATCATCCACTCTTCGCCGAGGTGGTGAGGTCGCCCCGCGGCACCAAAGCCCGCGATGACTCCGCCGCGGACCCATTGCGCCACCCGAGCCTCGAAAGTCGGGCTCGTGTCTCCATCTGCGTAGAGGTAGCGAGCTCCGGAGACGACCTCGACGGTGAGTTCCAAGTGCTGGAGCCCCTCGACCGCCTCAGTCAGCGGCCCCAGGAGGTCGAGAATCTTCGGGTCTAGGGCGCGGCACCCCAGAATCTCGACCAGGGAACGAGAGCTCCCTTTGATGAAGAAGCCGATCTTTCCATGGCGAACATGCAGACGGGCGCGGGCCCTGGATTCGTGCTGGTAGAAGGCAGGAACGAGCGTTGGCTCAGGCCAGAAGACCTGCTTAGAGAGCTTGCGCATCTCGTCGAGCGCCGACTCGGCCTTCTTGTTCAGCGAGACGCTCGCCTCGACGTGTCGGAGACCACAGCCCCCGCAACCGAGAGCCTCGACTTCACAGTCCCCCGCGCGCCGGTCGGGCGCTTCGATCAGCACGGAGACCAGGCGAGCCCGGTCGTAGCGCTTCTTGGACTCCTCGAGGCGCACCAACACTCGCTCGCCGGGCAGTGCGCCCGGAACGAAGACGACCTTTCCGTTGTGGTGGCCGACTCCATCTCCGCCGTAGGCCAGCCGGTCGATGTCGAGTTGGAGTTCCGGCGCCTGCGCGGTTGGCTTCTTCAACGTTTCAACTCGCCACGGCGCAGGCGTCGATACATCTCGAGGGCGTCGCGCAGGATCTCGAGGGCCTTCTCGGGTCCCTGGATGTCCTCGACGATGACCTCCTTGTCTTCGAGGACTTTGTAGTCCGCAAAGAAGCGACGGAGCTGCATCGTCGTGTGTTTTGGGAGCTCGGCGAAGCCTGTGTACTGTGAGACGGCGGGATCGTGGACACAGACGGCGATGATCTTGTCGTCGATGCCCTTATCGTCGCGCATTCGCAGCACACCCACCGCCCGCGATTCGACGATGGTGAGCGGGTGCACCGGCTCGCGCCCTATGACCAGGACATCGAGCGGGTCCCCATCGTCACAGAAGGTGCGAGGGATGAAGCCGTAGTTCGCCGGGTAGTGAACGGCGCTGTAGAGCACGCGGTCGAGCTTCAAGAATCCGTTTTCCTTGTCGATTTCGTACTTGTTTTGGCTCCCCATAGGGACCTCGATGCAAGCAGGAAAGGACACTTCGATGCTCTGTTCGTCGATGGTGATGTCATGCCAGGGATGCAAGGGGAACCTCCAAGGTGTTGAGTCGGGCGGGATAGGATGACAGAGAGTGCCCGCACGCCGGAGGATACGAACGGGGAAGACGCCTCGCTCATTTCGCCTTGAGCCACTCCTCCACCTCTGGGCTCAGGTAGAGCGAGTCGAGAAGCGAGGAGGCCCAATGCACCGAGTCCTCGGCGAGTCGGCGCAGGAGCCTGACGCTCATCACCTGCACCACTGGCAGGTCCGACCAGGCCGAGGTTTCTAGAAATCGCAGGTCGTCGGGGCTCAGGCGCCCTCCGTCGACCACACGATGACAACTCTCGCAAAGCAGCGCGCAGCGCTCGATCTCGGGCTCTTCGGGGAGTGGCGGGATCTCGAGGGCTGCGACTTTGCCGACGGTGCCTTCGCAAAGCTCGCACTTTGCGCCGGCTCGCCGAGTGAGGTTCTTGCCGAGCAGCGAGAGCGCCTCGAGACGTTCTCGATGTCTGTCCAGTCCTCTCGCCATAGGTCTTTCCTTCCACGGGCCGAGCATCTCGAGACCAGGTAGGCTTGTAACGCAAGAGGGCTCTGCTCGCCATGCGGAGCAGAGCCCGAACTTGCGTGGCACGCAGTGGACCTAGGGGTTAGCGCACTGGCCGATGGTGTAGGAGATGAAGCCGGGACCCTTGATGAGCCAGCGCAGATCGCGTCCGTTGTATCCCAACCAGCTCTCGGCGTAGAGGTTGTTCAGGGAATAATTCAGGTTCACCTGGTCGATGGGAGAGACAGGCTCATCGTAGAGCCAGACCTGTTGGTCGAATCGGCTGTTCTCGGCCACGATCCGATAGTCCGAGGTGCCGGCCAGCCCCACGTGTTGGCTCTCGATGAACCCGGTCATGACGAGCGGGCTGGCGAGGAGGCTCTGAGTAGTGGGATCGAAGAGCTGCAAATACTGGGTGTTCACGCCGGTCGTGGTGTTGTCCACGCTGTAGAGCACCTCGAAGGCGCTGCCATCGAAGTGCAGTCCCAGCACTCGCAGCGAGGTGTCGGTGGCCGGAACCTGAATGAGCTGTACTGGTGTCCCCACCTGCAACCCCGTAGAGGTGTCGACGGTGATGACCATAAGTGTCTGGGTGTCTGCCGTGTAATCCACGACGGATTCGACGAAGAGATGATGCTCTACACTGAATTCTGACAAAGTGACGTTGAGATAGCTGCTGCTGAGCTCGTCGAATTTGAAGACATCCTGTGCGGTAGCGGTTCCCGCGGAGAAGGTGAAGTTCTGGATGTAGGTCTGCGGGAAGAACGTTGTGTTGACGTATCTGTTGATGAACGCAGTCTTGAGGCCGTCGGGCCCGCTGCCGACCTGGCCAAGCAGATAGGGTGCCCTGCAGAAGGTGATCCAGGGCTCCCACGGATCTTGGAAGAAGACCCCGGGAACGACGCCGAGCACCGTCCTCTGCCAAGCTGCTCCATCCCACTCATTGCGGACGAAGTCGTACTCGTTCGACGCCGGTCCAGTGGCTGGGAAGTAACAATCGTTTTGGTCAAAGAGCGCCAAGAAACCATAGCAGACGATCTTGCCGTCTTCCTCTTGGAAGGACTGGCAATCGGTGGGCACGTTCGCAAAGAACACAGGTCCAGTCACGGCACCGTTCTTCGCGATGCGGTAGGTTTCGAGCTTCGTGTTGTCGTCTGGATCGTGTTGAAGGACCCGAATATTGTCGGCAACCTCGTCGTAGCTCAGCAGGTCTTGAGTGGTTGAGAGCTCGGTGCTGAAGGTTGCTCCAGTGATGGGCTCCCGTTGAGAGCCCCAGGCCATGTTGCTCGGGTTGGTATAGTCGATGCCAAGGAAGGTGAAAAAGCCAGACGTGGAGGACGTGTCGAAGAACGAGAACTTATTGGAACGATAATAGAGCTCCCGCCCATACCCTCCGAGTGTGTTGTAGAACCAACCATACCAGGTGGCTTGTGGGACCCCGATGGGGGCCAGATTGGAGTCGAAGCGGGCGAGCGTCGCTTTCGTGTCGGAGGCGACCCCGGTGTAGCCCATGTAGACCAGACCGACGTTGCCGGTCTTGTTGGGGCCTTCTGTGCCGATGGGCCTCGCGTTGCTCCCGACGAGGTTGGAGGCGAGCGTGATGGCAGTACCCGTGACGTTCCCGTCAGTGTTGAGCTGTTGGGCGCGCAAATAGTAGTCCCCGAAATATGAGGTCGTTGCCCCATTTGCGTCGCCTCGATAGGTCACGTACATCTTGCCATTGAGGTAGGCCAATGAGGGCCAGTATCCGCTCTCGGAATTGGCAAACTGCACGTGCTTGAAGTTCGGGTAGATCGAGCCGTTGTTGGCCCGAACGCCAGCGACCGCAAAGCCCTCTCCTGGG
Organism: Deltaproteobacteria bacterium CG_4_9_14_3_um_filter_63_12; assembly: GCA_002789955.1. Lineage (GTDB taxonomy): Bacteria > Myxococcota_A > Bradymonadia > UBA4248 > UM-FILTER-63-12 > UM-FILTER-63-12. The sequence continues at coordinate 11,371 of PFUG01000197.1, read as the reverse complement.
CTGAAGCTGCTGTCGAAATGCTGCCAGCCCAAGAAGAATGTGCCGGCACCAGACGTGGCTGGGAAGTGCTCAATGGACACGTCATAGAGACCCACGCTCGTCGGGAGGCCCACCAACGCGGCCTCGTTTCCGATGGTGTCGGTCGCGACGGTGTAAGGTCGGTAGTGCATGACGGTCGTGCCACTGACGTCCTTGTAGTAGAAGAGGCCAAAGATCCCCGGCGCGGCTGCGATTCTGATGTGGCTGTTCGTTTGCACCGCACCGATCTCTTTAGTCGCCTGGATGTTCCCCAGGTTGTCGAAGGTGCTGAGGTTGAGGACGAACTGTCTTTGGACAGGGTCCAAGACCGTGTAGGCCACGCCAAAGAGTTGACTGGTGGCGTCGTAGGCGATGACGGTTCGATCGACTGCGAGGTTCGGTGTGGTCAGATCGAAGGGGCCTTGGCTCACGTAGCCTGAGGAGTTCAGGAGCGCGTACCGAGCCACGTTGTTCGTGTAGGTACTCTCGACCCAAGTCACCGCGAAGTCGGTGCCATTGAAGGCCATACCTTCCGAATCCCCTGACGGCGACCGGCCGCGCACTGTGACAGGGTCTGAGAATGACAGTGCGGGGCGCACGTTGTCGCAGTTGAAGTCGACCGGCCCGCAGGCGTCGGGAGCGCCAGGGAACACGTCGTTGCGCAGGTCGTCGCAGTCACCGCCGCCGCCGCTGCAGACCAGTGGGTTGCCCACAACGGTCATGCTCTCGTCGCAGTAGGTGTCCCCGTCGTCGTTGCAGCCCACGTCGGCGACGCCGCCGCAGGTGTCCAGCAGGTCGTTGCACAGCTCCTCGGCTCCTGGATAGGACTCGGCTCTGGTGTCGTCACAGTCGTCCGAGCCCAGTGGACAGACAGCCGGCAACGGAGCGGACATTGGCAGGGAGCCATCACAGTAATCGTCGTCGTCGAGGTCGCAGAGCTCATCGATGGTGCCGTTGCAGTCGTCGTCGAAGTTGTCGCAGCGCTCCTCGGCGTTCTTGGGGTAGACCTGGTCTGCCCCATCCCCTTCGTCCAAACAATCGCCTTCGCCGAGTGGGCAGACCGTCAAGGCGCCAGCGCCGGTGTCGACCGTCATCGCTGCGTCGCAGTACCTGTCGCCGTCATCATCACAACCTTCGTCGGTCGCGAGGTCGCAGTTGTTGTCCAAGCCGTCGCAGATTTCGTCCGAGCCCCCCCCGACAGAGGCGTTATTGTCATCGCAGTCGTCGATGCCATTCACACAGGTCGCCGGCGTGCCGACTACGGTCATTGTGGTGTCACAGACTCCGTCGCCGTCTTTGTCGCAGCCCTCGTCCGTCGCCTCGTCGCAGTTGTTGTCGAGGTCGTCGCAGAGCTCGGTCGCTCCAGGGAAGACGTCGGCGGAGCTCTCGTCGCAGTCTCCTGCGCCCTTGGGACAGACGTTCGGACCCGCGCCACTGACTTGGTTGATGACGACGCTGCCAATCGCGCAGTACTCGTCGCCATCCGGGTTGCAGCCTTCGTCCGCGTTGTCATTGCAGTCGTTGTCCACGTCGTCGCAAACGTCTGTCGTGCCGGGATGGACGTCGCGATCGGTGTCGTCGCAGTCACCACCGCCAGCGGGACAGACGGCGGGCGGTGTATTGGTGGCGTCGTTGTTCACCACCATGGCGGAATCGCAGTGCTCGTCCGCGTCGTCGTTGCAGCCCTCGTCGACTTGGTCGTTGCAGTCGTTGTCGACTCCATCACAGACCTCGACCGCGCCGGTCGCACAGGAGTTCGAGGGCTCGCTGGGGACGTACTTTTCCGCCTCTGTGTCATAGGTCGTGAGGCAGCCAGAGGCGGTGGCGGCGGCCAACAAAAACCACCCGACAAAGGCAGCTCTCTTCTTGAGGTTCATCAATAGCTCCTAGGGGGCAAGAGACCACCCCTTCATTGCGTGAATACGGTTAGAAACATAGATGAAGGGCGACACTTCATCAAGTGCAGGGCGGCGACGCTGGAGACGCCCACGTTTGGCCGAGCTGACACCGCGACCTTCCCTGCGACTGGAAACGGCGCCGTTCGCATCGCTTACCCCCTCGAGTTCGACGTGCCGGCCAGCCCTTCGGAGATGGGAGCGCTCGCCGCTCAATCGCTGGGTGCGTCGGCGTTCCGCGAGCGGTTGCGCGACCACGAGGGGGTAAAGGCCTGCTACTGCAACGAGATCCAAAGAAAGAGCGAGGCGCTGACCGGTCGTCTGGTGGTGCAGTTCGTCATCGATGACGATGGCAAGGTCGTCTCGACCTCGGCGCTCGAGTCGACGTTGGATAATGCGCATCTAGAGGTCTGTGTGCTTGAAGAGATGGGCAAGGTCCGCTTCCCGTCGTTCTCTGGGAAGTCGACCACGGTCGTGACCTACCCGTTCAGGTTCGAACCGGGGCACTGAGACAAGCGCTCTAGGAAAGTCGGGTTGACGCAGGGGTTGCGGTCAGGCGCCCGTGCGCCGTAAAACAGGCCGTGTCGTTCGCCCATGAGGCTGAACGCGCCCACTTTTTGTTGCGATCCCAAAGAGAGAAGGAGTCCAAATGGCCGAGCTCGTCCCCTATCCCTTCGGTGCCCTTGTCCGTCAGATGTTCAACGAGCTTGAGCACAACGACTCGATCTTCGGCCTCTCCGCGCGCAAGTTCTCTACCGGGAGCCAGACCTATGACTACTCTGTTCGCTTCCACGGCAAGCCCGCCTCGAGTCCGCTCGGGCCAGCCGCGGGGCCGCAGACGCAGATGGCGCAGAACATCGTGCTGGCCTGGTTGGCTGGGTGTCGGATCATGGAGCTCAAGACCGTTCAGATCATGGACGAGCTCCAGATCCCTCGGCCTTGCATCGACATGGAGACCGTCGGCTACAACGTCGAGTGGTCCCAGGAGCTCAAGCTGGCCCAGTCCCTCGACGAGTACGTCAAAGCCTCGATGCTCATCCAGATGCTGGCGGCGAGCGGCAAGGTGGCGCTGGCTCCAGACTTCGATAAGGTCATCTTCGACATCTCCGTCGGATACGATCTGGCCGGCATCAAGAGCGAGCCGATCCAGTCGTTCATCGAGGGGATGAAGGACGCCAGCGCGCACGTCGAGCGCTTCCGGGCTCAGATCCCCGCGGAATACGCTGACCTAGCCAAGTTGCCGTTCGAGACCAAGCTCTCGGACACGCTGACCCTGTCGACCTTCCACGGCTGTCCCCCCCTCGAAATCGAGAAGATCATCGAGTTCCTCTTCCGCGAGAACGGTCTGAGCTGCATCATCAAGCTCAACCCGACGCTGCTCGGCAAGCTCCGAGCCCGCGAGCTCCTCAACAACATCCTGGGCTACGAAGGGATCGAGATCCCCGACAGCGCGTTCGACAACGACGCCAGCTGGGAGCAAGCGGTGGGTTTCGTCGACCGACTGGGAGAGGTCGCCAAATCGCTGGGCTTGGGCTTCGGCGTCAAGTTCACCAACACGCTCCTCGTCAAGAACAACCGCAGCGTCTTCCCAGAGAAAGAAGCCCACATGTACATGTCGGGTACGCCCTTGCATGTCTTGGCCATGAACCTGGTGGCGCAGTTCCGAGCCCACTTCGGCGACCGCTTCCCCATCACCTTCGCCGCGGGCATCGACAGCAAGAACTTCCCGGACGCCGTGGCCTTAGGCCTGGCTCCCATCACCGTCTGCAGCGACCTCCTCAAAACAGGCGGCTACGGACGCACGGCGACTTACTACAAAGCCCTCGACGCCCAGATGAAAGACGTCGGCGCACAAAACATCGGCGACTACATCATCCGAGCCTACGACCAAGGGCTCGCGGCCCTCAACGCCGTCGAAATGGACCCAGACGACGCGGCCGCCTGCCGTGGCGCCTACGAAGAGGGCGGCGGTCTGCTCGATGTCGCCAGCGCCAACTACGCCGCCTGGGTTTCCGCGGCCAAGCTCCTCAACACCAAGCACTACGTAGAGCTCGTCACTGAAAACTCGCGCTACGCTCTGGTCGAGAATGCGAAGGGCCCCAAAAAGGTCGGCTCGCAGCTCGCCCTCTTCGACTGCCTGACCTGCGACAAGTGCATCCCCGTCTGCCCCAACAACGCCAACTTCAGCTTCGACTTCGAGCAGGTCGCCATTCCAGGGACCCAGATGGTCAAAGATGGCGCAACGTGGTTGGCCAAAGAGGGCACCCCCATCGAGATCACCAAGAAACACCAGCTCGGAAATTTCCACGACTTCTGCAACGAATGCGGAAACTGTGACACCTTTTGCCCCGAGGACGGCGGGCCCTACTTGGCCAAGCCGCGCTTCTTCAGCAGCGTCGAGGAGTGGAAGCGGCACACCACACACGATGGCTTCGCCTTCACTGGAGAGCTCGACTTCGGCGGCATCCAAGGGCGATTCAAGGGTGCGGAATTCAGCGTCTGGATCGAAGGCGGCAAGATCCGCTTCAAAGGACCAGACTTCGATGCGTCCTTCGAAGAGGCCGATCCCAGCGGGACTTTCACGGCAAGCAAGGGCGCACAGGTCGACCTGCAGACCTTCTACGTCATGCGACGCCTCCAGAAGGCCGTCCTGGCGACCACCCAAGTCAACCTCGTCAAGACCGTAGCCGACTAGGTCCAAACCGCGCACAAGACTGCAGAAGATCGGCGTCATGCCGGCCTTCTGCCCTTTCGCGACCGCGAAAGGACGCGACGGAATAAATACGCTGTTGACACGCCCTTCTCGAGTCGTCATCCATTAGTAATGAACCGACATGTACGCTCGTGTGGGGCATGGCGGCGGATGTACGCCGCAAATGCGTACATTCGGTGCAACTTCTGCCTCGAGCGCAACACCGTTGGGCCGGCCGACTGGGAGGTTGTGATGAACGAGAAGGGGTTTAGCAGGCAAGAGTTCCACGAGACGAGTTACCACGGCGGGGAGGCCTTGATCTTGGGCTGCCTCTGCTTAGCCATCGGATTCAACCTTCCGAATGGGTATTGGCTGAGCCCGTTCACGATCTTCATCCTCGCAGGGCTCACCCTCATGGTGCTTGGCCTAGGCCGAGCGCTCGCCGCTCAACAGGCCGAAGAGCGGGCTCCAGCTGAACCCTTGCCTCTGCAACTGCTGGGACAAGGGCGATGGGACCGACGCGCAGAGAGAGATCGGCGCACGCGTCTGCTGCGCAGGGTCGACCACCGGGTCGCACAGTGGAGCAGCCAGAACCCAAACCGCCGCAACGGTCGTGACCGCAGAGCTGATGACCGACGTGACCTCTAGCGTGTGGTGTGAAGGGAGCGCGCGAGTTGTGCGCGTGAGGCGGCTTAGCTGGTCGAGAGCCCTCGGGCTTGACCGCTCGAAGGTTCTGCCCTAACTGCGTGTTCGCGCCGTCGAGTGGACCGGCGATCGCCTCAATACCCGCACGACCCGTGGGTCGGAGCCACAGTAGAAGTCGGAGCGCTCTGCATGTCAGACAAGAAAGTGATTGTGCTCGCCATCGGTGGAAACTCGTTGATCAAAGACAACGCCCACCAGACCGTTCCAGACCAATACGAGACGACCGAAGAGACCTGCGGCGCCATCGTGAAGCTGCTCGAGCAGGGACACCGCGTGGTCATCACCCATGGCAATGGGCCGCAAGTGGGCTTCATCTTGCGACGCACCGAGCTGGCCGCCCACGAGCTGCACCGCGTGCCGCTGGACTCCTGCGGTGCCGACACGCAAGGCGCCATCGGCTACAACCTCCAAATGGGCTTGTACAACCAGATGCGCGGCTGGGCAAAACGCATCCCGGCTGCGACCGTCGTCACTCAAGTGGTCGTCGACAAGGCCGATCCCGCCTTTCTGAATCCGGCCAAACCCATCGGTTCGTTTATGAACGAGGCCACCGCAAGGGAACACGAGCAGAAGGACGGCTGGACGGTCTTCGAGGATGCAGGCCGTGGCTTCCGCCGGGTCGTCCCCTCGCCCAAACCCCAGGAGATCCTGGAGATCGACATCATCAAGTCCATGATCGCCCAGGGGTTTGTGGTCATCGCCGTCGGCGGTGGCGGCATCCCCGTCGCCATCGAGGCCGATGGCCGCTTGGTCGGCATCGAAGCCGTCATCGACAAGGACCACGCCTCCAGCTTGCTCGCCCGCCTGATCGACGCCGACGTGCTGCTCATCTCCACGGCCGTCGAGAAGGCCGCCAAGAACTTCGGCAAGCCCAATCAGGCTGTCATCGAGCGCCTGACCGTGGCCGAGGCCAAGGCCGCCATCGAAGAGAAACACTTCGCGGCCGGCAGCATGCTGCCCAAGATCCAGGCCATGATCGCCTTCGTCGAAGCGACCGGTGGTGAGGCGATCCTGACCGACCCGCCGAACCTCATGCGTGCGGTGGCTGGGGAGACGGGGACGCGCATCGTCCCCTGATTCTCGCGACGCAAGAAGCCAGAAACCCCCGAGCCGCCTGCGGATCGGGGGTTTCTTCGTTCAAGGAGCCAGCGCCTACGCCAGCTTGCGGGGAGTCGCCTTCGCCAACAACCCCTCGAGCGTCGCCTTCGGATTCTCGAAGCGCGTCGCCATGATCATCGCCGCGATGACATACAGCTTGTGGCTCGCCTCTTGGTAGGTCTCAGCCCGGTAGCGGTCGAAGACCGAGGCCGCGACCTCGCCTTCCTTGCACGAAACCTCGCTGATGTCGGCTGGCAGGCAGTGCATGTAGTGGGCCTTGCCGCCTTTGGTTTGGCTCATCAGCGCCTCGGTGCACTCCCAGTTGCGGTACTTGAGGTTGTTCTCGAGGGCCTTCTTCTCGAGCTCCTGCACCTTGTTGCCCTGGCCGCTGCGCAGCAGCGACGTGCGCTCCTGCATGACCGTCCAAGGCGCCCAGCTCTTGGGGTAGACGATGTCGGCGTCAATGAAGGCCTCTTCCATGCTGTTGGCGACAGTGAACGTGCCACCGGAAGCCGCCGCGTGCTTCTTGGAGATCTCGATGGTTTCGGGCACCAGGTCGTAGCCCTCGGGGTGCGCCAGCACGACGTCCATGCCGAAGCGGGTCATCAAGGTGCAGATGCCCTGAGGGACCGACAGGGGCTTGCCGTAGGAAGGCGAGTAGGCCCAGGTCATGGCGAGCTTCTTGCCGCGCAGGGCTTCGAGCGAGCCGTACATGGCCTGCAAGTGCATGAGGTCGCTGCAAGACTGGGTCGGATGGTCGAGGTCGCACTGCAGGTTGATGACGGCCGGCCGCTGCGGCAACACGCCCTCTTCGTAGCCCTGCTGCAGCGCCGTCGAGACGTCGCTCATGTACTTGTGGCCCTCGCCCAAGAAGAGGTCGTCGCGGATGCCGTACGCCTCGGTCAAGAACGAGATCATGTTCGCGGTCTCGCGCACGGTCTCGCCGTGGGCGACCTGGCTCTTCGCCTCGTCGATGTCCTGCGTGTTCAGACCCAGCAAAGACGCGGCCGAGGCAAACGAGAAGCGCGTGCGCGTCGAGTTGTCCCGGAAATTCGAGACCGCCAAGCCGCCGTTGAACACGCGGGCGCTGATGTTGCCCTTCCAGAAGTGCTCGAGGATCTCGGCGATGGTGATGACCGACTTGAGCTCGTCGTCGGTCTGCTCCCAGGTCAGGAGGAAGTCTTTCTGGAACAGACCGCTGTGGAGCGCGCCCAGGCGGTCAAGAAGGGGGCGGACCTTGTCTGCTGTGGTCATGAGTTTCTCTCGAGTCGGTCGCCGGAGTCCGGCGGGTTAATTTGGAATCTGGAATAGGGCGATGCCCTGCTCTTGTCGGTCGGGCGCGCCTAGCGTCCTTTGGCCTCGTATGCGCGGTCTACGCCGGTGAAGAGGACCAGGCTGCGCGCGCCTTCCGGAAGGGTGCCGGCTTGGTGCAACGCCAACAGACCCGCGAACCCCGAAGAGCCCGTGGGATCGACCGGGATGCCCGTGTGCTCAACGGCCAAGGCGTTGGCTTGAACCAAGGTCGCCTCGTCGACCAAGAGCGGGAAGCCACCGCTGCGCAGCATCCCCTTCACGACGGCGAACCAGTCGTAGGTCTCGTCGTCGAGAATGCCGTGGGCGACCGAGTGCGGAGCGTCCTCCCAGGCCCACATGAACGAGGCGCGATGGGTGGCCGCGAAGCTGAGCTCACTGCTCATCCGCTCGCTGCCCCACGCGGCCATCAAACGGCTAGCGTTCGCCAGGTTTTGGGCGGCGTTCGCGGGTCCGTAGAGCTCTAGGAGAGAGGCTCCATCGACCGCGGCGAGGTCTTCGGCGCCAAGCTGCACACCCTCGAGCCGCTGCAGGAGCCGTCGGCTCAGGCGGTGGTAGGCGCGGGCCAGGGGGAAGGCGCCATGGGTCTGGACGGTAACGACCTTTGGCATCTTGAAGGGCAAGCCGCTGTCCACGGCCTCGAGGTCGAGGCGCTGAGCCTCGAAGAGGCCTTGGACGACGGCGCTGGCCAAGGCCGCGCCGCCCACCTGCACGAAGAGCAGGTCGGCGTCATCGCCGAGAGCGGCCAGTTGCTCGGAGAGCTCGTAGCCGAGGGTCAGTCCGCCTTCGATGGTCAGCCCGTTGTCGGAGCCTTGGCAAGAGAACGGGAAGGCGCCTGAAGCAACCGCCTCCTGGAAGCGGTGGTAGCAGGGATCTCCTGTCTGTCCGGGCAGCCTCGGGCAGCGCACCGTGTTGGCGCCGAGCGCCTCGAGGCGCTCGACCACGAGCGGGTCGGCGTCGGTGGGGATGAAGACGTCCAGCGGCCGGTCGATGGCGCGGGCGACGACGGACGCCGCCAGCGCGGCGTTGCCGCAGCTGGCGATGGCGAGCCGGCCGGTGGCCTCACCGCCCTCGAGGTGCAAGGCCAGGCCCATCATGTGGCGGGCTTTGTGGGAGCCCGAGACGTTGCCCGTCTCGTTCTTGACCCACAGCGCCCCGCCCAGCCCGAGGGCCTCGGCGAGCGTCGTCTCGGCGGTCAGAGGAGTGACGTCGAAGCGGCGTCGGTCGAGCTCGAAGATGCGGTCGTCGATGCGCCGGACGCGGGCGCAGAAGCCGTCATCGGAGAGCCCGTCGACGACGGCCTGCTGGTAGGAGTGCAGGTGATGTCGGTAGCGCACGAAGCTGCAGCCCGTGGGCGCGCTGTGCGCCGTGGTCTGGTGGGCTTCGCGCGCCGCGTCATGACGTGAGGCGTCGGGACGGAAGTGGCGCACGAGGACGTGGTCGATGTCGTCGCCGGCCCGCGCAGCGGGGCAGGCGAAGACGTGCAGCCCGGGGTCGACCGCTTTTCCGCAGCCCGAGCAGACGAGCTGGGTGCTGGCGGCCATGTCTACTTGCTCCGCGCTGCGGCGACGTCGGCGTTGAATTGCTCGATCAGGGTGTCCCAGGCGGGCAAGAACTCATGAAGAGCGCTCCAGAACTCGGGCTTCCGACGCTCGATGAAGCTCTCGTAGGAGATGCCCTGCTGCTCGACCCAAGTGAAGTAGCCGAGGTTGAAGATGCGGTTCTTGTCGACGTGCGAGAGCTCCATGACGTGGTCCGCGCCGGCGCCAGCCAGGTGTTGTCCGAAGACCTCGCCGGCGTTGACGACGTCGAAGTCGTTGTCGAAGTAGGAGCTAAGGGCCTTCTCGCGCTCAGAGCCGTACATGGCGGCGCCGTCGGTGGCCACGGTGACAATGACCTGATCCTCGCCGAGGCCGAGGTACTTGGCGGTCTTGATGGCGGCCAGCATGTTGCAGATGCTGGAGATGCCCATGTCCTCGAGGGAGTCGACCGTCTCGCGAGCGATGCCCCTGCGCTCGACGAGGTAGTTGCGGCCGACCTCGGTGTTGAACAGGACGAAGAGTTGGTCAGTCGAGGCCTCCGAGATGGCGACGGCGAAGTCGTTGTCGAGGATGTTGTGAATCAGAGGCAAGTGCTTGTCGCCGATGCCCTGGATGTTGTGCTCGCCGAAGCCGTTGTAGAGCATGGTCGGGCACTCGAGGGCCTCGACGGCGACGGTCAAGGAGCCGTGGTGGTCCTTGAGGTAGTCGCCAGCGGCGATGGTTCCCGCCGAACCCGTCGCCGAGACGAAGGCGGCGAGCTGCAAGCTGGGATCGGACTGCAGCATGTGGCCGTAGACCGCCGAGAGCGCGGCGCCGGTGACGGCGTAGTGTACGAGGTGGTTGGCGAACTCGGAGAACTGGTTGAAGATGAAGTTCTTCTTGTCGAGCTCGAGCTCGTGACAGGCGTCGTAGATTTCCTTGACGTTGCTCTCGGTGCCATGGGTACGAATGACGTCCTCGGCGGGCACCATGCACCACTTGTCGAGCCACTCGAAGCGCTCGGCGCTCATGCCGGCGGGCAGCACCGCGACGCCGCGGCAGGCCATGATGCGAGAGATGGCGACGCCGCCACGGCAGTAGTTGCCCGTCGAAGGCCAGACGGCGCGGTGCGCGGTGGGGTCGAACTCACCGGAGACCAAGCGCGGCGCCAAGCAGCCGTAGGCCGCCAGGACCTTGTGGGCGTCGATCATGGGGAAGCGATTCCCCAAGGCGAGGACGATCTTGGCGTCGACGCCCGTCAAGGACTTGGGCAGGACGATGTGATTGGGGACCTTGGCCTGGTGCCGACGGTCGGCGTCGTTGAACCAGTGCACGCGGAAGAGATTGAGCGGGTGGGCGGCGTCGGGATCGACCTCCTCGAGCCGGTCAAGGATGTCCTGCGGGATGGTCGACGGGTCGGCCAGCTGGGCGAAGGTCGGCAGGGTGATGCTGCGTTCGGCGAAGCGTTGCACGGTGCGGCTGTAGACGTCGCGGTCGATGATTTCAGAGGCGAGCCCGAATTCTTTCATCATTTCATAACCTTGTGCGTGTATGCCCGTCCGAGCGAGCCGGTCTGAGCCGCAGTGTTTCTTGCGCGTCGACCTTCGATGGGCTGGTCGCCCCGGAAGCCGTGGGCCCCATTAGAGGGGTTCCTCGTGGGGCACCCTTCTTAACGCCGTTCTCATCGGCGTTCAAGTCTCTTTGGCGCTGTCGGAGTCTATGAGGGGTCGGGTCGAGACTTGTCAACATCTCGACAGGTTGGGTGGAGAGAAAGGTGGTGCGCGGCGAGGCTTCAGCCTCGCATGTGGCACAGGCGCGATACGCCGCGCCGACGCCGGAGGGGGTCGTCGAGGTTGTCGCAGAGCGCTTTGGGGGCACACCTCTCGACATCGCGACAGGACTTCGCGGGCGACGCAACCTTGGACGGCAACTCGCGGTCGTGCTCTGCGGTCAATAGCTCCCCGCCACCGGGACGGAAGTCGTTGCGGTTATTGGTCTTGCGCCATCTTCTGTGCCATCGCGTGCAGACAAAGCGCGGCGGTCTCTGAAGGCAGCCGGCCTGCGCTGCAGGACGAGATGGGGTGCCTCCAGCATCGACGAGAGCGCGGATGGTGAGTCCACCTAGTGTAACG
>PFUG01000444.1 GCA_002789955.1 Deltaproteobacteria bacterium CG_4_9_14_3_um_filter_63_12 | reverse complement strand
ACCGACGCCCTCGAGGTCACCCTCACCGAGCGCCACCCCAACCCAAGCTCAACTCAAACCGCAGGAGTTCGCATGTACCAACAGGATAGAAAGGTCGCCGCCACCGCGCGTCAATCCCATGCGCGGGTTCAACCCCTCCAGTTTGCCACCCCTCGCTCGAAAAGCTTCCACGACGGCGCTCAGACTCTCCTCATGGAGAGCGCAGAGGCGCTCGAGTCGACCTCGCTCGTCGAGGAAAAGGAAGACACTGAGGCGCGCCGTGCCGGCGTCAAAGCCCGGGCCGCCGCCGCGGAATTGGAAAACGCTTTCGAAGATTGCCACTGCAGCGTCTACGCCCATCAGCTCGCCTTGCGCGCGCGCAGCCGCGAGGAAGGCTTGGCGCTGGGCGAAGAGATCGATGTGACCCTCGAAGGCACCACACCCTCGTCGTTCAGAACCCTGTCCAGCTCAGCCAGGAGCCGTCCGATCGCAACCCACTCATTCGGGCATCGCCAGAAGCGTGACGGCAGCGTCGGTCTGCTTCGACGATGCATTGCATCGCCTGCATCGACCTCCTTGCCCTCCCTCTGACTTCGTCCAAATGAGCATTTTGTTCCAGACGACTCCTCTAAGGTTTTGAGTGATTCGAAGGGCTCGCCAAGCGACCGAGCGGGTCACAGCAGAATCGGTCCGGAGTTCGTCGGCAGCCGGCAGTAGCTCCAGGCTCCAGACCGTTCAAACAGCATTCGGCACAGTATCAAAATCTGGAGTCTGGAGCCCGGAGTTCAGGGTCCGGTCCGGGTCGACGCAAATGTTTGCGGGCAAATCGGCGGGGCGCTACGCTGCGCAGCGTTCGGGTGGGTGAAAGACCTACAGAATCGAGCGATTCTGGCCCCGTTCTTGCGGCCGCACGCGCGCCAGTTTGCAGCAGCTCACTCGGAAAGAACGTTCGATTGCTCGCAAAACTAGGCCTCACAAGGACGTGCGGCGGCGAGGGTTCGTCAGGCGGTAACCCTCTGACGGCGCCATCGTGTGGCAACATGGCTTGGCTGCGCATTTTCGAACGCTTCTTTGCGTCTGGCAGCCCGCTCTTCGACGACCCCCAAAGGTCTTGGCCTGGCCTATAGATTCACTATGAAAATTATATACTTAGGCGACACCCGGCCGGCGCGAGCCCCGCAAGCCCTCGAGCCGGCGCGGCTGCGAGCGGCTCTCGGGCTGTTGTTCACGTTGGTGCTCTTCAGCAGTGGCTGCGGCGACAACGTCAGCGACTGCTACACCGCTGGGACCTGTGAATGCGCCGGCTCCTGGAACTGTGAAGAGGGGTTCTACTGCGACGAGACCAACGTCTGTGTGGTCGACGAAGGCTACGGCATCGCCCGCGTCGGCTTCGGCGAGTCGTGCGTCTCCAACGCCGGCTGCCGTTCGGGCAGCTGCTTGCCCGAAGGCCCAGGCAACGGCGGGGTCTGCACCCAAGAGTGCCGCTTCGACCCTTGTCCCGACGGCTGGGAGTGTAAACGGCACCAGACAGGGGGAACGCGCGGCGCTGTGGACCTGTGTGTGCAGGTCATCCCCTCGAAGATCTGCGAGCCTTGTGCGGTCGACGCCCACTGCAACGCCATCGGCGACCACTGCCTGGAGCTGGACGGGGAATTCGTCTGCGCCACCGACTGCAGCATCACCGGAGAGTGCCCCGCGGGCTATGTCTGCACCGAGGTCCAGACCGAGACGGCGACGCTGCAGCAGTGCATCACGCCCAACGAGAGCTGCGAGTGCAGCGACGAGAACGTGGGCGTCATCCGCACCTGCTCGAGCCTCAATCGTTTCGGGACCTGCTACGGCGACAAGGTCTGTGAGGCCGGCCCGCCGGCGAGCTGGGGCGTTTGCGGGGCGCCCGAGGCCGCCCTGGAGACCTGCAACGGCGAGGACGACGACTGCGACGGCCTCTTCGACGTCAACGACCCGAGCATCGACACCACCGGGCTGCCCGACGACCTGCCCTTTCCCAGCTGCATCAACGAGTTCCCAGGCGGGCGCTGCGTCGGCGAGTGGCACTGCGAAGACCAGGACGGGGCGTATGGCTGGAGCTGCGGCTCCATCTCGGCGCAGGACGAGCTCTGCAATGGCCACGACGACAACTGCGACGGCATTGCCGACGACCCCTTCATCGACGAGCAAGGTCGCTACGTGCACCTCGAGCACTGTGGACACTGCGGCGTGGCCTGCGCCGACACCATCCCGCACCTGTTGACCGACGCCGACGGGGTCGTCGAGAGCGCGGCGACGTGCAGTCTGCGCGAGGAGGAGCCGGCGTGCATCCCGGTCCTCTGCGAGCCAGGATTCTACCCCTTCCCAGAAGAGCGCCCGGTGACCTGCGCGCCGCTGGTCAGCCCAGCCTGTCAGCCCTGCACCCTCGACGAGGACTGCCGGATCTCGTCGGACATCTGCGTGAAAATCGGTGACGATCCAGGCACCTTCTGCGCCCAGAGCTGCTCTCCCGACTCGCCTTACTTCGGCTGCACGGGCGCCATTGGCACCCAGGACTGCTGTCCGGACGGCTACACCTGCGGCGGGACCCGCGGCGCTTTGTTCTGCGAGCCGCAAGGCGACACCTGCACCTGCAACGTGGACCGCGTCGCCGCGACCCGCAGCTGCATCATTACCGGCGGACAGGGAGAGTTCTGCCAAGGCGTCCAGACCTGTGAAGACCTGGGCCAGGAACGCTACGAGTGGAACGCCTGCGAGCAATCCGACATCGTCGTCGAGGTCTGCGATCACGTGGACAACAACTGCGACGGCGTCGTGGACGAGGGCTACCGCAACCCCAACGGCAACTACGACACCGACGAGCACTGCGGCGAGTGCAACGTGAACTGCCCGTCGTTCTGGGACCCGGACATCCAGCACGCCATCGGGGCCTGTGTTCCGGTGAGCAACGACTTCGAATGCCAGTTCGTCGCTTGCACCGAAGAGACCTGGGTCGCCGTCGGGCCCTGCCTGACCGACTCCGATTGCGGCGCCGGTTCGACGTGCGACCTGCAGATTCATCAATGCACCTGCGACGGCGACGCTTGTGCGTCCAACTGCGGCAGCGACGCGGATTGTCGCGGCCGTTTCGGCGACGGTTATGTGTGTTCCGGCGGCCTCTGCCAGATTCACTTGCAGTTCCACAACCCCAACGACCTCGAGGCCGACGGCTGTGAGTGCGGACAGGTGCTCGGCGCCGGCCCGGACCTCCCCGACATCGTCGAGGGCTATCCACGCGCCGGACACATTTACGTCGACGCCGATTGCGACGGTGTCGACGGCACGGTGTCGACCTCGCTCTTCGTCTACAGCGGCACGACCCAATCCTTGGGCACCCGCGAGGCGCCCTACCGGACGATCGCGGAGGCCACAGCAGCCTTTGACCGCAACAAGCACACGGCGATCCTCGTCGCCGCCGGGACCTACTACGAGAACGTCCGCGTCGCCTCGGGCGTGGGGCTCTACGGCGGCTACAACGCCGACTTCTCGGTGCGCGACGTCGTGCTCTATCCGACCTGGATTCGCGGGCAGGAGCCCAACCCCCTCGACGTGAACCACCATGTGGGCACCGTCTCGATCGCTCCCATCACGGTGCGCACCGTGCTGGCTGGCTTCATGATCGAGGGCTACGACGTGCACTACGACCCAGCCTCGGGCCTGAGCGCGCCGGCCAGCTACGCCGTCGCCATCGAGGGTGCGGGGGACACGCTGGAGGTCGCCAACAACCTCATCGTCGCCGGGCGTGGCGGCGACGGGATCGCCGGAAACCGCGGAGAGGCAGGCGCCAACGGGCAACCCGGCGGGCGCGGCAACGACTCGAAAGAGTGCCTGAGCGCCGACTGTTCTGGAGAGCTGCGGGCGGGCGGAGCCGGCGGGACCAACAGCGTTTGCAGCAGCGCCGCTGGCCACGCGGGCGCCGACGGGCGGCCGCCCACAGACGGCGGCCGACAGGCCTTCCAGACCGGCGGCATCGACGGGCGTGGCGGCTACGACAACTATTACGAGCACAACGACGACCCCAGCCAAGACAAGCTCTGCAAGTACGACTGCGTCGAGGGCTCTGGAACCGGCGAGACCAACGGACAGGATGCAGCCAGCGGGCCGAACGGCACTGCCGGCGCGGGCGGCGCTGGCTGCACATCGGGCTTTGGGTCGGTGCAGAGTGGCCGCTGGGTGTCCGGCTCGTCGACGGCAGGAGCGGCCGGCACCGCTGGGGGGGGCGGCGGCGGCGGCGGCGCCGGGGGCGGCGTCAAGAATAACAACGAGTTCACGGGCTGCACTGTCAATCGGCCCGTCGGCGACATCGGCGGGACCGGCGGCGGCGGCGGAGCGGGCGGCTGTTCGGCGCGCGGTGGCGCTTCGGGCGGCGGTGGCGGCGCTTCGATCGCGGTCTTCATCGTGCCGAGCGGCTCCATGCCTGCCTTACACAGCAATCGCATCCGGCGCGGCTTCGGTGGCGCGGGCGGCGACGGCGGCGGTGGCGGCCAGGGCGGCCTCGGCGCTCAGGGCGGCGCGGGCGGCGACATTGTCTGGCCCGCCTGGTGCGGCGGCGAAGGCGGTCGCGGCGGCCGCGGCGGTGACGGCGGTGCGGGTGGGGGTGGCGGCGGCGGCTGCGGAGGGCCCTCCTTCGGCGTCGCGGGCGTCGGCATCTCCAGCGCGTCCTATACGAGCAAGAACACCTTCGAGACCCCTGGCACCGACCAAACAGGCGGGCCCGGCGGGAATGGAGGTCCTTCGCCTGCGGGAGATTCGTTTGCCGGGACGGATGGCGGCGACGGAATCGCCAATGACGTGAAGAGCTTCTGACATGGATGGACGAACCAAAATGCGGGCCTGCTCGGGTCTTGTGAGCCTCTCCCTCCTGGCCGTGCTCTGGGCCGCCTCGCTCTCGGGCTGCGACAACTTCGCCTACGAGGTCCGGCCCGGCGACGACTCTGCGCTGAAGGACTTCGGCGAGCGCTGCGAGAGCAATGAAGTGTGCCGCAGCACCTACTGCCTCGCCCACCCAGACGGCGCCTTCTGCTCCCGGCTCTGTGAGCTGGGTTGTCCGGCGGGTTGGGAGTGCAAAGAGGTCCCCAATCCGCACGGCTTTGGCGGCACCGTGGGCCTGTGCGCGGTCATCCAGAACCGCTTGTGCATGGCCTGCGTCGACGACCGCTCGTGCAACGTCACGGGCTCCGACCTCTGCTCGGACATCGGTGGCGGAAACTTCTGCTCGACCGACTGCACCTACTCGAGCTGCCCGACGGGTTACACCTGCTCGGCCACCGACGCGCTCGGAGGGGCTTTGATGCAGTGTCTGCCGGACTCGGCGGGCTGTCGTTGCGACGCCACCTCGGTGGGAATGGCGCGCGGCTGCGAGCAGAGCAACGATTGGGGGACTTGCGGCGGCGCCGAGGTCTGTCAGGGGGACCAGTCTTGGTCGCTCTGCGACGCGAGCACTCCAGTCGAGGAGCTCTGCGACGGGACGGACAACGACTGCGACGGCTTCATCGACGAGGAGCTGGCGCAAGCCGAGTGCGTGACGAGCAACGAGTTCGGGACCTGCGCGGGGCTCGAACAGTGCTTGGGGTTCGACGGTTGGATTTGCGACGCGGAGGTGCCGGCGGGCGAGACGTGCAACTACCGAGACGACGACTGCGACTCGGTCATCGACGACGACTTCGTCGACGAGCAAGGGCGCTACGTGGCCAACGAGCACTGTGGGGGCTGCGGTCAGGACTGCGCGGCGATCATCCCGCACTCGGTCGCGACCGAATGCAGCATCATCGACGGCGAGCCGCAGTGCCGAGTCAACGAGTGTGAGCCCGGGTTCTTCGTCTATGGCGACGGTCTGACCTGCCTCGGGTTGCCCGCCAATCTCTGTCTCCCCTGCGTCAAGGACGAGGACTGCTTGGTCCCCGACAGCCGCTGCGTTCTGCAGGGCACCGAGAGCTACTGTGCGCGCTCGTGCGCCCCGGACTCCTCGTACGGGGCGAGCTGTCCGCAGGGCTTCATCTGCGCCGACTACCAAGGCGAGGCCCAATGCCAGCCGTCGAACGGCTCGTGCTTCTGCACGGACAAGAGCGTGGGGACGGTGCGGTCTTGCCTGGTCGAGACGTGCACTGGCTTCCAAGTCTGCGAGGCACAACCCACGCAGTTCGCGTGGACCGAGTGCAACGTCGAGGACTACAACGTCGAGATCTGCGACGGGCTCGACAACAACTGCGACCAGCAAATCGACGAGGGCTTCCTCAACCAGAGCACGGGTCGCTACGACAGCCCGCAGCACTGCGGCTTCTGCCACAACGACTGCGCCGACTACTGGTCGCCGGAGATCCATCACGTGATGGGGGTCTGCGACTCGGCGAGCGCCTCACCGTCGTGCAAGATGGGGGCGTGCATCGTCGAGACGCTCGGCGGCGAGTCGTGGGAGTGGGTCAACGTCAACACCGACTCGTCGGACGGCTGTGAGTGCTCGCGCCGGCTGGGCAACGTCGGGTTTGATCCGCCGGACCTCATGGACGCACCGGAGCCAGGTCTGACCTACGTCGACGAGAACTGCGATGGGGTCGACGGGGTCATCGTCGACTCGCTCTTCGTGAGCGCTGGCGCGACCAACGGCCGAGGCACCATCGACGCCCCCTACGGGACGATCGGCGCGGCGATCAACGCGGTGGGCACGAGCGGCAAGTCGATCATCTTGGTGGCGCGCGGGACCTACGACGAAGACGTGGTCTTGATCGCCGGCATCGAGCTGCACGGCGGGTATTCGAGCGACTTCAAGAGCCGCGATGTGGTGCTCAACGCGACGACGCTCGAGGGGAGCTCGGCGGCGGCGACGTTGACGGCCACCAGCATCACGCGGACGACGGTGGTGTCTGGGTTCGTCATCAAGGGACGTGACCACGAGGCGGCCGCGGCCAACGCCGATGGCACCGCGTCGATCGCGGTGTGGCTCACGGACTGCGAATCGAATCTGGTGTTGCGCTCCAACCGCATCGAGGCGGGACGTGGCGGCGACGGCGGACGGGGAGCCTCCGGACAAACAGGGCACGGGCAGCAGACCGACTCGGCGCTCAACGGCGGCACAGGTCTGAACGGCGTGACGAAGAGCGGCCCGTGCGTCAACCCCCGCAACGCCGGTGGCGCGGCCGGAACGAATTCCGCCTGCGCGACGGCCAACGCAACGCCCGGCGGGAGTTCGGTTTGCCCGGTCTTCGACTGGAACACGACCAAAGGGCAACGGGCCGAGTACCCAGTGGGCTCTGGGCGCAACGGCGCCGGAGGTGAGGACTGGACCTACGACAGTATGTCCGGCTGGGAATGTGGTCACGCTACGGAGTCGGGGTTCCCGGTCAACATCGTCTCGAACAGCGGAGACGATGGACAGAGCGGAGCCGACGGGGCCAACGGGGCTGGCGGCGGTGGTGCGGCGCCGCGCTACGGCTCGATCGTCAACGGCATCTGGGTGCCAGCCCCCGCCCAAGCGGGGGCTGGTGCCCGCGGTGTCGACGGCGAGTCGGGTGGGGGCGGCGGCAGCGGCGGCGGCGTGGCCTATTTCCCGAGCGGGGGTTGCGGCTACTTCGAGCTGGCGCCCTCCGGCGGCGGCGGTGGCGCTGGCGGCTGCGGCGGCGAAGGCGGACGCGCTGGAAGGCACGGCGGGGCTTCCATTGCGGTCTTGCTCAGCGACTCCAACCCCAACGACAGTCGAGCTCCGACCTTGCTCTTCAACGTCCTGCAGCGCGGCCAAGGCGGCACAGGCGGGCAGGGCGGGTTCGCCGGCATCGGCGGGCTCGGTGGGCTCGGCGGTTTTGGCGGCGGTCCGTCCAACTGGATCACCGTCAACGGCGGCAAGGGGGGCGACGGCGGCAATGGCGGCCCAGGTGGGGGCGGCGGCGGCGGCTCCGGCGGTCCGTCCTTCGATCTCCTAGGCTACAACGTCGCCCTCACGAGCTTCACGAGCAACAACGTCTTCATCTACGGCCAGTCGGTGTCCACCGGCGGCGTCGGAGGCTTGGGTGGCGGCTCGGTCGGGCCCAACGCCCAAGGAGGCGCGGGCGTTGCTGGAGCGTACGGCAACAGCGTCGAGCTCAAGGCCTGCAGCGCGGGGTGTGCGGCGAACCAGACCTGCGACGCCAATGGGGTGTGCGTTCCTAACTGATCCGGGCGGGGCAACGTCTGCTGTGGTCAGCCTGGCGGCAAGCGCAGAGCGCTTGCCTTGGCTGACCTAACGCAGCCGTTGCCCTCGCCCTCTATGCGCGCTAACGCGCGCTGCCGTTTCGGGCTCGTTTCGGGGCAGGGGGGCCAGGGGGAGGCTCAGCGCCGACAGTAGACCTCTTGATTACAGCCCCTCACCTCACGGCAGGTCAACTCCTGGTTGCCGCATGGCGGCGAGGTGGTCAGCGTCTCGACGTCGTAGCATTCAAGGGCTGCAACGCCACAGACGCAGTTGAAGGCCTCGCCGCAGCCCGTCATGGCGCGACAAAGGTTCGGGGTGTCGGCGCACGACATCGTCGATGGCGTCTCCCCGATGTCACAGGCGGTCTGCGCACACTGCGAGAGCTGCGGGCACAACAACGACTGACCGCAGAGCTCCTGGAGCAGGCAGTGGTACTCGGGCGGACAGGCCTCGGTGCGGGGGGCACTCATGTCGTCGCAACGCGTTGTGGCAAGGCAGGCGTCGGTCGAGCGGCAGGTCACTTCCTCGCCGCAGGCCATGCGGGTCTGACACTCCGACGCCACTTCGCAGGGCTCGAAGACTTCGAACTCTCCCTCGGGGCAGGGTGCGATGCACGTCGGGTCGACGCGGCAGTAGATCTCCCCGCACTCGTTGGAGACCTCGCGACAGTCGGTTTCGTCCGCGGAGCAGGCGGTGCTCGAAGCCGCCTCGGTGGACTTGCAGGCCGCGGCGGCGTTGCAGGTGTCGGCGGGAGCGCTGCTGCCGCCATCGTCGCAGGCTTGGAGTGCAAAGAAGAGAGCGAAGCCGAGGAGGAGTCCGAGTTGGTTCCTGAACATTGGCGTTCCCCTGTCGGTGGAGTGAAGGGAGCAGACTAACGAGACCTGAGGGGCCTGACCAGCAAAGACAGGGGGCGAGCCTCAGCTCGCCCCTTCCCGTTCGTCTAAGACTTAGTTCTGAGCCTGCTTCTCGAGCTGCGGCAAGAGCGCCTCGAGCTCCGTGAGGGTCTCGTCGAACTGCTGCAAAGCCAGGTTGATGGCGTCCGGCTTGCTCAAGTCGACGCCCGCGCCCTTCAAGATCTCCAACGGGGGCTTGGAGCAGCCCGCCGACAGCATACCCAAGTAGGCGTCGCGCTGGGCTTGGCCCTGGCGCACGAGCTTGGCGATGGCGATGCCGCTGGAGAGCCCCGTGGCGTAGTTGAAGACGTAGTACTTCCAGTAGAAGTGCGGCACGTAGGCCCACTCGATGCCGTCGTTCTCGCCCATGGTGTAGTCCGGGCCGTAGTACTTGGCGACCAAGTCGCCGTAGGTCTTGTTGAGCAGCTCGGCGGTCACGGGAGTGCCCTCTTCGACGAAGGTGTGCAGCGCCAGCTCGAACTCGGCGAAGAGGGTCTGGCGGTAGATGGTCGAGCGGATGTCTTCGAGGCGCTCGACCAACACTGAAGCCTTGATCGCGGGGTCGTCGGCGTTGGCGAGGAGGTAGTCGGTGAGGAGTGCCTGGTTGGCGGTCGAGGCGATCTCGGCGAGGAAAGGCACATAGCGATACTCGGAGTAGCTCTGGTGCTTCGAGGAGAGGTAGCTGTGCAACGCATGTCCGAACTCGTGCGCCAGGGTCGACATGTCGTCCATGGTGTCTTGGTAGTTCATCTTGACGTAGGGGTGCAGGCCA
This sequence comes from Deltaproteobacteria bacterium CG_4_9_14_3_um_filter_63_12, assembly GCA_002789955.1. Classification (GTDB taxonomy): domain Bacteria; phylum Myxococcota_A; class Bradymonadia; order UBA4248; family UM-FILTER-63-12; genus UM-FILTER-63-12. The sequence goes on along the minus strand of PFUG01000444.1, from coordinate 4,342 downwards.
TAGACGGAAGCCGAGAAGGCGCCGCTGTTCTTGTCGTTGGAGGGGTAGAGGTCGAGCCAACCGTTGGCCGGATCGAGCCCCTCGGTGAGCACCTTGACGTACTCTTCGCCCATGGGCGCGAGCGCGGCGATGATGATGTCGCGGGCATCCTTGAAGGGGATCTTCTTCTCGGCCGAGGCGACCAGCGGCACGTAGAGGTCGTACATGTGGACCTCATCGACGCCGAGCACCTTCTTGCGCAGCTGCACGTAGCGATGCAGGGGCTCCAAGTTGGCGTTGACAGCGGCGATCAGGTTCATGTAGACGGCGGTGTCGATGTTGTCCTTGTCCAGATAGGCGTCGAGCGCCGTGGAGTACGTGCGGGAGCGAGCCAGCTCGACGTCGAACTTGGCCTGCGCAGCCAAGGCCGCCGCCAAGCTGTTCTCGGACTTGCGGAGCGTGGCCAAGAAGGCTTCCACGGCGGCCGCGCGCACCTCGCGCTTGGGATCGCTGCGGAAGAGGCCGTAGTTCGAGAAGTTGAGCTGCACGTCTTTGCCGTCACCGTCCTTGATCATGGGGAACTCGATCTCCCCACGGACGGCGTTGAAGACGTCCTCGGCGGGCGAGGGGATCTCGTTGAGGTCGATCTCGGCCCAGAGGTTGTCGCCGAAGAGGCCCATGACGCGCTCGGCGTCCTCGTTAAGGACGCGGGCGCGACGGCGGCGCAGCCCATCGATGTAGTTGCGGTAGGTCTCGAGCCCGGGCTCGGCCCCATACGCCGCGCTCATGGCCGCGTCATCGAGCGCCATGATTTCACCGCGGATGAAAGTGGCCTGCGCCATGGTCTCGTCGAGCAGGGCGAGGCCCTTCTGCGCCATGGCCGCGAAGTCGGCGTTCGAACTGTAGGAGTCCGTCAGCATATTGGCGTAGAGCGTGATTTGGTTGGTTTGGTTGTGGAGGTCGAAGTAGAGGGCGAGCGCCTCTTTGAGGGCCTTGGGGTCGGCGAGCTTGCCCTTGTAGGCCTCGAGCTTCGCCAGCTCATCGGACAGCGCGACGCGCTTGGCATCCCAGGCCGCCGCATCTTTGAAAAGCTGGGTCAGGTCCCAGGTGTAGACGGCGGGGATGGACTCTCGCGCGGCGTTGGAGTCGGGCGTGTAGTCAGGCAAATCGGCGGCCTTAGCGCCACCGCAGTTGCCGGTGACCACCGCCAGCACGAGCAGCGCCACGAAAGACGCCACCGATTTGACCCATCGACTTGGAAGGTAGGAACTGTGCATGTCTGAACTCCGCAATGAAAGGTCGCCGAGTGGACGACCGACTTTCGCACCGCAAGTGATCGGAAATGAAACGAAAATCGGTCGTGGTAAGCGAGGCAATAAATCCAAATGACCTCTTTGAGCGGGCGGACTATAGCGGGTTGGGCGAGGTGGGTTCAACCGCGGCGTCACCGGACACTCGAAAGGCGAGGGATGCCGCCTGGGGCTTGTCCGGTGTGGTCCCTAGCGGTGCCCAGGCGCGCGGCCGCTGCTCAGGAGCCCGCCCTGGCGCACGCGCCGAGCAAGAAACCGCGAGAGAGTCTCGGATAGAAGTCGTGTTCACCGCGAAGGATCATGGCCTACGATGTGGCCCCAAGGGTGATATGTGGGTCCGAATGAAGCCTCAACTTGACGCTCACCAAGGCACCAAGTAGCCTTGCGCACAGTGATCGGAGCTCGCGCTACTGAGCACAGCGCTGTCTCGAGCGAGACGGGTGCGTGCCCACGCTCGATCCTACGGAGGGGTAAGGCTCGGATCGCCAGCTGTTCATTTGAGCCTTCGAGATGCCAGTGGAGCAAAGCCAAACGCAGAAGCGGGGTCCCTTTGACGTCGGTTCGATCATCGACGGTCGATACGAGATCATCGGTTCCCTCGGCCAGGGGGCGACGGCCACCGTCTACAAAGCGCGCCAGAAGCACATCGAGCGGCCCGTTGCGATCAAGGTCTTGAAGGCCATGCCGCTCGGGGATCGCACTGAGTTTGAGGCGCGTTTTTTGAGGGAGGCTCAGCTCGCGGCACAGATCCGTCATCCATGCGTGGTGACGATCCACGATTTTGGCTTCACCGACAGTGGTCACCATCCCCACATCGTGATGGAGCTGCTCAGCGGCCATGATTTGGAAGAGGAGCTGACTCAGTTTGGGCTGATGAAGCCAGAGCGCGCGCTGCCGCTCTTCGTGGATTGCCTCGACGCCATCGGCAAGGGTCACGAGCTCGGCATCGTGCACCGCGATCTGAAGCCTGCAAACCTGTTCTTGAGCGAGCCCCGCACCTCGAGCGAGCGGATGATCGTGCTGGATTTCGGCATCGCGGGGGTGTCGGGCGGAGACACCTCGGCGGTGGGTTCGAAGCGTCTGACGAACGCTGGCGAGTTGGTCGGCACGCCGTGCTATTTAGCGCCTGAGTACATCACCGAGCAGGTGGTGACGCCGGCAGTGGACGTCTACCAAGTGGGGCTCATCCTCGTCGAAGCGCTGACAGGGATTACGGTCGTCGACGACGACAACATCTACGCTTGCATCAACATCCATTGCAACGGCGACCTGCCGATCCCAGAGAGGATCAAGGCCAGCCCGTTAGGCCCGGTAATCGCCAAGGCGACCGCGCTCGACCCGAAGGCTCGCTACGTGGACGCGAGGGCGTTCAAGGACGCTCTGGCTGTGGTGGACCCCGGGGAGGTCTCGGCGGTCTTCGAGCGCGTCCTGTCGGAAGGATGGAGCACGCCGGCGAATCCAAAGGTCGACTCCTCGCAGAAGCTCACGTCGGACGACGACGTGCGCGGCGGTTGGGTCAGCACCTTGATGCAGCAGCCCAAGATGGCCATTGGCGCCGCGGTCGTCCTCGTGTTGCTGGTCGTGATCGCCAGCGTCGTGGCCAGCTCGGGCGACGATGTGGTCGAGGGCGGCATCGCCGCGGACGAAGAGAACACCGAGGTCATCGCAGAGGGGAGTGTCGAAGAGGCCGGTCCCATCGTCGCCGATGGCCCCAAGGTCCGCCAGCCCACCGACACCTTCGAGCTCGTCGGCACCCTGGCCTCGGCGCAGATCAACGGCGGCGGTCGTTCTCTGGAAGACGTCGAGGCGAACCCCGTCAAAGAAGAATCCAAGTCGACGAAGGCTTCTGTAGCTGGCGACGTTGTGGTACGCCTGGATAGCATTCCGAGTGGGGGGGAGGTTTACCTCGACTCACAGCTCCTCGGCACGACGCCCGTCGATCTCAAATTTGCAGCTGGCGACCCCGTGCGGCTCACGCTGCGCAAGCGGGGCTTCAGGAACGACAAATGGCTTCTCACTCCGGAGGAAGGCCTGGTCGTGAAGCGCAAGCTTAAAAAGAAGGGGAAAGACGGCAGCATCAGCGACACCGAGTCGATGCGGATCATCCCCTGATTCGAGAGGTGCGTTCACCGATGCTGCCGAGCCGAGTTCGAGCCGGTTCGCGACTCGAGTGAGTCGAATTCTCTTGCTGGCAGTTGACCGCTAGACAGAGAAATTCAGGTGGCTGGCCGCATAGAGCACCCCGTTGACTCTTGATAGACAGACAAATTGTTGTCATTCTCGTCTGACCCCACGAGTGGGTGTGGGGAAGAATCGAAGGTCCTCCAAGAACATGTCCATGCACAGAGTCCCGTTTGTCGCGCACCTCGTCGCACTCTTGCTCCTCCTCACGCTGGCTCCCTCTTCGCTCCTCGCCCAAGAGGACAATCGCCCTGTGATCGACGTCACACCGGCGCAACGCGAGATCAACGATCGGGCCTTCAAGGCCACGGCGGATGGCTCCTACGATCGAGCCATCGACCTCCTGACGACGTCGAACTCGATTCAAGAGCTCAACATCACCTACCTCAACCTGGGCCGAGCGCTGACCAAGGCCGGCCGTTGCGACGAGGCGGCGGAGGCCTACGCGAAAGTCATGACCGCCCCGGTGGTCCCCGATCCGTCGCCCGACGCCGTCTACGGAGCTCTCACGAAGTACCTCGAGGAGCTCGGCAGCGTCTGTCCCGGGAAGGTCCTCGTCAGCTGTGACCCGCCAACCATGCGCGTCAGCGTCGACGACAAGCCCCCGACGGCGTGCACCATTGGCCCCATATCGCTGCCTGGCGGCGAGTACACAATCACCGGCCGCAGCGACGTCGGCGAGGTCTCCAGCACCGTGCGCATCGCGGGCATGCAGGAGATCAAGCTCGTGCTCAAGACCGTCAAGGTCGAGCAAGAGGTCGTCCCTGAAGAAGAAGGCGGGATGGGCCTGCTGGCCACCGCCGGTTGGGCCACTGGTGCCGCCGGCGTGGGCGTCTTGGCCGCAGCATTCCTGGTCGAGGTGCTCGTCCTCG
>PFUG01000586.1 GCA_002789955.1 Deltaproteobacteria bacterium CG_4_9_14_3_um_filter_63_12 | reverse complement strand
GTGAGTTCATCGTGGCAACGGTGAGTCGGGTTCTTGGTTTTCTCATCTCTTGGATGACGCGCAGCGTCTGAGGTAGCTGTCATGTAACTTGTTGGTTTTATTGAGCCCGATTTCGGGAGACAGACTTGTTACGAGGGACTCAACATTGTGGCCTCGTCCACCATCTTCCAGGACATTTCTTCACATGCGCCCACGACTCTTCACCCTCATCGCTCTGCTCGCCCTCCTCGCTACCTTTGGCGCTTGCCGCTGCAACACCATTCCTGCGGTCAAAGGGGAACCTCGGACCGAGATCCCCGAGGTCATGGTGGCCAAGGTCGGCGGCGACTCCATCACCGTCGACGGGGCTCTCGACGACCCAGGTTGGAGCCAGTCCGAAGAGACCCCGGGCTTCGTAGCCCCAGGAGATGGCGCCTTTCTCTCGAGCTCCCCAGTCAACGCTCGAGCCCGCATGGCTTGGACCGACGAGGCGTTCTACGTGGCCGTGACCGTCAACGACGCCGCTCCAACCTCGCCCTTCGGCCGCGATGACGTCGACCCTCACATCTGGTCGAAGTCCTCTGGGATCGAGCTCATGCTCCAGCCCGGAGACCCAGGCGACAACCGCCAGTACTTCGAGCTCCAAGTCGACGTGAACGAAGCCGTCTGGGACACCCGCTTCGACGACTACAACACCCCCATCACCATGGAACACGGCGGCAAGCGCTTTGGCCACCAGGACTGGGACGCCAAGCTCGAGCGCGCCGTCTCCGTCGACCAGAAGGCAGGCCTCTACACGGTCGAGATGAAGCTGCCCTGGAGCGCCCTGGGCAACCTGCGGGTCCCGGCGCCGCCGAACCCACGCGACACCTGGCGAGTGAACCTCTACAGCTTTCGTGACGGGCAGAAGCAGTCGCTGGCGTGGTCACCCATCATGGGCAAAGGGAACTTCCACAAAACCTCGCAGTTTGGGCGCGTGACGTTCAAGTAGACACGTCTCAGAAGCCGACGGACAGCCGCAAGTCCTCCCACACCACGACCGGCATCGCGGTGACCTTTCCGTCCTGCTCGACCACGACTCGATGGGCGCCCTGTTGCACCCGCGCATCCAGCGGCGTCACGCCCACGACCTTGCCGTCGATGGACACCACGGCGCCGGGCACTTGGCTCTCGACCCCCAGCACAGCAAAGTCCTCACTCAACGGCACGGGCTCCGCAGGCACGACCTCGACTGGTTTGGCGACCTTCGCCGGCACGACCGGAGTGGGCACAGGGACTGGCGTGGGGAGCGCCGGCTCCGCCACGGCTGGGACGTCGACCATCGGCGTCGAAGCAGCGGGCACGGGCGGCGGTGCGTCCGGCGCACTTGACAGAACGAACACAGCCCCAGCCGCCACCGCGATCAAGGCCAAGCTCACCACCGCCACCGCCCTGTTCGGAGCGACCTTCGCGACCTCCGCAGCTCGACCCACAGGAACCAAGGCGCTGCCCCGCTCGCCTAGGAGCCGCAAGGCTTCGCGCGGGTCGCTGAGGCGCTCGGCCAGCCCCGGCGCGGTCATCCGCTCGAGGATCTCCTCGAACCAATCCGGCAGCTCGAGCTGGCGCCGCACGTCGACGCGTCCCGTGGCATCGTCCACCTGGAACTCGGCTGGGTCCCGACGAGAGGCCAGCGCGACCAGGGTCATGCCCAGCGCATACATGTCCGAGGCGGGCTGCGGACGCCCCATCATCTGCTCAGGCGCCATGTAGCCGAAGGTGCCTACAGACGTCAGCGCCGTCGACCCAGACACCGCCCACTTCACCGAGCCAAAGTCGATGAGGTGAGCCCCCACACGGTCGACCATGACGTTGCGCGGCGTGATGTCCCGGTGCACGACGGGCGGCACGCGGCTTCGCAGATACGCCAGGATCTCCAAGCACTCAGCCAAGATGCGTTCGAGCTGGTCGAGGCCCAAGGGGCCTGCCTCCATCATCTGCTGCACCGTCTCGCCCTCGATCAGCTCCTGCACGAGCCCCGTCACGCGTCCCTCCTCGCCTTCGATGACGTCGACGAGCTTGGGGATTCCTGGGTGCTCGAGGGCCCGCAACGCGGCCAGCTCCCGCTCGAAAAGCTCCAGAGACTTCCAGTTGTCGACCTGCTCGATGAGCAGCTCCTTCAACACGTAGCGCTGGTGGTTCGAACGCGCCCGCACCACATAGGTGCAACCCATGCCGCCGCGCCCTAGCTCTCGCTCGATGTCGTAGAGGTCGCTCGCGGATCGTCGCTCGTCAGCCATGGGATTACTCACTAATAAGGGCGCTCTGCACGGTCCCGCCCAGGTTCTTGCCCGTCCGAATAGCGCCGGTCGCTCTCACCGCTTCCCGCTCAGGCCCGTCGCAGTCATGCTGCTTGTCACAAAAGTTCTGCGGCCGCAAAGTCCATCCAACTCAACGATTTCAACGACGTCTAGAATCCACAAGAATCGGCTGACGAGCACCAGCATTAACATTGGAGGCGAAGATGAGACTGTTCAGAGTGATCGGGGTCTTGACTGGATTGAGCATTTTGGCCGCTTTCGCGCCCGCATGCGACGGAAAAACAGAGGACGCCCCGAAGAAAGAGGCTCAGCCCACGCCCTCGAAACCCCAAACGCAAGCCTCCGCCACAGCGAACCCAATGGCGCTCGAGCCGAGCCCCGAGCCGATGACCGTGCCCGAGGAGACAAAGAGCGAGGATCACTTTGGGAGTGAGCTCATGGACGGCTACACCGACTGCTACAAGAAGCTCCAGGCCTTCGGCAACATCGATGGCACCGTGGTCGCGATCATCGGGACGGACGGCAAAGCCGAGAGCGCCAGCTACTCGGGAACCGCTCCGAAGCCCGTGGCACGGTGCCTGGTCGACCTCGCCAAGAGCCACACCTTGGCCGACTACAACGGCGAACGCGGCGTGGCGACCTTCGGCTGGGGCGGCATGCTGCAGGGCGGCACCGAGATGCTGAGCCAGGACTGGAGCTACAAGCGTTTCGCCGATTTGAGCGCCGAAGACCGCGCCATGTACGAAGGTCCCGGCACCCCAGACGCCGAAGCACCGGCCGCTGAAGCAGGCGCCGCGCCAGCCGCTGAAGCACCCGCCGCCGAAGAAGCCCCCACCGACGAAGCTCCCGCGGCGGAGTAGTCAGCG
>PFUG01000201.1:9105-14065 GCA_002789955.1 Deltaproteobacteria bacterium CG_4_9_14_3_um_filter_63_12 | reverse complement strand
TCGGATTTCGCTCGCTTCCGGGCTCGGCGCTCGCTCGAAGCGTGCGAGCTGGAGTGCCTGCGCTCGTGAGGGGGGGAGAAGAAGACATCGGGGCATCAAACCTCAAGCACGCAGGCGTCGGCTCCTGAAGGTGCGAACGCCCATGGACGAAAACGACTTGACCAGGGCGAGCAGCGCGCTCTCGTCGGGCTTCGGGGGCTTGCCGGCGCCCATCCTGTGGAGCTGCCGGGCATACCAAGTGACCTCCGCCAGACCCGCGCGATCAATGAACTTGATGCCCGTCGTGATGAGGCGAATGGGGCTGGTGACCGCCTCGCCGGAGAGCAACGCGTTGGGGAAGTCGGGGTCGACGGCCAGCGGCCGGGCCAGACCGACGACGTCGAGGGCGCCTGACGCCAACGCTGCGGCAATGGCCTCCGAGCTGCGGAAGCCACCGGTGACCATCAAGGGGACGTCGACCTCAGCGCGGACCTTCTCCGCGAAGTCGAGGAAGTAGGCCTCCCGGAGCTCGGTGCTCTCCTTGCGGCGGGTTCCCGACATGGCCGGCGCCTCGTAGGTGCCGCCGGAGATCTCGATCAGGTCGATGCCCAACCCAGCCAAGGTGCGGATGACCGCCATGGACTCTTCTTCGGAGAAGCCGCCCTTTTGGAAGTCTGCGGAGTTGAGCTTGATGCCCACGGCGAACTCTGGCCCCACCTCGGCGCGGATCGCCTGGTAGACCTCGGTGACGAAGCGCATTCGGTTCTCGAGGCTGCCGCCCCAGCGGTCCTCGCGTGTGTTGTGGTGCGCCGACAGGAACTGACTGACCAGGTAGCCGTGGGCGCCGTGAATCTGAACGCCCGTGAACCCCGCCCGTTTGGCCAGGCCCGCCGAGCGGCCAAAGCGGGCGACGAGGTCGAGAATCTCGGGCTCTGTCAGTGCCCTTGGGGTGCCGAAGAACTTCTGCAAGGCGGGCCCGAAGGGCACCGCAGAGGGTCCGACGGCCTCGAGGTTCAGGGCCTTGGGGGTCTGCTTGCCTGGGTGGTTGAGTTGCATCCAGAGCTGAACGCCGTTCGCGGTGCCGGCCTGCGCCCACTCGGTGAGCAAGGCGAGCTCGGAGTCGTCTTGCAGCACGACGTTGTTGGGCTCGCCCAAGGCGCGGCTGTCGACCATGACGTTGCCGGTGATGCAGAGGCCGATCCCGCCCTCGGCCCAACGGCCGTAGAGCACCGCAAGTGCGCCGGTGGGCTTGTTGTCGATGGTCCCCAGGGCCTCGCTCATGGCCGACTTGCCGAGGCGGTTCTTGAGGACTTGGCCACAGGGCAGGGTCAACGGCTGGGTCAGAGCAACGGAGTGAGTCATATTGCGGATCCTTGGGGTCGATCGGGGTTTCGCGCGTGACTCGGAACACAGGGGGCTCGAAGCGAGCCACCTCGCGCCCCTACGCGCGAAAATGATTTCGCGCGCTACTCGGCCGAGCTGGCTCGAAGCGAGCCAGCTGCGCCCTACGCGCTCAGGGACAATGGCCCACGAGTTTCGGGGGCCGCGCCCTTGGCGGTCACTGCCAAACCTGCGAACACTGTTCGAGCACACGACCGCGAGAGGGCTCCTATGAGTACACACATCGAGCGTCTGGCCAAGGGTATCGTGGACTGCACGTCCAGTATTCCAGCCGACGTCCTGCAACGTGCCCGGTTTCAGCTCCTCGGGCTCCTCGGCGCCACCTACGCTGGGAGGCTCAGTGATCACGCCGCTCTCATCGTCGCCGAGGGCAAGAGAATCGCCGGGAACCAAGGGGACGCCTGGTGCTTCGGAGGCGACCGCCGGACCACGGCGAGCGCCGCCTTGTTCGTGAACGCGGCGCTCGCCTGTTGCCACGACTTCGACGACTACCTGTTTCTAGCCCACCCAGGGCTGAGCAGCGTCCACACCGCGGTCGCCGTGGGCTTGGAGACTGGCGCCGACCTCGACCGCTGCCTGCGCGCCATTGTCATGGCCGACGAGGTCATGGGGCGCATGGGCGCCAGCACCCTCATCGGGCCCCAAAACGGCCAGCTGTGGACCCATGTGCACGGCGTCGGCGCGGCGGTCGCGGCTGGCGTGCTCCTCGAGTTGGACGAGGAGGCCATGGCCCACGCCATCGCGCTGACCTTCTCGCAGCCCAACTTCGCGCTCTGGCCTGGCTTCACACGCGGCGGCGGCAAGGCCCTCTCGGCGGCCATCCCAGCCGTTATGGGGTTGAGCTGTGCGCGGTTGGCGAAGGACGGGATGCGCTCGGCGGCCGACGCCCTCGAACACCCCGCAGGCTTCTGGGCCCGCTTCGCGTTCATGCCATTGCCGCAGATGTTGGGTGGCTGGGGTGAGACCTGGCTGACTCGGACGCTCTCGATCAAGTCGGTGCCGGGCTGCGCCTACGTGAGCGCGGTCTGGGAGGCGGTCTCTCAAGTCCTCGCCGCCCACGCAGAGAAGCACGGCGAGGGAGTCCTGAACTGGCAGGACGTCACCTCGATCGACGTCGACGTGCAGGCCTTGTCGCTGGGAATGGAGCAGCTCGTCGGCGCCTCGCTTTTCGGCGAGCAAGGCAGGATCGACTCGACGGCGCTCAACTTCTCCATCCCCGCGACGGTCGCCCTGACGCTGACTCATGGCCGTCTCGACGCCGCGGACATGACGCGCTCTCGCCTGGCTCAGCACCAGGGCGACTTGAAGGCGTTGGAGGCGCGCACGGCTGTTCGCCACAGCGCGCGCATGACGGCGGAGCTTGTCCAGCCCTTTGTCGGGGCCATGCATTTCGACCGTCTCCTGCGCGACCTGCCGAAAGGCGAGCTGATGGCTGCGTTGGCGCGGGTGGGCTGGATGCTGCGCAAGACCGGGCGCGGCGGTCCGGCTCGCCTCGGCCTCCTCGAGACGCTGGGGAACCTCTGGGGACCGGCGCTCAGCCTGCTGCACGCCGCGCGCCCCGAGCCTTTCGAGATGGGTGACGTGGACTTGTTGGGCTTCGAGTTCCGCTTCGCGGCCCGGGTGGCTGTCCACGGGCGAGACTTCAGCTACGAAGCCCAGGTGAACCGGCCGCGTGGCGCCGCGATGGCGAGCGTCGAGGAGTTGGAAGCGGTCGCGACGCAGAAGTTCCGCTCCGAGGCCAACCGCTTCTTGGCGCCCGCGACGGTCGAGTCGACGATCCGCAAGATTCTGACGGGCAATGGGTCGCTGGCTGAGGTGTTTGCCGAGGTTGCGCGGCCTCTGGAGAGTGGTCTTCCAATAATTGGTGAGGCGTAATACGCTTCGCGAGCGTCGACAACATTCGGGAAATCCAAATGGTCATTGACTGGGGGCACCCTTGAGCGACGAGAAGGCATACATCGACGAACAGTTGGACTCGTTGGACGACGGACTCGAAGGCTTCGTCAAGCTGTTCAAGGCCATCTCGAAGACGGTGCGCAAGGAGATCATCGGACTCTCCGCCGTGGCCGCACCAGTCGAGGCTAAGCGCCCCGACGTCGAGGCTCAGCGCCCCGACGTCGAGGCTCAGCGCCCCGACGTCGAGGCTCAGCGCCTCGAAGTCGAGGGCGACGCCTCGCAGATGGAGGCGATGCAGGCCGAGCTCGCGGCGAGTCGCTCGGCGCTCGAGGCGAGCCGCTTGGCTCTGGAGGCGAGCCAAGAAGAGCTCATGGCGTGCAGCGAAGAGTTGTCCTTGCTCAACGAGGAGCTCGAGGGCCTCAAGGCCGAGAGCGTCGGGAAGGCGAGCGCAGACCAAGCCGTCAATGAAAAGCAGGTGAGAGACGCGGTCAGCGAGGCCGAGTCCCGAGCCAACACGTTCGGCATCGCGCTGAAGGCGGCGAACACGGACGTTCAGGCGGCGTGGGATAAGGTGCGTGAACTCGACGGTCAGGTCGCGAAGCTCGCGCAACAGGCTCGAGAGGAACAGACGCGAGCGGAGGCCGCCGAGAAGAAGCTGGCCGAAGTCCCCGCGTCGGCTTGGAACGTCACCCACACCATGAAATCCTTGGTCCCCACGAGCACCACGTCGACGGTGCCAGGTGGGGCCTTGCTTCCAGCGTTTCTTTCGGCGCTGACCGTGCGCGCTGGTAAGACCGTCGGCGCCGCGATCAAGGGCATGGCGTTCAGCGCCGGCAAAGACCTGGGCGAGCAACTGGCCAGCGACGCGCCGAAGACGACCGAGATCGGGGAGGCGCTGGCGACTGTGCGGACGCTTCTCGAGAAGAACGACTGCGTCTGGGACTTCACCTACGAGACGGCGAACCCCCTGAGCCTCATGGGCAATGGTCGCGGCGAGGTGGTGCTGACCTTCGGCGACTGCATGTCGCGGACTTGGTGCAAGGACTGCGGCGTCGAGATGGGCGGACCGATGTGTTTCCTCCTCGACGGGTTGTTCAGTGGGATGTTCGAGGCGGTGACGGGGTTGCGGACCAAGCTCGAGGTGCGAGAGACGGGAGATGCGCAGTGCACCGAGGTTCTGCGGGTCTGGGGCGTGTAGTTCGCGCGGCGAGGCCGGAAATAGACCCCAAACGTACGGCAGCGCTCACTCGCTCAGCGAGCGAAGGGCTGGCTCCTGGCAGGCGTCGCCGCCGAGCTCCATGCAGTGAGCCCAGTCGCCGACGTCGGGGAGGCCTGCGCGCTTGGCCAGGCTGCTGAGCCGACCGAAGTCCAGCTCGGTGGCTTTGGGCATGGCCTGGACGTCCATCACCAGCGTCTTGGCCAACTGCGCGAGATGCGCGACCATAGCTCGGTCGGCCAAGTCCAGCAGCGGCCGAGCGTCGAGCTGTAGGGCGGCGGCGGTGCTGGCCTCCTGGCGCGCCTTGTCCCACAGGCCACGCTCGGCCCAAACCTCGCTCATCTGCCGCAGGACCGTCGGTGACGAGCTCAGGTGGGGCTTCAGCGCCACTTGCGTGAGCCAGCCCTCTAGCCCCAGCAACCCCCTCACCCGCAGGCGCTCCATGAGGGTTTGCCTCCAGAAGACGTT
>PFUG01000201.1:8925-9080 GCA_002789955.1 Deltaproteobacteria bacterium CG_4_9_14_3_um_filter_63_12 | reverse complement strand
GCGGCGACCTCAAGCAGTCGTCGTCGGTCGGAGAGCTGGCTGAGGAGGTCGAGCAACGCCGAGCGCTCATTGGGGCGCTCCGGGTCGAGGACGAGCAAGGTCTCATAGGTGTTGACCCGCTCGAAGGCAGAACCGGCTCGGCGCAGCTCGACCAG
>PFUG01000201.1:0-8823 GCA_002789955.1 Deltaproteobacteria bacterium CG_4_9_14_3_um_filter_63_12 | reverse complement strand
TTCGCTCGGCGCCGAGTCGCGCGCGAGAGCCGCTTGGTGCTCGAGGACGCGACAGCGCACGAAGTGGACCGCAGCCGAATCCGGCTCGACGGCGCGCGCGGTCGCGACTGCGTTCGCGGCACCTTCGAGGTCGTCGAGCCAGTCCAGGCGCAGGCTCGCCAAGCGCAGCCACAGCGGCGCGCGTCCGGGCTGCGCCTCGGCTCGCGCGAGGCGCAACCCTTCGGCGGCGGTGAAGTGTTCTTTGGCTCCGGCCTCGTCGCCGTCGAGGGAGAGCGTCTGGGCGAGGAGCTCGTGGGCCTCGGGCGAGTCGGGCGAGAGCACGACCACGTGGGCGGCCGCCGATTGGGCCGCCTCCAGGTCATTGTTCTCCATCTGCAGTCGGGCGAGCTGGCTCCACAGCACGGGGTCGTCGCTGACCTCCTTGGCTTGTGTGGTGAGGGCCAGCAGCATTCGAGCTCTGAGCTCGGACTCCTCCGCCTTGCGGCCCAGCGCCTGGGCTCGCGAGAGGAGCAGCCCCATGACGTCGACGTTGTCTGGGTAGTCCGCGGCCAGCTGCAACAGCAGCTCGCGGCTGCCATCGGCTTCACCCATACGCCAGGCGAGCCCGGTGGCAGCGACCCGCGCGTCGTAGTGGCCGGCGGTCACGCCGTCGGCCAAGAGCCGCCAGGCGTCGCCCCAACGTTCGGGTCGCCGAGCCAAGACCTGGGCCAGACGCACTCGAATTTGCGCGGTCGGGTCGGCGACCAGAGCGCCCACGAGGCCGGCCTGCGCCGCGAAGCGACGCAGCCCGGACGGCTTCGAGGTCGACGCCAACAGCACCCAGGCCTCGGGCTCGCCCAGCGACAGCGGGTCGAGCCGTTGAGCCCCGAGGTCGAGGTCCAGCGCCTCGAGGTCGACGTCGAGGTCGAGGCTTGCGAGGACGCGCGCGTCGAGGCCAGCTCGAGGGACGCCGAGGGCTTGTTGGAGGCGCACTTGCAGCATCGTGGCCCAAGGATCCTCAGGGGCCAGGGCGCTGGCGCGGTCGGCCATGGCGGCGGCCTGCTCGAGCTCGCCGCTGCGCTCGAGCGCGGCGGCGAGCTCGAGCGACAGGGCCCCATTCGTCGCGGCGCCGGGCCGGTCGAGCTCCTGCTGGAGGCGTTGCACCCAGCTCTGCAGCGAGCCGGCGTGCTGTTGCAGACGGTGGCGGACTCGCGCCATGGCGCTCTCGACGCCGGTGAGCGCCCTGCCGAGCGCTTCGCGGTCCATTCGGCTGCCGCCCAGTAAGCTCCCCCAGCAGCGATTGACCTCGTCCGAGAGCGCTCCATGCTCGATGCGAGCGCGGTGGAGCGCCTCCAGGAGCTCGAAGGTTTGCGACTCGCAGTCGCTGGTCGGGGTCGGCGATTTCGTGACCAGAGGTCCACAGCCGACGGCCACCAGCAGCGCCCACACCGCCAGGCCCCGCGCCAGTATTTGCAGCGGCGAGCGTGTCATGGGGTTGGTCCTTCGGGACGGCAACGATGTGAACGTGAGGGCGGACCGGCTCTGCATGAGCCCAGGTGACACGCAAGAGGGCGGACGTCAACGGTTCTGGGGCCAAGTCACGTGTTCGGAGACCCCACCATGCTGGACTGCTGGGCCTCGCCGACACCTACAGCGAGGAGGAGCTCGAGCCCGCCATCCTGCGTGAGATCGAGCGCTTCCTTCTTGAACTCGGTGGCGGAACGGGGCGTTCTTCATCGCCTCCATTTGCAGGCTCCACAAGTTGTACGGCGACGCGTTGGGCATCACGGACACGCGGGTCACCACGGACGTCGAGGCGAAGTTGCGTCCCTTTGCGGACGCCACACGCGACGAGATGCGCGTCTACATCGAAAAAGTGGGCGCCAGCGTCGAGCCGGACGAGCCCGCGACCGCAGAAGCCATGACCGCCCTGCTGCAGCCGCTCGCCGATTTCACAGCAAAATCAGGCACGAGCCCCGATACGCAGCCAACAACGGCGGATTTGGAGGCGACACCCTCCGCGGGCGGCGCGACGCCTCTGTCGACCGAGTGAGCTGCGAAACCGGGCTTCTTCACGCTGACAGGCCTCGCCTTCCGACCCCCTCTCGAGGGGTCGGAAGGTCAGTTGATTGACCTTTTGACCCCTCCGGAGGGGTCGAAAGGTGAGTTGATTGACCTTTTGACCCCTCTGGAGGGGTCGGGAGGTGAGTTGATTGACCTCTTGACCCCTCGGGAGGGGTCGCCTGCGGCCATCGAGTTAACCTCGGCTCAGTGAACGAACCAACCCGTCGATTGACAACTGGGTCATTCCTGAGCGCTTCGTGCTGCTTTGATCCCAAGCTGGTTTGCGATCGACATCATCGCGCAAGTTGGGCTGCGTGAGCCTCGTAGGTTCAGCGCACCCCGAGGCTGTCCCCTGAACTCGGCACTGCGAAGTCAACCCCTCAAGTCGTCAACTCGAGGGGTTCCCTCCTCAATCAACTCATTGACATGTCTGCGACATCGTCACCATCGCGAAGTTCGAGTACCACCAAGCGTTGTGCTCGTTCGCAGTGACCGTCGACGCGACCTTCGTTGCGCAGAGCTCCTTCACATCCCCGATGTTCCCGTTGAACGGCGTCGTGACGTCGAAGTGGGTTGTCGGTGCAGACAAAGTAACCGACGTTCGGATGGCGCCAAAGACCCGACAGCTCCCCACTCTCAAGTCGTAGTGGCCAGTTCCGAGCGCTGTACCGTCTGGCTTGCTGACTCGAAGCGTAAGGGCCCCACAGCTCGAAGTCGACGTGACCTCGAGCTTCAGTACCTGGCCGCCGGCCTCATGCTCAGTGGAGTTTGGTGTGCGGGTTCCAGCGGTTTGGCACCCTTCGCTGCAGCAAAGTGAGTTGCTGCATGTCCCAGAAGCATCACAAACCTGGCCATCAGTGCTTCTCGCACAGGTCTCCGCCCCATCTGCGACGGATGGAACGCAGCTCGACCCATCGCACGAGTAAGTCGTTTCGGAGCGGAGACGCCGCGCCGCCTGATCGCAGACGGTTTCATAGTCGCATTCACCCCAAGTGCCATACTGCGTCGAAGGGCAACTCGTGCAGCCGGTAGACACGCAGCTCCCCGCATCACAGATTTCGCCCGCAGCGCAGGAGTGTCTCCCGACGACATACGAGCAGCCCTCCGTGTTCATTGCGCACTCAACCACTTCGCCCTGGTCGCAATACCGGCCCGAGGCTCGAGATGAACAGGCGTTGCTGGCACACCCAGTGCTGTCATTGACGACCACAAACTCCCGTGGAGGCGCGACACACGTGCCATCGGGACAGGTCTCGTGCTCGTAGTAGACCGTCCAACGATAACGGCCCGCGAGAGTGGGATTGAAGGGCTGTGAGCCGATGAAGCCTTGGTTGGCCTCGTAGATGATTGCATCGGACTCCAGATGTCTGATGCGGAGGAAGTGGTTCGCCCCCTGTCTCCCAAGCTGCCATGTGAAGTTGATCGTCGCCCCTGAGCCGAACGCGGCCTCGTCCGCAGGGGTGATCAGGATCGGAAGATGCGCCTCGCACAGCCCTGGTTCGGGGGGACTCATCCAGCCTCGGGCGCCCGAGATCTCGTAGCCCACGCCATCGAAGCGAAGGACATGGTTGTGGGCGCCGTCTTGAGCGGTTGAGGTGACGTTCTGCTCAATGACCGTCACATAGTCGTCCCCGACGGCCGTCACCACCGTAACGTGCCCGTATTCATTGGTCTGGGTCGCTGCAAAGATGAGGAGGTCACCGACTCGAGGCGGTTGCACGCCACCATTGGGATGGGTCTCGAGCTCCGCAAGCACAGGATGGCTCAACTCGTTGTCGTACCATTGTGCGGCGTTCCCATAGCGACGGCCCTGCTTCCCGGTGCTTCGACACCCGAGAATGTCATAGACCTCACAGAGGTAGCGAAACGCCAGCTCAGTGCACTGATACTTGAGACCGTAGATCGAGGAACCATTGGACGAAGTCCAGCAGCAGGTTGCACCTTGATTGCCGTTGCTGAAGGCCGGCACTCCGCAGAACTCGCCGACCTTTCCACCCCAAGGAATCTCGGCGCCGCCAGCCCCCGACTCCCCTAGAGTATCCCATGCGGTTTGGGCCGCCTCATCAGGCCCGCCGCTGAAGTCTGGATTGGGAACACAAGCCCCAGCGACGCAGAAGTGCCCGATGCTCGCACAATCACCATCGGACGAGCAGACGGGGGTCGCCGCTGTTTCGTCGTCTGTCTTCGCATCGTCGCCCTCCCAATCGGTGATGACATCTAGAAACTCGGCCTCGCCTGCTGGGTCGCACCCGACCATCAGAACGAGAGCAGCCAGGAGCATCGCTTTCATCACATGCCGTTTCATCTGTTTCTCCAAAGGCAGAGAGTTATGGTGAGCCTCCACGAACACGTGGAGGCTCGTCAGCGCTCACTCGCCGGAATTGCAGCCGGCCGGAATTTGGGCCAGCGACTCCCAGGCCCGCTTCGCGAGTTCAAGGCGGCTCAGCTTGGAGCCGCCTTCATGCTCGAGGCTGAAGTCCAACACTTGCATGAACACCTTCGCTGCTTCACAAGGCTGGCTGGCATGGAGCATTGATCGGCCGAGGTTGTAAGCGGCCAAATCTGTCTTCTTCAATTCATAGGAGTCATTGAGATGAGCCACCGCTTGTTCCAGGATCTTCAGCCCTTTCACCAATTCCTTCACACCTCGCTCATTCAGGCTTCGCGGTTCATCCGCGACTCCGACGTTACCAATCAGAATGAGCGTGATGACCGTCGTGATGGTGGCGACGCGTCGTAGCTTTTCCAGCATGGTGTGCCTCTCTCGGTTAGGGGGTGTGGCCTGTTGTTCTTGACGAATCTTCGGGTAGGCTATGGCGGTAGCTCGCCGTTTCACTCACCGCGGCGTGGTCGCAAACCTGTGCCTTTGGCCGTCGCCTTCTCATTCCCACGTGCTGAGGTGGCCTTCAGAAGGAGAACGTTCCGGATTGGCTACCGTCCGGCTTTTTCTTGCGGACGCCGCGCAGCGTCATTCCCGCTGGTCGGGACAATTACCGATCGCCATTACGGGTGACGAGTTCGTTGCTCAGCATCACCCAGCTCGGGACCAGCTCACCGAGCCCAAGTCCCAAAACCGCGTTGGCGCCCGACCACAAGTGAGAGCTTTGGGCCTTGCTCGGGCTCAGGTCGAGCGTGAACGAACACTCCTGCGTGAGCTCCTGCTGGTTCTGGGGATTCCGCAATTTAAGGAGAACACCCAACTTCAAACGCTGCGCAGGGTGCTCCGTCAACACGCGCAGAGTCGCCAAGACATCACGATCGCTGGGACGCAGTTCGAGCCCGAGCCCGAGACTGCGGCCGGTCACCTGAACCTCACCCATCCGAATCAACCAGCTGGACCCTGGTGAGCTGAAGGGACCCAGCATCAAGGGAGTGGAATGGCTCACGACAGACTCTGGAGTTGTGTCCCTTGTCCGTCCAAGGGACACGGGACGTTTTGCACGACAGACTTAGACACTCTGGACCGCAGGCTCATGCCGAGGGCGAGAGCGTCGGTGACCTCAAGCACCTGGCCCTCTTCATCAATTTGATAGCTCTCTCCTGTCTTTTCACCCCTCTTGGTCACGAGTCCGTGGCCCCCCCGCAGCACGAAAGCGGCGAGCTCACCCTTGTCTTTGAGCACTAAGACAAGGCTCCCGTTCAGCGTCCAGTACAGCGCTCCGACCTCTGCTTTCGTCGCTGGACACGGTCCGAAAGCCACCAGAGAAGCCGCGCGATGCTCCAGCAGGGCGAAGTAACGAGCCAGGTCGTTTTCGCCTTCAAGCACGGCGCCATTGACGCGTCGCTCGAGCCTCTTCACCAATTCACCAAGGCTCGCCGAGGTGTCCTCGCCCAACTCCGCTTCCAGTTGCACGTTTTCCCGAAGCGCCATCAACGTCCAAGGCCCCAGGTGTTGGTGTGCAAAAGTGCCGTCGCTGCGGAGTTGATAGTTCTCGCCCACTAAGGCCCCCAAGAGCCCTTGGACTTGGTGTCCCCCTCCAATGACGATGGCTCGCCCCCCTTTGTCGGGCTCCGGTTGCAAATACACAAATACGAGACTCCCATCATACGTCCGATAGAACTCGCCCAACTCCGGTGGCACTGGAGAGGCCGTGGTCTTTTGGTCGAGGGTTCTGCGCTGCCACTCCAAAAACTCATCGGGCTTCATCTCACTCCTCCTATCCTGTCTAGGTGCGCTCGCGCTGAACGACGACGCGGAGAACCTGCGGTCCACCGTCTCCCCTGGGCTGCCCTTGATGAGGGTTACCCTCCAAGCAGCGCCACAGCTCCGCACGCTCAGCCTCGCCACTGTTTGGCAACAACTCGAGCGCCCGTCGTTTCTCACTCGGAGTCAGCGCCATCGAACGTCCGACCAGCTTCTTAAGAGCCTCGAGGTCCGTGGTGCCTTCACTCCGCGCTATGGCCTCACTGTCGACACACTTCACGTAGGCCTTGGGAAAGCTCAACATCTCTCCACGGAAATCGACCGTCACCATCTCCTCGAAGGTGTGTTCAATCCTCCCGAGCACTCCCTTCAAGGCGGCGAGTGGTCCAACGAGGACCCGATCTTCAACCGCGACACAATCACCGACGTTCATGCCCCTTCTCCTCTTGATAGGGTGTCGTATTCTAGAAGCCGACTCTGCGCCGAGTGGGCGAGCCACCGAACTGCTCTACAACACCAAGAATGTCGCCCGCCGAGATCTGTTGCGGCTCGTCAAGGGACAGGTGACGATGGGCCGCACGTAACACAAGCGATTGGCAACACCGGGCGACCTCCCTCATCGACAAGCCTGAGTCTGTGATGGCGGCGAAGTCCGTTCCCGGTGCGAGAATCTCGACTTTGACCAGCTGGCGGCAGAGCGCTTCCCGGGCTGCAGACGTGGGCTCATCGAAGTGGACGACCTGTGCACGAGTGCGCAGCGCGGGCTCGATTTGCTCGGGGCAGGCGTTGGTTGTAATGACGACAAACGCCCGAAAATTGAGGTCGAGGGCCTGCAGGAGGTTCGTGACCAGGCTGTCCTGGTGTTTCTGGTTTGACGCCTCATAGCGAGCGGAGATCAGATCATCGCCGTCATCAATGTGGACCACGATGGCCTCGGCGCCTGCGTGATGAGCGAAGCGAAGGGCGTCGCTGTTCGCACGCTGTGAGACTGAGACAAAATGAGACCCCGTTTGAACGGTCCCGAGACTGAGCAGGCGAGCGCCGAGCGCATCGGCCACCGCATGTGCGGCGCTGGTCTTCCCCGTCCCACTGGGCCCGGTCAGCAGCAAAACCCTGCTGGCTGGAGCAAGGCAGCCATAGCGCTCGGTCAGCTCCGTGAGCCGTCCTTCGTTTCGAACGCAAAAGACGAGCTCTTCGAAGCTCTCCTTCACCAGTGGGGGCAAGACCAGTGCGTCGAACGCCACTCGTGGGTCCTCGGGCATCAGATAGCGCGGCTGCTCGCCGCTGCTCGTCACTGGGACCCGCCTTACCAATCGCGCGGTTTCTGGTGTGAGGAGCTGAAGGCCTTCCAGCTTGGCCATGTAGGGCTTCTTCGAGCCCGCCACCGAAACCGCCACCTTGTTGAGGTCCCTAACCTCGCTCTCAATCTGGACGACGTCGCCCGCCCTGATGCCGTCACCCTGAAACCCCTCTCTCACCACCGCCAGAAAGGGCGTCTTGGCGCATAGAAGCTGCGCCATGTCCTTTCGCTTCTGAGCTTCGTCGTTGCTGTTCGTCATCCCGTCCGATGTCATCTTCGCTGGGGCACCTGCCGACAATGGCAACATGCCAGATTTCATACGGGTAACGTTCGTTGCGCGGCTCCGTCCGGTATTATTTGAACCGGCTTGCCTACGCTTGCCTACAGGCCCGCTTGCACTTGCCATATGAGGCGGCGATGATGGCGCCTGTCTTCGGCAGCATCCCCCACAGACAGAAAGAGGCGCATGGCGAACCACATCGCAGCAACACGAGAGACGCTACGAGACCTGCTCGAGTCACTGCTCGTGCCACTTGATGAGGTTCCTTTTGACCTGTGGTGGAGCCAGGTGTCTGAGTGGCCTGCGGATGTGTTCGCGCTCACTTGGGTATTGCTCGAGAGCTCAGGCGCCTATCGTTTAGCGGTCGCCCCGCCGAGCGGCCATACGTGGCCGCCGAATGATTGGCCAGTGACTCCAGAGTGGCGTGATACCTGCCAAGTCAATGAACGGATCACTCGTTGGCGGAAGCGAGTTGACCAGCGGGCTGCCCAGTGGCGGGAACAAGTCGCCAACAGAGCTTCGCCGCTTTGGCTTGGGCAGTATAAGGACGCTATCTCGGGTGCACTTGATGTGCCGCTCCAAGAGCTAGATTGGCACGTGGTTGTTGGTCTTCTCGAGCTGCACGCAATAGTCGATGCGGTATACGTTGGCACCGGTGTCGGAGAATCCCCGCAGGACTCTCACCAGCAATGGATTTGGCGCAAAACCTTCGAAATGCTAAGGCACAAGGGAACCGTGGCCAACTGGCCCACGACCACCCTCAGAGTTCTGCCAAAGATGAGGACGCCGCAGAGCGGACTCTCGATGGGCTCGTTTTCGCATCACCTGTGTGTCGTCCGCAGCGAGGTCGATGTTCGTTGGATTCTCGGTCCAGACAAGCTCAGCGGCCGCGTCACCGACGACGGGCGACTTCGGTTGCTCGTCGTTCCTTGGCCGTTCTCCGTAGAACCATCGGATTTCGTGCCGGTCAGGGAGGTGTCTCACCCGATCCAAATGGACGAGACCTTCGACTTCTTCACTTTCGATCCGGAACACGGCGAGGTTGCCCTTGAACTG
>PFUG01000446.1 GCA_002789955.1 Deltaproteobacteria bacterium CG_4_9_14_3_um_filter_63_12 | reverse complement strand
GCTCGACAGCGCTTCGGCGAAGAGGCATGAAGGGACCGCCGATGGAGCTACTTTGAGAGACCCGCTGCGCGCGGACCGACCAAAGACATGACGAAAGCGCCCCTTCTCAAACAAGGTCAAATCCTCGCCAACACCATTCGCGTGGACAGCCCCGTCGGAGCCGGTGGTTTCGCGCTGATCTACACCGGCTTTCGCCTCGATGACCAAGCGGCCGTCATCATCAAGGCGCTGCGCGCCGATGCCGAGGACGTCGATCCAGTTGCCGTAAAGCGCTTCATCCGCGAAGCCGCCGTCGCAGCGCAGCTCGAGCACCCCAACATCGTTCGCACGCTGAGCTTCGGACAGACCCGCGACAACGTGCTCTACATCGTCCTCGAGCGCCTCAACGGCCAAACGCTCGCCAACGCCATGTTCGAGGAGCCCGTCGAGCCCGAGCTCGTGCACGAGCTCCTGAGGCAGATGCTTTCGGCGCTCTCCTACGCCCACAGCCACGGCATCGTGCACCGAGACATCAAGCCCTCCAACCTCTTCGTCTGTGCGCCCGGCCACCGCGGCTCCACCGGAGAGCTCGAGGAGGACACCGTCAAGCTGCTCGACTTCGGCTTCGTCAAAGTGCTCAAGATGCAGGAGAAACCTGGCGCTCAGCGCTCCGGCTTCTACGAGCCCTTGACCAAAGTGGGCCAAGCCGTCGGCACCCCCGGCTACATGGCTCCCGAAGTCCTGCGCGGCCAAGAGGCCACCCATCTCGTCGATCTCTACGCCGTCGGCGTGCTCGCCTACGAGCTCTTGACAGGGAAGGCGGCGTTCGACGGCGTCGGCCTCGAGCGGGCCATGAACCAGATGAGCTCGAAGCCCACGCCACCCCCGCTCGAGCTCGCCAAACTGCCTCTCTTCGCTATCGTTTGGAAACTCATCGAGGCCAACCCGAAGAAGCGCTACCAGAGCGCCGCCGACGCCCTCGCCGACTTGGCGCGCATCGACGACGTGCCGGCCCCCGAAAAGAAAGGCCGCGGCTGGCTCGGCTTCATCCGCGGCGGCAAGTAGTCATTGCAGCCGGCGCTGCAGCTGGTCTTCGTAGAGCGAGCTCGGCTCCAGTGTGGCCCCGCGCCGAGACCCTCCGTGAAGTCCGTCCCGCTTCCGTCGAGGAGCTCGGCGGCGTCTGTTTCTTGCTCGCCCAAGGACGCGAGATTGGGCTCGAGTTCCTCGTCGTCGGGTGTTGTGTCGCTGGAGACCTCGCCGGTCACAGCGTCCTTGGCGGGTTCCTCGCCCCATTGTCGCAAGCGGCGCCGAGCAGCGCGCCGAGCACCGCGATGAGTGCGACCAGCGCTACTTGATGCGAGCGATGCGTATCCATGGGCGAGCCGCCGAGGGGATGTCGACGCGCAAGCCGAGCTCTTTGCTCGAGCCGTCCGCGACGAGCGAGAAATATTCGACGCCGCCGGCCCGCAGCGAGCCGTCTTGGGTGTCGAGGGTCTGCATGGCGGGCCCCGTCATGGCCTGTCCGTGGAAGTTGGCGTAGGCCGAGGCGCCGCGCTGGCGTGCGGTGACGGGATCGATGATGGTGTCGAGGTACGCGAAGCAGGGGTTGAGCGGCCGGGAGCCGCCGATTTCGTTGCGGTTGGTCAGTGCCAGAGCCGTGAAGAAGTCGGCCGTGATGGCCTCGTTGGTCTGGTTGGTCTGGTCGGAGAGTTCTTTCCCCATGGTCTTCGGGCCGTCGAAGAGCGCGTGGATGAACGAGATGCCGCCGCGGTCGAGGAGCTCGCCGTCGACGAGCGCAGCGTCGCCGCCAGCCCGATCGTAGAGCCAGCGGGCGAATAAGTAGGCACCGCCTCGCAGCGCGCCGTCGCGACTCGAGTCATAGGCACCGCCGTCTTTGATGACGTCGGCGATCGAGAAGTCGTCGATGCTGTCGAAGCCGGCCTTGGTCACATAGAGGTTGCCCGCTTGGTAGCCCACGACGTCCTGCGCCAGTCCGCCAAAACCTTCTTGCAGGTACATGTTGTCGTTCCACGGGTCGGTCGACGGGTTGCGCAGCACCTTCCGGTTGAAGTGAATGAGGTGCTGCAGCTCGTGAGTGAGGATCTCGGTGATGGCGGTCGTCGTATTGTAGGGTGGAGGAATCGAGTCGGGGGGCGTGAGGTAGAGCATCTCGGCGTTGTTGCTCTGCGGGCAATAAGGGTCTTCGAGCAGGTCGCAGCCGGAGAAGAAGGCGACGGCGACGTTGTACGTGCGAGGCGTGAAGAAGAGGTGGATGCGGCCGTCGCCGTCGACGTCCGATTCCTGGCCAAAGACGGTCCTCGAGCGCGGCAGCACGATGTTTTCGAATGCGCTCAGGAAGTCCTTGGCGAAGAGAGAGTCCATGTTGGAGGCGACGTCGAGCCAGACGACGGCGGTGTCTCCGACGGCGATGGCGCGGGCGTTGAGTTGCTGGCTGCCGGGGCCGGAGGAGAACCAGAAGCTGCGCGTCGCGCCGACGGCGATGGGCACGGCCGGGTTCGGGAGCTCGGTGACGGGAGGAATCTGCGGCCAGATGTCCTCGTCGACGGTGCAGCCATCTACGGGGAAGACTTTGCGCAGCTCGGCGCTGTCGTCCAACGCGAGGTCGTAGGGGAAGGCCGAGGTGTTGTCGCTCACGAGCCCGGAAACCAAGATGACGACGAACTCCTCGTAACCGAGCTCGGCGAGGAGCCGGGTTTGGGCGACGTCGGACTCGACAGCGAGGGTCACGACCTCACCGACCTCCAGAGCGAGGGCAGTGGGAGGGCTGACGTCGAGCTCACTCGTGTCGGCGAGGAGGGCGTCCTCGGGGAGCTCGACGACGTCGGTCTGGACTGTCTCCGCGAGGTCGGTATCGGCGGTATCGAAGCCACGCGGTTCGAGGGGCTCGCAGGCCAGGAGCAAGGCGTCGAGCGAGACGAGCAGGAGAAGCTTTGAAAGGATTCTGGGGAGCATGCGAACTCTCTGGAGGTGGGCGCTGGAGGTCTGGCGCTAGGAGCAGGTCTGGCGCTAGGAATCGATGGGTTCGACGGCCTCGAAGAAGTGGCGATCGGGAGTGACGAAGACGGCCATCCGGCGTGTGTCCTCTTGCAGTGGTGAGGGCATGCGGAAGACCCGCGCTTGGACTTTGTTTGCGCGACCGCACACTTCGTCCAAGCCCGTGCCGAAGTCCATTCCGAATCCGACGTCTCCAGGATGCGTCCCGCGAGCCGGCGCGCACTCGTAGAGAGCGAACGCGACCGTCCCGAGTTCGAATACCACTGGTGGGGAGTCGCCGAAAGGGTGAACTGGGGGCGCGCCATGGAGCTCGGTGGGCTCGATGCCGAAGAGCTGCACGTAGCGGGCGGTCGCGGCGGCGACGTCCCGGACAAAGATGCTGACGAAGTTCAAGGTGGGGCGCGCGGCAGTCATGTCGTCTCCGACGGGGTGTCTGAGTGAAAGTGCACCGTTCCGGAACACCGTCGCGAACGCAATGGACGCAGCCTGTCCGGTCCGAAATTTCGTTGTAGCTCAGGGGAAAAAAACTTGCTATGCACGATCCATAATTGGTGGAGCGTCCCGATTTGATCGGGCACTTCTGGGCGCAAAAGATTCGCTTTCGACAGCGTAGAATAGAGCACCACAAGCCGCCAACGTCATGAGGCGTGAGTTCTTTGAAGTGGTGGGAGGGTTTACGTCCCGAGAGCCCCTGAGGAAGCGCCGCACAGTGAGAGAGGTCGGTCCTATGAGCGAGCGATCTGGTGACTCCGACACAAAGCTTGGACCTGCTGTTGTCAGTAAAAATCCGTGGTTGTCTGGAGAAGGTGAACCTGAAGAGAACGTGGTCATCGGTCGGGAAGGCGCCGCAGCGGCGCTCATCAACCTGGCCAAGGCGGTCTCTTCGGCTCGGTACGGCGACTACTTTCCCGACCTAGTCGAGCACCTCACACGGGCTCTCGAGGCCGACTACTGCTTCGTCGGCGCATACGACGCGGGCCGCGTATCGACGCTGGCGGTCTTCGGCGAAGACCGGATGCTGGAGAATTTTTCCTACGACCTGGCCGGGACTCCCTGCGAACACGTGCTCAGTCCCGAGGTGTGTCTCTTTGGCAGTGCGGTCCAGGAGCGCTTTCCCTTGGACACGCTCTTGGTCGCCATGGGCATCGAGGCCTACGTCGGCGCGCCGCTCTGTGACTCGGACGGGAAGGCGCTCGGACTGCTCGCCGTGCTCTACAAGCAGCCCATCTTGGACGGGGCCTTGCCCATGTTGGTCATGGAGGTCGCTGCGATTCAGTCGGCCTATGAGCTCGAAGCCCTCGAACGAGGACGGGAACGCGACAGGCTGCAAGCCCAACTGCGACAGTCCCAGAAGATGGACGCCATCGGCCAACTCGCCGGAGGAATCGCGCATGATTTCAACAACCTCTTGCAGCTCATGCTCGGGCATCTCGACCTCGCCTTGGAAGACATCCCGGCCGATGCGAAGGCGCACGACGATCTGGTCGTAGTCGCCGAGGCTTGTGAATCTGGTGTCGCGTTGGTTCGGCGGCTGCTCTCCTTCAGCCAGAATCAAGCCCTGGCGATGGGGCCCGTCGATCTCAACCAGGTCACCTCGAACAGCGTCAGGCTTTTGAGGCGTATCATCGGCGAGAACATCGAGGTCGGCTTCGCACCCGATCCGCGCGCAAACGCCTGTTTGATCTACGCCGACTACGTGCAGCTCGAGCAAGTGCTCATGAACCTCTGCGTGAACGCCAAACACGCGATGCCCAGGGGCGGAGTCCTCGAGCTGTCGACTCGGGTCGTCACGTTCTCCGAGCAAGACCTCCGCCTGCGTCCCTGGACCAAACCAGGAGAGTTCCTGCTTCTGAAGGTCAAGGACAATGGAGTCGGTATCGACCCCACTCACCTCGAGCGTGTGTTCGAGCCGTTCTTCAGCACGAAGCCCGAAGGGGAAGGGACCGGCCTGGGCTTGGCCATCGTCTATGGGATCGTCACGCAGCACAAAGGATTCGTGGAACTGGTGAGCGAGCCTGGCCGAGGGACGACGGTGACCTGCGCGTTGCCCGTGATGAGAGGCGTCGAAGTCCCTGTCGCCTACGACGAGCCAGAGCACGAACCCTCGGCTCAGCCAAGGACGATCCTCATTGCCGAAGACGATCCCATGGTTCGCTCGCTGGCCAAGAGGATCCTCGAACGAGGTGGGTACTCCGTGCTTCTTGCCAGAGATGGCGAAGAGGCGTCCAAGGTCTTCGCCGAACACCAGGACGAAATCGACCTTTGCCTCCTCGACGTCGTGATGCCACACCGCAACGGCGTCGAGGTGTTCAAGGAAATTCGAGCTCGATATCCTCGGCTGCCCGTCATCATGAGCAGCGGCTACTCAGACGGCGCGCTCGACGACATCGAAGCGACGGACGTGGATCTCGTCTTGCCCAAGCCCTACGGGCCGCGGACGTTGCTCGCCAAGGTCAAGGCTGCGATGCGAGCGGTCCAGCCATTGGCCGTTTACTGACCGAACGGTCACCTTGCGTTCCGCCCGAGAACAAACGCGATGACCGCTCGCGAGCGTCGTCCACCGGCGACCCATTGCAAGCGAGGCGCCGCCCTGCTACCCGTTACCGGCCTACGACAAAGACGCCATGCGGCCCTGTGCTGATTGCAGGACGCGAGGGTGCACACAGCGCTACTCGGCATCAAGCGGTCTCGAAGCGAGCCAGCTGCTTGCCTGTGCGCGATCGGTGAAACAGACCATGCTCAGCGGCCCCGCAAACGTTGTTTCTCTTCGGTCAACCAAAGCGCTCGTCGCTCTGCTCGTCGCGGCCTGTGTCGCAGCGAGCTGCACCCCTCTGAAGCCCGAAACCCCAGAGGTGACGCCACAGCCCGCGCCGAGCTGGGAGAACACGCTGGAGAAAGTGGTCCCGTGCGTGGTCACCCTGCGCATGACGCTGACGCGCTCCTTCGACACGGAGACCGCCAAATCCAGTGGTGGTACGGGCTTCATCGTCGACAAGGAGCGCGGACTGGTGCTCACCAACCGTCACCTCATGACGCCAGGCCCCGTCGTCGCCGAGGCCATCTTCGGGAACAAAGAGGAGGTCGAGCTCACCCCCGTCTACCGCGACCCAGTCCACGATTTCGCGTTCTACCGCTTCGATCCCAAGGCTGTGCAGTTTCAAGAGCTGTGCGAGTTGCCCTTGGTTCCAGAGGCCATCAAGGTCGGCATCGACATCCGAGTCATCGGCAACGACGCCGGTGAGCAGGTCTCCATCCTCAGCGGCACCATGGCCCGCCTCGATCGCATGGCTCCTTCCTACGGCCGCGGCGAGTACAACGACTTCAACACGTTCTACTACCAGGCCGCCTCCTCTACCTCGGGCGGCTCCTCGGGCTCGCCGGTTGTCGACATCCACGGACAAGTCGTTGCGCTCAACGCCGGCGCCAGCCGTAACGCCGCGTCGTCGTTCTACCTGCCGTTGGATCGCGCGGTGCGAGCGCTGGCCCACATCCAAGAGGGCACCCCCATCACCCGCGGCGGGCTCCACACGATCTTTGGCT
Source organism: Deltaproteobacteria bacterium CG_4_9_14_3_um_filter_63_12 (assembly GCA_002789955.1). Lineage (GTDB taxonomy): Bacteria > Myxococcota_A > Bradymonadia > UBA4248 > UM-FILTER-63-12 > UM-FILTER-63-12. The sequence continues at coordinate 7,719 of PFUG01000446.1, read as the reverse complement.
ACGAGCCCTTTAACGAGCTGCGGAGGCTCAATCTCGACGCCGTCACCGAGGAGAGCGTGCGACAGAACCACCCCGACACCGATGGCATGCTCGTCGCGAGCCAGGTGATCTTGGGCGGCGCCGCCGACGGGAAGCTGCAGGCGGGAGACATCCTGCTGAGCATCCAAGGGCAAGACGTCGTCAACTTCTTCCGCCTCGACGAGCTCCTCGATGAGAACGTTGGCCAGACCGTGCTCGTCGAGGTCGAACGCGGCGGCGAGCGGCGCTCCGTCGAGCTCGTCGTCGCCGACCTGAACGCCAGCATGCCCAGTGAATACGTCGACTTCAGCCGAGCCGTCGTGCACCCCGTCAGCCTACAGATGGCCCGCTCCTACAACCTGCCGCTCGAGGGGCTGATTGTCACGCGAACAGGATACATGCTCAACGCCGCAGGCATGGACAGCACCTCGATGCTGCTCAGCATCGACGGCGAGCCCATGACCAACCTAGACCAGCTCTGGGACGTCCTGAATCGGCACCGAGATGGCGACAAGCTCTCCGTTCGCTACCGCAAGATCGAGCCACCACAGACCGAGAACACCGTGGTCGCCAAGCTCGACCGCAAGTGGTTCCCCATCGAGCGGTGTCGTCGCGACGACGCAGCGGGCACGTGGATTTGCGTGGATGGCCAAGACCCTCCACCGGACCTCGACTCTGCCTCGCTAGACGCTGTGCCTGCGAGAGCCCTCCTCAAAGCCTCGAGCACCCGCAGCAAACGCGTGGACCAGATCGCCAAGAGCCTAGTCGCCGTCGACTTCGACGTCCCCTACAAGGTCGAAGGGGTGTGGTCGTCCAACTTCAGCGGCACCGGCCTCATCATCGACGCCAAGAAGGGGTTGGTGCTGGTCGATCGCTCGACCGCCCCAATCACTCTCGGCGACGTCGAGCTGACCTTTGGAAACATCCTGCGTATCCCTGGCCACGTCGAGTTCGTCCACCCGCTGCACAACCTGGCCGTGGTCAGCTACGACCCCGCTGCACTCGGTGACTCCAATGACTTCGTGTCCGCGGTCTTCAGCCCTCGTGCCTTGGGCGAGGGCGACGAGTCGCTCTTCGTCGGCCTCGACGCCAGAGACCAGGTCGTCAGCCTCGAGACCAAGGTCGAGCGCTTCCGCCCCATCAATCTCGGCTTCAACACCACACGACCCGAGTTTCGGGACACCAACCTCGATGTGCTCTCCTTGACGGACACCACACCCTCGAAGGGCGGCGTGCTGATCGACGAGAAGGGCCGTGTCCAGGCGTTCTGGGGCTTCTTTCACAACTTCAGCGGCGGCAAAGACGGCTCCATTACGCGCGCCATCCCCTCGGACGTGATTTTGCCCATCGTCGAGCGCCTTGAGGCCACAGAGCCCGTCGCCATCCGCACTCTCGGCATCGAGTTCAACGCCAACACCTTGGTCGACGCCCGCGACCAAGGGCTCTCGGACGAGTGGGTCCAGCGGGTTCTCGACAAGGACCCCGAGCGCCTGCAAGTCCTGAGCGTCGTGCGCAGCGATCGCAACAGCGACGCGTTCGACCTCCTCGAGGGAGGAGACATCGTCTTGTCCATAGACTCGCAGGTCGTCACGCGCTTCACCGACGTGGAGCGGGCGATTCAGGGCAAGGACGAGGTCGAGGTCGAGCTCCTGCGCGACCGCACGGTCCTCACCGTCGAACTGCGCACCGTCGAGCTCGCCGATCGCGGCGTCGAGCGCGTCTTGTACTGGTCTGGTGCGCTGCTCCACGAGCCCCACTACGAAGTGGGCTACAGCCATGGACTCGAGCGCCGAGGCGTCTACGTGGCCCTGAGCTGGAAAGGCGGTCCGGCTTGGCGGTTCGATCTGAGTCCGACCGACCGCATCGTCGCGATGAACGGCATCCCGACGCCCGACCTCGACGCCTTCGTCGCCGCGATCGAGGGACTCGAGGACAAAGCCTCCGTGCGGCTCGAGACCATCGACCTCAGTGACCAGACCGACATGGAAACCTTGAAGTTGGACCTCACCTTCTGGCCCACCATGGAGATCGAGAATGGCCCCGACGGCTGGACTCGAAGTGAGATTGCTCTTGCTGGCCGCTGAGCGCGAGACATCCCCAACCCCGAACCGCCCCCCGCACGCCAGCCCCCCAACCGCTCGCCGCGCACGCCAGGCCCGAACCACCCCCCGCGCACGCCAGGCCCGAAGCCGTCTAATAAGCTGGCACCCAGACCAGACCGCAAGCACGATGGCGAACGAATATGGCGGAACCAACTACCATCTTTTGGTGATCGCCGGTCCATCCAGCTATCCAGAGGGCGAGTCTCTCAAGATCCTGACCACTTTCGACGACCAACCGATTGGAGACGACCATGTACTTCGGTGGCTTCCTGCTCGGCCTGCTCTCGGTCGGCGTGATGAAGACCGGCGTCACACTGGTGACGATCTGGCTCATCTGGCGCTTCGCAGGAGCGTTGCGTGGCGACCCCCGCAAGCTCCCTGGCTTGGTCGGCGAACCTCACCGAGAGGCAGGCCGCGCCATGGTCTTGGGCCTCTTTCTGTTCTTGCTCTCAGAGCTGACCTGCGCCGTTGAGCTCTACATTCTCTACATCTCGCACCCGCTTCTGCGCATGTTTCACAGCTATGCCAGCGGCATCGGCGCAGGGCTCATCTTTTGGGGCGTCTTCCTGGCCCTGGATTCGCGCGTCCTGCATTACCTCAACCAGGACAAACCCTGTTGCAGCCTCGACGTCTGCGGTGGCTGCTCGCTGCGAGTCGGGCTGCCGTGCAACTTTCACGGCACCTGGCGTTGGTTCTTGGTCTTCCTCATCTTGCTGTGCTTGCCGCCCATGTTCTTGCCCGTCCATGACCTCGTCGCCGACCCAGCCGCCGTCGCGCTTCCCTTCGACAGCTGGAACGCGTTTTTCGACAAGACCGCTGCCGGCTGGCTCGAGAGCGTCATTCCCCACTGGACCCAGGCGCAGCTCTACTTCGTCATTCCCTCGAACATGGCCCTCGTCGACTGGCGACACCTGCCATTGCTGGCACTCGTCCTGTCGCTGGGCGCGTTTGCAACCTCCTTCCGCGTCGCCCCCCGCCGCTCCATCCAGTTGGCGGTGTGCGCCGTGGGAGTGGTCGGGTTCAGCCATATGGAGGGCATCGCCTACGGCTTCATTCCGCAAGTCTACGTGGGCTCCCTAGCCCACGAGACGACAGAGCTGCTGGGGCTCGTCCTGCTCAACAGTTTTGCCAACCGCTTCTTTGCGCGGCCGGTCGTCGTTTCGATTCCGACACTGGTGAAGACCACTCAGTAGTCGACGGCGTAGCGCTGCGGCAGGTTCTGCCTGAGCAGGAACGCCGCCAGCTTCGGAGAGCGGCGCAAGACCCAGGCGTTGTGCTGGAGTTGTTGCGCCACCCAGCGCCACTGCCCGGCGTCCATAGTGTCGTAGGCCCACTTGACCCCGTCGGTGAGTTGTTGCGCGCTCATGCCTTTGGGCTCGATGACGGCGTGATCCCAGTCGTAGTGCGCCCAGTTCTTGTCCACGATGCGCCCGTCGGCCTCGAGGCGGCGGTAGAACGGCGTCTCGGGGTAGGGCGTGACCATGTAGAAGGTGTGCGCGTCGAGCTGCAAAGCGCGAATGGAATCGACGGTGTCCTTGAAGATGGCGGGCGTGTCAGTGTCGAAGCCGAAGATGAAGGTGCCGTCGACCAGGAGCTTGTGCTTGTGTAGGTTCTGCACGAGCTTGGCGTAGTACTCGATGCGGTTTTGAGCGACCTGCGCCAACTGCAGCGACGAGTTGTTGACGGTCTGGAATCCGATGCTCAGCGCGAAGCAACCCGACCGATAGGCGGCGGCGAGGAGCTCGTCGTCGTCGCCGATGGTGGTGGGCGCTTGGGCCCACCAGTACTTCCTCAGCGGGGTCAGCGCCTCAAAGACCTGCAGGGCGTAGGCGCGGTCGATGAACAGGTTGTCGTCGACGATGAGAAGATAGGGCTGCGGAATGTCCTTCACCTCGTCGACGATCTGCTCGATGGGACGCATGCGGTGTTGCTCCCATTTGACATACTGCAGGTAGCAGAACTCGCAGGTCCAGCCACAGCCACGGCTGAACTGCACGTAGACGGCCTGAGCGTTGGAGCGGGAGTAGAGGTCGCGTCGAGGAATGGGGATCTGGCTCATATCGGTGAGCATACCGCCCTCATATAAGGGCCTCAGCGCGCGATCCTGTACGTCTTGGAGCACGGTCTGCCAGACGGGCTCGGCCTCTCCACGCACCACGGCGTCGCAGTGCAGCAGGCACTCTTGCGGCATCATCGAGGCGTGCACGCCGCCCATGACCACGGGAATCCGTAAAGCCCTGAAGCGTTCGGCGATCTCGTAGGCGCGTGGGGCGGTGAAGGTGGTGGCGGTGATGCCGACCAGGTCCCACTCGCGGCCGAACCGCACGCCCCGCACGTTCTCGTCGAGGATGGTGACGTCGTGGCCGGGACTGAGTGCGGCGATGATGCCGAGGGTCAGGGGCTCGACCTCCTCTTCGCGAACTTTCACCTTCTTTCGATTGCCGAAGCCAGCCCAACGCGGGTTGACGAGGAGTATTTTCATGGTCGAACTCATGGGCGGAGGGCAGGGGACCGACCGTACCAGAGGTGTCAACGCGGCGCCACACACTCGGATTGTCGCGCGGCGTGTGGTGATGAAGTAAGAGGCGAGGAGCGAGTAGAGCCAGGCGTAGGGGCGCAGCGTGCTGCGCCCGCCCAAGCCTCGTCCGGACGTGTCGTTGGAAAAGTAAAGGAGAGTGGGGATGAGTGAAGGCCGCTGGGTACCTGCAGTCGAGCAGAAGAAGCTGCGAGAGGAGACCGCTCGGATCTGTGAGATCGAGGGCAAGAAGATCGCCGTCTACCGAACCGACGACCAGTTCTTTGCGACCGCCAACCAGTGCCCCCACGCGGATGGTTCACTGGGGCTGGGAAAAGTGCGGGGCCTTTTGGTCATCTGCAACCGCCACGATTGGAAGTTCCACCTCAAGACCGGTGTGTGCAAGACGGCGGACGGATTTGATGTCAAGACCTACAAGACCCGCATCAAAAGCGGATGGGTCGAGGTCTTGGTCGAGGACTGAGCTGGCATCGCGTAGATCCAAACGACAGCCTCTCCATGAATTCAGAAAAGGGGTGCAATTTTCCTTTCAGACTGGAGTCCACCCCGTGCTAGATTGAATGAAGCACCGTTCATCCAACGTGGGGTTTGGTGGATACCGGTGCGTTGGCTCGCGATGAATGAGCAATAATGCAGTCGTCGACAGGGGTTCGAGTCATCACTCCGCCATGTCTTCGGCCTTGAGTAGGATGGCTTCAGAATAGCCACGACAGGAGACACACAGTGAACTCCTCGAATAACGAACGAGTTGAAATCCCGAAGCGAACGACCTCCGGCAGTTGGACCCAGGAAAGTCCAGTGGCCAAAGGGACCAGCCAGCTCACCCTCGCCGCCTCGACGGCGGCCGACTTGATGACCTCGAACCCGGTCTCCATTCGCTCCGACGATGTGGTCAGCAAGGCGATGACCTTGTTGAGCGGCGGCTTCAACGCGATCCCCGTGATTGACGAGAAGAAGAAGCCGGTGGGCTTCCTCTCCCAGGGGGATCTCTTCTTGGTCATGTGCCAACGCTTTGGGTTCCCACCCTTCTCGAACCATGCAAACGAAGGCTCGGGGCTCCTCTCAATCAACACTTGGGGAGCAGACTCGTGGTCGGACATCCAGGCCTTTGCAGCGATGCACGTCTGGGAGGTCATGCACTCCGAGGTCAACAGCGTCAGCATGAGGACTGCTGCCATCACGGTGGTCACCAAAATGCTGTTGCTCAAAACCCACCGACTCTTCGTGGTGAATGACGCCGGCGAGATGGTCGGGATCATCACCTCGATCGACGTGATGTTCGCGCTGCACCCCTGACACCGCGATCGGATTTTCGCGCGGTACTCGGAACAGAGGTGGCTCGCTTCGAGCCACCTAGGTGGCTCGAAACCAGCCAAATCGCGTCCATACGCGCGATCGGCCACGGAGGATCCAGCCCCAATGAGCTTCCGCTCCGTGGCCATCGAGCTGACTGCCCGCTGCAACCAGCGCTGCTCGTACTGCTACAACGCTTGGCGCAACGACCCCGATGTCATGGGCGAGCTCGACCTCGACGCGTTGCGGCTTCTGCTCACTGACCTCGCCAGGTTGGGCGACCTGCGGCACGTCACCCTCACCGGCGGTGAGCCCTTCCTGCGGCCGGATCTGCACGAGCTCATCGAGCTCATCGCCGCGCTTGGCCTCGGCGTCGTGATTATCACCAACGGCGGCCGAATCTGCGCCGCCGACGTCGAACGACTGAGCGGTTACGGGCATCTCCTCAGCGTCCAGCTCACCCTCGCCGGAGCCTGCGCGGCGACCCACGACCTGCACTGCGGCGCGGGCTCGTTCGAGCATGTCACTCGCGCCCTCGAAGCGCTGACCAAGGCTGGCATACCGACGGGCGGCTCCTTCCTCTGCACCGCTCAGAACTTTCAAGAGACCGCTGCCATCTTCGAGAAGTTCGCGGGCTACGAAGTGCGACAGGTCGCCTTCAACCGCTTCAACCCCAGCGGCTACTCGACGGCCGCCCTGCACGAGCTGATGCCGACGCGGTCACAGGTAGTCGAAGCCCTCGAGGCCGCCGAACGCTCCGCCACCGAGCGAGGGCAGAAGGTCTTCTGCACCATGCCGATCCCGCCCTGCGTGGTCGACACGCAGCTCTATCCCCACATCAAGTTTGGCCATTGCTCGGCCGGCGCCAAAAACAGCGAACCCGCAATTGGCACCGACGGGCGCCTGCGCCTCTGCACCCTGCAGCGCGATTCCGTCGGTCCCATCGAAGTTCTGGAAGCCCAGAGCCTCACAGAACTCGACAGCACCTTGGCCTTCCGAAGTTCGATCCCCGAGTTCTGCCTCCCTTGTCCCCTCGCCAAGCGCTGCCTCGGCGGCTGCGGCGCCGCCGCACAATGGGTGCTCGGCAGCGCCCGTGAGCTCGACCCCTTCGTGGCTCAACACGTCATGCTGGACTTCGACGCGCGAAGTCGGCAACACTGTTCGAGCGCAAAGGTATCGCCTGGCTTGGAGGGGAACTCGGCGAGCAGGGCGGACGACGAATAAGGGGAGACTTGAGCGACGAACGCAAGCCGACCGAGGGATCCGACCGGCCCAGCGATGACAGCGAGGCGATCCTCAGCCGCCGCAACTTCCTGATCGAGGCTGCACTTGCGGGCGTCGGGATCGCGGGCATTGGAGCCTCCTGCGAGGAGACGGACGAGCCACAGCCCAGGGTTTAGCGCGTCATTGTCGTAAGCGGAGGGTCTGGGACTGGTTTGCCTGGTTCTTGGGCGACACACTTCGGACGACGTTTCCGTAGGCGTCATAATCGAGCTGGGTCGTCGCCAGACCGTCGCCCGTGTCGATGGAAATGCTGGTCAGCTCGCCGTTCGAGCCGTAGGTCCCCTGCCGCGACCTCAGCAGGTCGCCCCCCGCGTGTCCGGCCCGGACCTCGAGCTCGGTGGGCAGCCCGATGAGCCAGTCGGCAGCACGATTCTCGTAGACCACGCGGGCATAGACGTCGTCGTCTGAGGTGGCGTCGTCGGCGAAATCGATGGACTCGAGCACGTTGCCGAAGCGGTCGCAGGCGAGGTCCTGCACCACGTGTCG